>NZ_JBFTZE010000014.1:0-154003 GCF_056406935.1 Pseudomonas sp. P1_A1 | reverse complement strand
GATAAGTAGATCCCACGAAGTGAACTGCTTGGCATAACGATCAGCGCCACAGCGTTTGACGGATGCTTTGAAGAGCTGATGGGGAAGGGCCTGGAGCATTTGTGCAAATCGAGTGCTGCTGAACATGGGCGAAAATCGAGTCTGAAAACCTGATTATTGCTTACGAAGCAGGCACAGCAAGGGGGAGCAAGCTCCCCCTTTAGTTTTTACCGGACACTAGTGACGCAGAGCGTGGGAACGAGCGTTAATCCGCACATTTCTACAAAATGCCGTTAGTCGGCGCCCCCCGCGATGGATTAAAGTAACGCCCCCAGCCCTGGCGTTATTCGAACGTCTTCGGTCACCCTTTCCAGGAACAGTCATCGATGGAACATCGTGAAGCGCTGCTCGCGCTGCGAACCTTTCTTTCAACGCAGATTCTCGGCCAGGAAAAACTCATCGAGCGCTTGCTCATCGCCTTGCTCGCCGACGGTCACATGCTGGTCGAGGGCGCCCCGGGGCTGGCCAAGACCAAGGCCATCAAAGAACTCGCCGAAGGCATCGAAGCACAGTTCCATCGCATCCAGTTCACCCCCGACCTGCTGCCGGCCGACATCACCGGCACGGAAATCTATCGCCCGGAAACCGGCAGCTTCGTGTTCCAGCAAGGCCCGATCTTCCATAACCTGGTGCTGGCGGACGAAATCAACCGTGCCCCGGCCAAGGTCCAGTCGGCCCTGCTCGAAGCCATGGGCGAACGCCAGGTCAGCGTCGGGCGCAGCACCTACGAGCTGTCGCCGCTGTTTCTGGTCATGGCCACGCAAAACCCCATCGAGCAGGAAGGCACCTACCCGTTGCCCGAAGCCCAGCTCGACCGGTTCCTGATGCACGTGAAAATCGGCTTCCCCGACGCCACCGTCGAACGACGGATTCTGCAACAGGCCCGTGGCGAAGCACTGCACGGCGAAACCAAACCTGAACGCCGGGTCAGCCAGCAGGCGATCTTCGCCGCGCGCAAGGAAATCCTCGGGTTGTACATGGCCGACGCCGTGGAGGAATACCTGGTGCAACTGGTCATGGCCACGCGGATCCCGGCCAAGTTCGACCCGGAAATGGCCGAATGGATCGCCTACGGCGCCAGTCCACGCGGTTCCATCGCCCTCGACCGTTGCGCCCGGGCCCATGCCTGGCTGGCCGGTCGCGACTTCGTCAGCCCCGAAGACATTCAAGCGGTGCTGTTCGATGTGTTGCGTCACCGCATCATTCTTTCCTTTGAAGCCGAAGCCGCTGGCATCGACCAGGACCGGGTGGTCCAGCGGATTCTCGACGTCGTAGCCGTCGCTTGACCCCGATGAACACCCTTCTGCCGCCCGAGCCGGGCATCCGCATCAGCCTCGCCGAGCTGATCGAGATGCGCCATCGCGTGCGCGAAGTGCAGCTGTTTTCCACGCCGAGCCAGCGCAGCCCGCTGATCGGCCTGCACCACTCCAAACTGCGCGGGCGCGGAGTGGACTTCGATCAGGTGCGGGTCTATCAGGCCGGCGATGATGTGCGCAGCATCGACTGGCGCGTCACCGCCCGGACCCAGGAACCGCACACCAAGCTGTTCCATGAGGAGCGCGAACGACCGATTTTCATCATGGTTGAACAGAGCCGTCGGCTGTTTTTCGGCTCCGGGTTGATGTTCAAGTCGGTGCTGGCCGCCCAGGCCGCGAGTCTGATTGGCTGGGCCGCGCTGGGGCATAACGACCGGGTCGGCGGGCTGGTGTTCGGCGACAACGAGCATTACGAAATCAAGCCGCGCCGCAGTAAGCAGAGCCTGCTGCAATTGCTCAACCGGCTGGTGCGGGTCAATCAGTCGCTGCACACCGAGCGCGAACCTGACCGCGACGCCTTCGGCATTGCCCTGCGCCGCGCCCGGGAAGTGCTGCGCCCTGGCAGCCTGGTGATTGTGATCTGCGACGAACGCGCCTTGTCCGACAGTGCCGAGCAGCAACTGAGCCTGTTGTCGCGCCATTGCGACCTGTTGCTGCTGCCGGTGTCCGACCCGCTGGATCACGCCCTGCCCGCCGCCGGCCTGCTTCGTTTTGCCGAACACGGCGCGCAACTGGAACTCGACACCTTGAATTTCGACCTGCGCCAGGCCTATCGCGCCCAAGCGGAAGCACGCATTGACCGCTGGGAACTGCTGGCGCAGAAGCTGCGGGTGTTGCTGATGCCGTTGAGTACCCAAAGCGAAATGGTCGAGCAATTGCGCGAATACCTGAACCCACAACGTCCGGGGAAAGGTCGATGAGCAGCCTCGATCAACTGCAACCGCTGATTTCCCCGCCACCGATCGGCTTCTGGCCGCCGGCACCGGGCTGGTGGCTGCTGCTGTTGTTGCTGCCGCTGATCGGTTTCGGCGTATGGCAGTTGCGACGCTTCATTCCGGACAAGCGCCCTGTCGTGCGCGCCGAACAACCGCTGGACCCGGTGCGCCTCGCCGCCCTGGCCGAACTCGCACTGATGCCCAAACCCTACGACGGCGCCCCGGCCGGTGCGTGGCTGCAGCAACTCAACGGCTTGCTCAAACGCCTGTGCCGCAACCATTACCCCTACAGCCAGAGCCACACCCTCAACGGGCGCCAATGGCTGGCGTTCCTTGATAACCGCTGCCCGGCTGCCGGCCTCACGCGCTGGATGGTGCTGGTGGAAGGTGCCTACAAGCCCGAATGCAAGCTCGACGACAAGGCCATCGCCGGCCTGACTCAAGCCGTCGACACCTGGATTCGCAAACATGTTTGAGTTCGCCTGGCCGTGGATTTTCGCCCTGCTGCCGCTACCGTGGCTGATGCGGGTGCTGTTGCCGGTGGCCGACAGTGGCGAACCGGCGCTCAAGGTCAGCTTCCTCAGCGACCTCGAAGGCCTCGCTCGCCGCCGCGCCCGGGCCAACCTGCCGACCTGGCGCCAGCAAGCCCCGTTTATTCTGATGTGGCTGTTGCTGCTGATCGCCGCGGCGCGCCCGCAATGGCTCGGCGAACCGCTACCGATTGCCGCCAGTGGCCGCGATTTGCTGGTGGCGGTGGACGTCTCCGGCTCAATGGACTTCCCCGACATGCAGTGGCAGGACGAAGACGTCAGCCGACTGTCACTGGTGCAGCATTTGCTCGGTGATTTTCTCGAAAGTCGCGACGGCGACCGGGTCGGGTTGATCCTGTTCGGCAGCCAGGCCTATCTGCAAGCGCCGCTGACCTTCGACCGCCACACCGTGCGTGTCTGGCTCGACGAAGCGCGGATCGGCATCGCCGGCAAGAACACCGCCATCGGCGACGCCATCGGCCTGGCCCTCAAACGCCTGCGCCAACGTCCGGCACAAAGCCGCGTGCTGATTCTGGTCACCGACGGTGCCAACAATGGCGGCGAAATCGATCCGCTGACCGCCGCACGCCTGGCGGCGAATGAAGGCGTAAAAATCTACCCGATCGGCATTGGCGCCGACCCGGAACAAAGCGGCACCCTGGGCTTCCTGGGCATCAACCCGAGCCTGGACCTCGACGAGCCGGCCTTGAAAGCCATTGCCCAAGCCACCGGAGGCCAGTATTTCCGCGCCCGCGACGGCCAGGAATTGCAGGCGATCAAGACCACCCTCGACAAACTGGAACCGGTAGCCCAGCAACCTACGCAGGCCCGTCCGGCCCAGGCGTTGTATCACTGGCCTCTGGCGATGGCGCTGCTGTTGAGCATGCTGCTGGTGATCCGTGAGCGCTGGCCGGATAACCCGTTGCAACGTCTATTCACCAAGAAGCTGTTTACCAAAGAGCGGTTTCTGCATACGCAACTGCCCGACTGGCGTCAGCGCCTCAAACGCCTGCGTCTGCGGAGGCGCCGATGATCGCTCTCTGGCCGTACTGGTTCCGTCCTTGGTGGCTGCTATTGCTGCCGTTGCTGGGCTGGTTGCTCTGGCAACTCTGGCACCGGCAGAAGCGCGCGGGTCGCTGGCAAATGATTCTGCCACCGGCCTTCCATGCCGCCTTGCTCAGTGGTGGCAGCGGTCGCGAGAGCAAACTGCCGTGGGTCGCCCTGGGCCTGGCCTGGGTGCTGACCGTGCTGGCCCTGCTGGGGCCGAGCTGGCAACGCGTCGAGCAAACCGGCCAGAAACCCGCTGATCCACTGGTGGTGTTGCTTGAGTTGACCCCGGAAATGCTCGCCGCAGACGTTGCGCCAAACCGGCTGGAACAGGCCCGGCGCAAACTGCTGGATCTGCTGCAAAACCGCAGCGACGCGCAGACCGCCATCGTCGTCTACGCCGGCAGCGCCCACACGCTGGTGCCACTGTCGGACGACCTGTCGACCAGCCGCAATCTTTTGGACGCCCTCAAGCCGTCGCTGATGCCCCAGGCCGGTCATCGCGCCGATCTCGCGGTGGCCAAGGCCCTGACGCTGCTGGATCAGGGTGCCCTCGGCCAGGGGCGGATCCTGCTGATCGGTTCGTCGCTGACGGAACACGAACGCCAAGGGATTCGTCAGGCGCTGGACGCCAAGTCCACACAATTTCTGATGCTCGGCATCGGCACCGCCGAAGGTGCACCGGTCGCGCAGGACGACGGCAGTTTCCTCAAGGACGATCAGGGCGCGATTCTGGTGCCGCATCTGGATGGCCCCAGCCTGAAAGCCTTCGCCAATGGCCTGGGTGGACGATATGCCCAGGCACGCCTGGACGATGCCGACCTGCGCGACCTCAGCCTGCTCGACGGCCCACGGGACCTGCGCAGCGACGGCCAGACGTTGCGCCTCGACACCTGGGCCGATCAAGGCTACTGGCTGCTGCTGCCATTGTTGTTGCTGGCCGCCTGTGCCGGGCGTCGCGGCTGGCTGTTCTGCTTGCCGCTGCTGTTCCTGCTGCCGCAACCGAGTTACGCCTTCGATTTCGAAGACTTGTGGCTGCGGCCCGATCAACAGGGTTTGCACTTACTCAAACAAAAGCGTCCTGCCGAAGCCGCACAGCATTTCGAAGACCCGCAATGGCAAGGTGTGGCGCTCTATGAAGCTGGCGACTACAGTGGCGCCGCCCAGCGGTTTGCCCAGGGTAACGACGCCCACGCCCACTACAATCGAGGTAACGCCCTGGCCAAAAGCGGCGAACTGGAAGCGGCGCTGGATGCTTATGAGCAAGCGCTGGAACTTCAGCCAGACCTGCGCCCGGCGCTGACTAACAAGGCACTGGTGGAAACGCTGCTCAAGCAGAAAACCGCTACACCGCCCGTCGAACCGGACAAAACCGCCGAGGGCGAAACCGAAACCATGTCTCAGGAACCGCCACCGGGCAGCGCCACCCAGCCGAGCGATGGCGAGCCGAAAACCGATGCCCAACAGGCCACGCCGGACGCCGAGCAGCCGCCCACGGCACCACCGCAACCGGGCGCCAATGAAGTTCCGGGCAGCGAATTGGGGGATGAACAAAGCACCACGCCACCACGGCGCCCCGCCAGCGAAATGCTCGAAGGCGAGCAGCAACAGGCGCTGGAGCAATGGTTGCGCAAGATCCCGGATGACCCCGGCGAACTGCTCAGGCGCAAATTCTGGTACGAACAGCAACAACATCAGGATCAGGGAAAAACTCGATGACCCGCTTCACCGCCTTCTTGCTTGCACTGCTTCTCTGGACCGCTCAGGCCCAGGCTGCGGAGCTGGTCGCCAGTGTCGATCGCAGTCGCCTGAGTTCCGGGGAGACGGTCGAACTGACTCTGGAATCCAGCGACGTGACCCAGTTCGGCAAACCCGACCTGACTCCGCTGGAGCCGCAGTTCGAGGTGCGCGGTACCCGTCAGGTCAACCAACCGAACACCCTCAACGGCAACACTCAAGCGACCACCCGCTGGATCATCACCCTGCTGCCCCGGCAGAACGGCAGTGTGGTGATTCCGTCACTGCAACTGGGCGAGGCGCAGAGCCAACCGATTACCGTGCAGGTGATCGAAAGCGAAACCCAGGACAGCAGTAACACGCTAGCGCCGGTGTTCATCGAAGCCAGCCTCGACCAGAACAGCGTCTATGTGCAGGCTCAGGCGATCCTGACCTTGCGCATTTATCATTCGGTGTCGCTGTACGACGACAGCAGCCTGACCCCGTTGCAGATTCCCGATGCGCGCATCGAACAACTGGGCGAGTCGCGCACCTACGAGAAAGCCATCAATGGTTTGCGCCATGGCGTGATCGAAATGCGCTACGCGATTTACCCGCAGCACAGCGGCGTGCTGACCATTCCGGCGCAGGTATTCAGTGCCACACTGGTCGATGCCCAACCGTCCCAGGACGCATCGCCCCAGGGGCCAAAACCGGGCAAATTGATGCGCGTCAGTTCCACCGAGATTCCGCTGACGGTCAAGGCCAAGCCCGGCAGTTATCCAGCCGATGTTCCCTGGCTACCGGCCCGCAGCCTGAGCCTGAGTGAAAGCTGGAGCCCGGAACCGGATCATGCGCAGGTCGGCGACTCGTTGACCCGCAGCCTGATCTTGAGCGCCGAAGGCCTCGCCAGTTCTCAACTGCCACCATTGCCCGCCACCGAGATCAACGGCCTGCGGCGCTACCCGGATCAACCGGTGCTGAGCAACCAGAGCGGCGATCGCGGCTTGATCGGCAGTCGCGAGGACCGAGAAGCCCTGGTGCCGACCCGCACCGGTGACATCGATTTGCCGAGCGTTGAAGTGGTCTGGTGGAACACCTTCGAGGATCACCTGGAACACAGCAGCCTGCCGGCCCGCACGCTGCAAGTGGCGAGCAATCCGAGCCTGATCGTCGACACCCCGGCGAGCAGCCCGCTGGTGATGTCCGGCGCCAGCAACGAAGCCCTTTGGTGGTGGAAACTCAGCACGGCAATTCTGGCCTGCACCACCCTGCTGGGCTTCGGCCTCTGGTGGCGCGCCCGCTCGCAACCGGCAATCCTGCGGGCAGCGCAGACCGGCCCGAGCCCACGCACCCTACTCGACGACCTCAAACGCGCCTGCCAGGCCAACGACACCCACGCCACCCGCCAGGCCCTCGACGCCTGGGCCCGGCAACAACCGGAAACCCTGGCCGACATGGCCGCCCGTTTCGTGCCGCTGTCCGATGCCCTCGATGGCCTGAACGGCGCGCTCTACAGCGAAACCGGTCAGTACTGGCAAGGCGAAGAACTGTGGCGCGCGATTCGTGCGATTCCGACCGCCGAAGGGGTTCAAGACCTGGTGGGCGACACCGGGTTGCCGCCGCTCTACCCCAAATAATCACTGGACCTTGTGGCGAGGGAGCTTGCTCCCGCTGGGCTGCGAAGCGGCCCCAAAACCACATCACTCGTTTCTTCCGACATAATGCATCAGCCATTTTGCGACTGCTGCGCAGCCGAACGGGAGCAAGCTCCCTCGCCACAGGTCTTCGGTTCGGTCAGATCCATCGCGCCATCCCACGTGTTTGCCAGTAAACTCTCCCCTCTTTAGCCGCCATCATTCTTCTTGCGGCCATCACCTTATTTTGTTGCGGAGTACGCCTTGCGTCTGTTCCACACCTCCGACTGGCACCTTGGGCAAAACCTGCACGGCCAGGAACGCGATTTCGAGCACGCCTGTTTTCTCGACTGGCTGCTGCGTCAACTGAAGCTGGACCAGCCTGATGTGCTGCTGATTGCCGGCGATATCTTCGACACGGTCAACCCACCGGTCAAAGCCCAGGAACGCCTCTACGATTTCATCGTCAGCGCCCACGAGCAGCAGCCCTTGCTGACCATCGTGATGATCGCCGGCAACCACGACTCCGGCTCACGGATCGAACTGCCCGCGCCGTTGATGCGCCGCTTGCGCACTCACGCTCTCGGGCGCGTGCTGTGGCTGGATGACGGCCAACTGGATGCCGAACGCCTGTTGCTGCCGTTGCCGGATGCCAGCGGCACAATCGCTGCCTGGTGCCTGGCGCTGCCGTTCCTGCGCCCCGCCGAAGTGACCGGCGCGCACCTGGGTGATAACTATTTGCGCGGTATCGGCCAGGTTCACGAATGGCTGATTGAAGCGGCGAACGCCAAGCGCAAACCGGGTCAGGCGTTGATCGCCATCAGCCATGCGCACATGGCCGGCGGTTCGGTTTCCGAGGACTCCGAGCGCAGCCTGATCATCGGCAACGCCGAAGCCCTGCCCGCCAGCCTGTTCGGGCCGAGCATCAGCTATGTCGCCCTCGGGCATTTGCACAAACCGCAGAAGGTCAACGGCGAAGAACGCATCCGCTACAGCGGCTCGCCGATTCCGTTGTCGTTCTCCGAGATCGGTTATCAGCATCAGATTCTCGACATCAAACTGGATGGCGAAACCTTGCTCAGCGTCGAATCTAAACTGATCCCCCGGCCGGTAAACCTGCAACGCCTCGGCCCCGCGCCGCTGGCGGAGATCCTGCTGCAACTGGCCGACCTGCCCAACATCGACCTGCTCGCCGACATCCAGCGCCAGCCGTGGCTGGAAGTGCGGGTGCGTCTCGACGAGCCGCAACCGGACCTGCGCCATCAAGTGGAAACAGCCCTGCAAGGCAAAGCGGTACGGCTGGTGCGGATTGCCGCCGAATACGCCGGCAACGGCAGCCGCGACGGCGTCGAGGACGGCGCCACCTTGATCGAACTGGACCAACTGACGCCGCAGGAACTGTTCAGCCGCGCCTGGCAGGACAACTATGGCAGCGAGGTCGACGAGCAAACGCTCAGGGACTTCGCCGAGCTGCTGCAAGACGTGCAGATGGAGAGCGAACAGCCATGAAAATCCTCGCGATCCGCCTGAAAAACCTCGCCTCCCTAGCCGGGCCGTTTGAAATCGACTTCACCGCCGAGCCCTTGGCCAGTGCCGGTCTGTTTGCGATTACCGGGCCGACCGGCGCCGGCAAAAGCACCCTGCTCGATGCGCTGTGTCTGGCGCTGTTTGGCGCCGTGCCGCGGCTGAACAACACCGGCCGCGATGCCAAGGTTCCGGACGCCGATGGCGAAATCGGCACCGGCGACCCGCGCACCCTGCTGCGTCGTGGCACCGGCGAAGGTTATGCCGAAGTGGATTTCGTCGGCATCGACGGTCGTCGCTATCGCGCGCGCTGGGAGGCCAATCGCGCTCGGGAAAAGGCCGGCGGCAAGCTGCAAGCCAGTCGCCAGAGCCTGCGCGACATCGATCAGGATCAACTGCTGGCCAGCCAGAAAGGCGAATACAAGACTCAGCTCGAAACCGCGCTGGGCCTGAACTTCGAACAGTTCACCCGCGCCGTGTTGCTGGCCCAGAGCGAGTTCAGCGCGTTCCTCAAGGCGGACGACAACGACCGTAGTGAACTGCTGGAAAAGCTCACCGACACCGCGCTCTACACCCGCCTCGGTCGCCGCGCCTTCGACAAGACCAAAGAAGCGCGCGAAACCCACAGGCTGTTGCAGGACCAGGCCACCGGTGTCACGCCGCTGTCGCCGGAAGCCCGGGCCGAGCTCGATGAGCGCTTCAATGACGCGCAGCAACAACTCAAGACCCAGCAGGCGCAGCTCAAGCAATTGGAGCTGCAACACACCTGGCTCAAGGATTTGCGTCAGTTGCAGGACGCGCAACAGAGTGCCACCGAACAACTGCAATCCGCCCAGCAACACTGGGACAGCCTGGCCGGCGAGCGCTTGAAGCTGACCCGCCTGGAGCAATTGGCCCCGCAACGGCACCAGTTCGCGCGCAAGACCGAATTGACCGCCCAGCTCACACCACTGGCAACGCAGATTCGGCAGCATGCTCAACAGCAAACCGATCTGAACGCGCGTCAGGCTCAGCTCGAACACAGCCTGAGCACGGCGCAATCGGCACTGGCCGCCGCACAAAGCCAACACAGCAACAGTGCGCCGCTGCTGCGTCAGGCCTTCGAAGAGCAAAGCACCCTCGCCCGCCTGGTCAAGGACGCCAGCCTCAGCGCCGACCTCAAGCAGCAGGCAGAACTGGCCTGCACTCAGGGCCAAAGCACGATTCAGGGTTTGCTCGATCAACAGAAACAGGTCGCAGAACGCTTGCAGCGAATTGCCGCTGAGCTTGAGCAAAGTACTCATCTGGCGCCGCTGAGCGATGCCTGGAACGCCTACCGCGATCGTCTGCAACAACTGATGCTGATCGGCAATCGCCTGAACAAGGGCCAGGCCGAACTGGCTGCCCTGGAGCAAAGCGCCACCCGCGCCGCCGAGGATCTGGCCGCTCAACGCCAGAGCCTGGAGCTGCTGTACAAAGAGGCTGGCGCCGAACCCGAAGCCGTGGCCGAGCAGATTCAGATCCTCGGCAGCCTGCTACAGGACAACCGCAAGCAACTGCGGGCCGTTGAAGAACTGACGCGGCTGTGGGCCAGCCAACAAGAACTGGACAAGCGCGGCACCGAACTTCAGCAGCGCCAAGTCGCCGCTCAGCAAGAGCGTGATCGTCTGACCCAGGACGGGGTGAAGACCAAGACCGAATTGACGGTCGCCGAACAGACCCTGACCGTCACCCGCGAGCTGCTGGAACGTCAGCGTCTGGCGCGCAGTGCCAGCGTCGAAGAACTGCGTGCGCAACTGCAGGACGATCAGCCGTGCCCGGTCTGCGGCAGCCCGGACCATCCTTATCATCAGCCCGAAGCCTTGTTGCAAAGCCTCGGCCGCCACGATGAGAGCGAACAGGCCAACGCCCAGAAAGCCGTCGACCTGCTCAAGGAAAAACTGACCGAGCTGCGCGCCGAAGTCGGTGGCCTGATTGCTCAGCAAAAGGAATTGCTGCAGCAGCAAGAACAACTCGCCACTCAACAACAGAGCCTGACACCGAGCCTGGAAGCGCACCCGTTGTCCGCCCAACTGTTGGCCCAGGACGCGAACAAACGCGATGCCTGGCTGACCCAACAAAGCAGCCAGCTGAACCAGAGCATCACCCAGGACGAACAGCGGCAAACCGCCCTGCTCACCCTGCAACAGGATGCCGCGCGCCTGGCGCAGCAACTGCGCAGCGCTGAAGCAGCGAACCAACAGGCGACACAACACCTGCTCAACCAGCAACGGGAGTTGAGCAGCGATCGCCAACGCCTGGACGAAGAACTGAGCGCGTTCAGCAGCCTGTTGCCAGCCGAGACGCTGGAAGCGCTGCGCAACGAACCCGCCGCGACTTTCATGCGGCTCGACCAGCAGATCGCCCAACGCCTGCAACAACTCGAACAGCAGCGCGATGAACTCGGCGAGCAGCAACAACGCCAGCAGGCGCTGGACAAAGAACAGGACCGCCAGCAGACCCGCACCCAGCAACTGGACGCCGCGCAGCAGCAGTTCAGCGCGTTGGCCGGGCAACAACAGGCTTGCCAGGAAAAACTGACGCAACTGCTGGGCGAACACGCCAGCGCCGAACAATGGCAGCAGCAACTGGATCAGGCCGTCGAGCAGGCACGCAATGCCGAAGCAACGGCCAATCAGGAATTGCAAAGCGTGCGCACGGGGCTGGTGCAACTGGCCGCCGAACTCAAGGCGCAGCAGGAACGTGCGCAAGCCCTGGAAAGCGAAGACCGCGAGTTGAGCAGCAAGATCGCCGACTGGCGCGCGCAGCATCCGGAGCTGGACGACGGTGGGCTGGAAGCGCTGCTCGGTGTCAACGACCAACAGCTCAGCGAGCTGCGTCAACGATTGCAGCAAAGCGAACAAGACATCGCGCAAGCCAAGGTGCTGTTGCAGGAGCGGGATCAGCGCTTGCGCGATCATCAGGCGCAGCACAACGGCAACCTGGACGCCGAACAACTGGCCACGGCACTGGCCGAACTGCAAAACCTGTTCGCCGCCAGCGAGCATCGCTGCGCCGAATTGCGTGCCGAACAAACCGAAGATCAGCGTCGACAAAACGCCAATCAGGCGCTGGCGCAGCAGATCGCCGACGCCTACACCGAGTACCAGCGCTGGGCGCGCTTGAATGCGCTGATCGGTTCGGCCACCGGCGACACCTTCCGAAAAATCGCCCAGGCCTACAACCTCGACCTGCTGGTGCATCACGCCAACGTCCAGTTGCGGCAACTGGTGCGGCGCTATCGCCTGAAACGGGGCGGTAGCATGCTCGGGTTATTGGTGATGGACACCGAGATGGGCGATGAACTGCGCTCGGTGCATTCGCTGTCCGGCGGCGAGACGTTCCTGGTGTCGCTGGCGCTGGCGCTCGGTTTGGCATCGATGGCATCGAGCACGCTGAAAATCGAATCGCTGTTCATCGACGAAGGCTTCGGCAGCCTCGACCCCGAATCCCTGCAACTGGCCATGGACGCCCTCGACGGCCTGCAGGCGCAGGGACGCAAGGTCGCGGTGATTTCCCACGTACAGGAAATGCATGAACGGATTCCGGTGCAGATCCAGGTCCACCGTCAGGGCAACGGCCTGAGCACCCTGGAGGTGAAATGATCACGCTGTATTCGTTCCGCCGCTGCCCCTACGCCATGCGCGCTCGCATGGCCCTGCGTTATTCGGGGGTTGCGGTGAATATCGTCGAGGTCAGCCTCAAGGCCAAACCGGCCGAAATGCTCGCGCTGTCGAGCAAAGGCACGGTGCCGGTGCTGAGCGTGGACGATCGGGTGATCGATGAAAGCCTGGAAATCATGCGCTGGGCGCTGGCGCAGAACGATCCGCAGGACTGGCTGCTTAAGGATGACCCTGTCGGGCAGCAATCCATCGCCGGGCTGATCGAAGAAAACGATCAGGTGTTCAAGGTGCATCTGAATCGCTACAAGTACGCCGAACGATATCCCGAGCAGCCGATGACGTTTTATCGTGCCGAGGGCGAGGTGTTCTTGCGCAAGCTGGATCAGTTGCTGGAGGGGCGCGACTACTTGCTGGGCGAGCACCCGAGCCTGGCGGATGTCGCCTTGATGCCGTTCGTGAGGCAATTCGCCCATGTGGATCGCGAGTGGTTCGGGCAGACGCCTTATGGGCGATTGCAGGGCTGGTTGCAGCGGTTCATCGACTCAGATCTGTTTACATCCGTCATGGCGAAATAAACCACGGTCCTCGTAGGAGCTGTCGAAGGCTGCGATCTTTTGATCTTTAAAAGAAAAGTCAAAAGATCGCAGCCTTCGGCAGCTCCTACAGGGAGATGGTGTTTCGGGGAATCAGGCCAACACTTCACACATCCCCAACGCCGAGCAATCCACCTGGAATGGCCCGAAAAATTCGCCATTGGATTTGCTCGGCGGATTACCCACCAACAGCTCCAGGGCCTTGGCAGTCTGGATGTTGTGGGCGATGTTGTGATTGCACTCGATGGCCCGTGCCACCGAGCCCGCCGAGCCCTGCCCGATCCCCAACAACGAAGCGCCATTGGTCATGAACGCCAGAAAGGCGATGACCCAGAGTCTGCGTCCTTTCATGCCCCTGCCACCCCCGCCAAGTCGACGTCATCAACCACCGCGTGTTGAGCGCGGTGTTCGAACTGGATGCCGGGATAAGCGACCTGAATCGGTGCTTGAAGGCTGTGTTGCGATTGAGCCGAAAGGCTGACGACCAACACCATGGCCACGTAAAGACCAATGGCCAGGTAGGCGCCGTGTTTGGCAGAAGTGAGGATGGTGCTGGCCATGGTGTTCTCCGTGGGCATGTTTCAGTGCCCACAGAATCGATCAAAAAACAGAAGATAACTAGCGACCTTTATGCATAGTAGCTATCAGTTTTATTGATCTTGAATCCAGCGTGTTTCAGTCCTCGATAAAGCTCATCAAGCGCTCCCGGGCCGCATCCGGCTCGCTGGGAACGGGCTGGGCAGCCGACAGAATCGGGGTGGAATAGAGAAACAGGAGAACCACTGCCAGACGCATCGCCATGCTGTCGATCCTTTTAGGGAGGAGTCAAAAAATCAGCGTCAAATTTAAACACATGGCCATGTGATATCAAGCAATACATTGATAGCAATATGATGCTGTCGTAAACGCGTTATGCAGGAGCGACATCACTTTGGGGCTTTTCGACGCCTGTGGGCCGATCGGCAAGTGACTTCGCTCCTGCATAAAAGGTGCAGGGCTGACATTTCAGTGTTGGTTTTTGTGATCCAGCGCAGCGTAGAAGTTGGCGCTCTGTTGCAGGTATTTCTGGGTGTAGCTTTGGGTGTGGGATTTTTTGTCGCTGATTTCAACGTTGGCGCTGGCAGGCAGAGCGACAGTGGCGGAAATAGCGGAAGCGGCGATGACAGAGAAGAGATTGAAGTTCATGGCGGTATTCCTCGATTCAGTTGGCTTGCTTGCCCGGTTGGGCCGTGAAGCAAACTTAACTCCCGAGGGTCGGCGCCTTGAAATGCTTTGTAGCATTAGCCGATATCAGTCTCATTAATAGAAGGTTGCAGGCCCCATCAACCGGGGCCTGCGGCCTATTGACGCAGCAGGAACTTAAGATCGCTCGGGGCATCCATCGGCAGTTTTTGCACGGTTTTGCCCAACAGACCGGTCTTGGCGTCGCGCTCGACGACGACAATCTGGTTGCTCTTCTGGTTGGCAATCAGCACGAACTTGCCACTCGGGTCGAGACTGAACTCGCGCGGGTGATCGCCGTCCACCGAGCGACGCTGAAGCTCCTTGAGGTGGCCGGTTGCCGGGTCGATGGCGAACACCAGCAACTGATTGGCCGTGCCACGGTTGGTGACGTAAAGGAACTTGCCATCGGCCGAGGCGTGAAGCGCAGCGGCGGCCTTGCCCGATGTGGGCAGCCCCGCCGCCAGATCGACCAACTGCGTTTGCTCGAGTTTGCCGTCCTGATGGTCGAACACCGCCACCTGCGCGCTCATTTCCAGGGTCAGCCAGGCGTGCTTGCCATCAGCGCTGAACAGCAAATGTCGCGGCCCACTGCCGGGTGGCAACTGGACGGAGGCCGGTTTGGCGGCGGTCAACGGCCGTTCCGGATTGGCCTTGGGATCGAAGCGATAGACAAAGATCTTGTCCGCCCCCAGGTCGTTGGAAAACACATAGTGACCATCCGGCGAAGAAACCACCGAATGCACGTGCGCCGACATCTGCCGCTCGGGGTTGACCCGACTGGCCGGATGACTGCTCATCTGCACCACCGGTTTGAGCGTGCCATCGGCGCCCACCGGCAGTACCGCCAGGGTGCCACCCGGGTCCTCGGCCACCGAGTAGTTGCTGACAAACAGATGGCTGGCATCGCCGCTGATGCCCGAATGGGTCGGCTCGTTGCCCAGGGTTTGCACCTGGTTGATCAGGCTCAGCTCATGGGTTTTCGGATCGATTGCATAGCTGCTGACGCGCCCTACCGGATCGGCCTGCCCCGGGCCGTTTTCGTTGACCGCGAACAAGCGACGTTGATCCTTGGACACGGTCAGCCAGGACGGGTTGGCGCTCTTCACCACTTGCAGCGGCTTGGCATCGATCTGCCCGGTGCGGCTGTCGAAGTTCAGGCGATAAATCCCCTGGCTCTGGCCGGCGGTGTACGACCCCACCAACAACTCGTAGCTGTCGACCGGCGCTGCCTGCACGCCCATCGCGCCGACGCTGCCGGCGATCAACAGTGACCAGAAGTTACGCATCCTCATTCGTTTCGTCCTCGTCATCCTGACCGCCAAACGCTTCCATGGGCACCAGCCGGTGTTCACCGGAATCACCGGTGATGATCCAGCTCTTCAAATCGGGATCGAAAGTCGCAGCCTTGATCTGCGCCATGCTGAACTCCCAGCGCTTGAGCGCCCGCCCGTCCATGCATTCGATGTGCAGGTTGTCGTCTTCATCGAGAGAGAAGTCGAAAGCGTGCAGCCCGTCGATCTCCAGCATGTCGCAATGTTCGAGGGCGTTGAGCAAGGTGTCGTTTCCAGCAGTCATGGCAGTCAATCTTTGAATGGGAAAGGGCAATGATAGCTCATCACACCGCAATGATCGTTCCCACGCTCGGCGTGGGAATGCCTCAACGGACGCTCTGCGTTCGGCTGTTGATGTGACGCGGAGCGTCACGGGCTGCATTCCCACGCAGAGCGTGGGAACGATCAGTTACAGCGGACCGAGCCAATCAGTTGTGGGCGGCTAGAGAGCATCACGCGATGGTTTGCCATCGACCAGGCGCTGGATGCGCAACGGATTGCCATTCTTCAACGCGTCCGGCAGCAGGCTATCGGGGTAGTTCTGGAAGCACACCGGGCGCAGGAAACGGTCGATGGCCAGGGTACCCACCGAAGTGCCGCGCGCATCGGAAGTCGCTGGATACGGCCCGCCATGGACCATCGAATCGCAGACTTCCACCCCCGTCGGATAACCGTTGAGCAAGATCCGCCCGACCTTCTGCTCCAACAATGGCGTCAGCTCGCCGAAGCGTTCGAAGTCCGCCGGCTCACCGATAATCGTTGCCGTCAGTTGCCCGTGCAGGCCGTTCAGCGCGGCACTGAGTTGCGCCTGATCCGCCACTTCGACGAACACCGTGGTCGGGCCGAACACTTCCTCTTGCAGCACTTCATCGCCATCGAGCAACAGGCTCACATCCGCCTTGAACAGCTGCGGCTGCGCCTGATTGCCCTGTTGCGGGTTGCCAGCCAAGTGCTCGATCTGCGGATGGATGAGAAGCTTGTGCAGGCCTTTGCCATAGCTGCTCAAGGTGCCGGCGTTGAGCATGGTTTGCGCCGGCTGATCGCCGATCAGCCCGGCCACCTGCTGCAAGAACGCACTGAACTGCGGCGAACGAATGCCGATCACCAGACCCGGATTGGTACAGAACTGCCCGCAGCCCTGCACCACCGAAGCCGTGAGATCACGGGCGATGCTTTCAGCACGAGTTTCCAGCGCCTGCGGTAACACGATCACCGGGTTGATGCTCGACATCTCGGCGAACACCGGAATTGGCTGCGCCCGCGCCGCGGCCATGTCGCACAGCGCCCGGCCACCTTTCAGTGAACCGGTAAAACCGACCGCCTGAATCGCCGGGTGCTTGACCAGTGCTTCCCCTACTCCACCGCCGTAGATCATGTTGAACACACCGGCCGGCATGGCGGTTTTTTCGGCGGCGCGGATCACCGCGTCGGCCACCCATTCTGCGGTTGCCATGTGGCCGCTGTGGGCCTTGAACACCACCGGGCAGCCGGCGGCCAAGGCCGAAGCGGTGTCGCCACCCGCCGTGGAAAACGCCAACGGAAAGTTACTCGCGCCAAACACCGCCACCGGCCCCAGGCCAATGCGGTACTGACGCAGGTCCGGACGCGGCAGTGGCTGGCGTTCCGGCAGCGCCAGATCGATCCGCGCGCCATAGAAATCACCACGCCGCAGCACCTTGGCGAACAGACGCATCTGGCCGCTGGTGCGCCCACGCTCACCTTGAATCCGCGCCGCCGGCAACGCGGTTTCGCGGCAGACCACGGCCACGAACTCATCGCCCAGGGCATCCAGTTCATCGGCAATCGTGTCCAGAAATTGCGCACGGCGCTCGGCGCTCAGGCTGCGATAGGCCGGGTAAGCGGCGGCGGCAGCCTTCGCGGCGGCGTCGACTTCTGCAGCGGTGGCCTGGTAGAAATCGTGGGGCAAGGCCTCGCCAGTGCTGGCATCGACGCTCTGCAGTTTGACGGTGCCGGCAGCGCTGCGCTCGCCCCCAATGTAGTTGTGACCAAGAATCCGGGTCATGGGTGTCTCCTTAAAGTGTGCCGACGGTGCCGGGTTCGAACGCTGCTTCAACCGGAGCGATGCCGTTGATCAAGGGTGCGCCGAACTCGGCCTGGCTGATCTCGAACACATCGCCCGGCCGGGTACGGATGCCATCGGCGAAGGACAGGGTCGCGGTGCCGAAGAAGTGGATGTGCACATCGCCGGGGCGCAGGAACTGGCTGTACTTGAAATGGTGGTATTCAAGGTTTTCCAGGCTGTGGCACATGTTGGCTTCGCCACTGAGGAATTCGTTCTGCCACAGCACTTCGCCGTCGCGCAGGATGCGACTGGTGCCTGCCAGGTGTTGCGGCAATTCGCCGACCCGAAGCTCCGGGCCATAACTGCAACTGCGCAGTTTCGAATGGGCCAGGTAAAGGTAATTCTTGCGTTCCATCACGTGATCGGAGAACTCGTTACCCACCGCAAAACCGAGGCGATACGGTTTGCCGTCGTGGCCGATGACATAGAGGCCGCTGAGCTCGGGCTCTTCCCCGGCATCTTCAGCAAAGGGCGGTAGCGGGAAAGGCTTGCCCGGTCGCACGACGATGCTGCCGTCGCCCTTGTAGAACCACTCCGGTTGTACACCGGCCTGGCCGGCTGCAGGTTTACCGCCCTCCACGCCCCACTTGAAGATGCGCATGGTGTCGGTCATCGCCGCTTCATCGCCGGCCTGCTGATGCATTTTGTCCCGAGCCGAGGCGCTGCCCAAATGGGTCAGGCCGGTGCCGCTGACCAGCATATGCGCCGGGTCCGGGTGATCCAGCGGCGGCAGGATGCGCAGTTTGGCCAGCAGCTCGGCATAGTTGTGGCTGATGCCCAGCCCCAGGGTTTGAACCTGTCGCTCAAGACTGGTGCCCGCCTCGATCGCCGCCAGCGCCAGATCCCGCACCGTATGCGCATCCTGCACTTCACGCACCAGACCGTCTTCGACCACGCCGACGCGGCGTTCGCCATTACTCAATTCGAACTGAACTAAACGCATGAACCTTCTCCTGTTAATGCAGAACTTGTTGGCCAATCTCGCGTCAGGTACGGGTAGCACCGCGGGCACTTGCCGCGAACTGGTCGGCCGGCAGCACGTGCTTGCGTTCGAGCAGGCGATACACCACGCCGGTCAGGACCAGGCCGAACACCATCACGCAGGACAGGAAATACAGCCCCGACGCCAGGTTGCCGGTGTACTCCTTCAGCGCACCGATCACGAACGGCCCGATATAGCCGCCGAGGTTGCCCACCGAATTGATCAACGCGATGCCCGCCRCCGCACTGGCGCCGGCGAAGAAGCGCCCCGGCAAGGTCCAGAACACTGCCGTGCAGGAAAACAGCGCGAACGCCACCAGGCACAGCGCCGCCAGTTGCAGCACCGGCACCGACAGCCAGGCGCTGAGGAACAGGCCGATGGCACCCAACACATACAGCACCGCCAGATGACCGTAGCGATCATTCAGGCGGTCGGAACTGCGCGGAATGATCAGTAAACCGATGATTCCGAAGATGTACGGCACCGATGACACGAACCCGGTCACCAGGTCCGTGCCACCGAACTGCTTGATCAGCGTCGGCAGCCACAAACCGAGGCCATAGATGCTCAAGGTCACCGGCAGATAGAACAGCGCCAGCAGCAACACCCGTTTGTCCTTCAGTGCATGCAACGGATTGCCGTGGCAGGTCTGGCCATACTCGGCGAGGTCTTTTTTCAGTTCCCCGGTCAGCCAGTCTTTCTCGGATTGATCCAGCCATTTCACTTGGTCCGGGCCGTCCGGCAAGTAGCGCAGCACGGGCCAGGTCAGCAGGATCGCTGGCGTACCGATGACGATGAACAGCCACTGCCAGCCGTGCAGGCCAAGGACGCCGTCCATGCCGAGCAAGCCGCCGGACACCGGGCCGGTGATCATCATGGCGATGGGTTGGGAAAGGATGAACAGCCCGAGAATCTTGCCGCGATGGCGAATCGGGAACCATTGGGTGATGTAGTACAGCACGCCCGGAAAGAACCCGGCTTCGGCCGCGCCGAGCAGAAAACGCATCACATAGAAGCTGTTCGGGCCCTGGACGAACGCCATGCCGATGGTGATGGCGCCCCAGGTGACCATGATCCGCGCGAACCAGCGTCGGGCGCCGAAGCGGTCGAGCATCAGGTTGCTGGGGATCTCCAGCAGAAAGTAGCCAATGAAGAAAAGCCCGGCGCCAAATCCGTAAGCCGCATCACCGATGCCGACGTCGGCGCCCATGTGCAGCTTGGCGAACCCCACGGCGGAGCGATCCACATAGGCGATCAGGTACAGCAGGATCAGGAAGGGAATCAGTTTCAACGTGATGCGACGGATAAGCCGCAATTCCTGGCTCATGAGTTCGGTCTCCGATTGTTGTTGTTATAGAACCTCGGGGGACGCCTCTCGCGGAAAACCATCAGGGCCGTCCCTCCGTTGAAAACGACTATATAGTATTACTATTTAACCAACAACACTTCCAAACAGCCGAAATTGCGCTTATGTTACGCCACAGCTCGAACAATATAGTCATACAATAAGAGAACCGATCATGACTGATAAAAAACCCACCCTGCGCTCCGCCCAATGGTTTGGCACTGCCGACAAGAACGGCTTCATGTACCGCAGCTGGATGAAGAATCAGGGCATCGCCGACCATCAGTTCCACGGCAAGCCGATCATCGGCATTTGCAACACCTGGTCGGAACTGACCCCGTGCAACGCGCATTTCCGCCAGATCGCGGAGCACGTCAAACGCGGGGTGATCGAAGCCGGTGGCTTTCCTGTGGAATTCCCGGTGTTCTCCAACGGCGAATCGAACCTGCGCCCCACCGCCATGCTCACCCGTAACCTGGCGAGCATGGATGTCGAGGAAGCCATTCGCGGCAACCCTATCGATGGCGTGGTACTGCTCACCGGTTGCGACAAAACCACTCCGGCGCTGCTGATGGGCGCGGCCAGTTGCGACGTACCGGCGATCGTCGTCACCGGCGGGCCGATGCTCAATGGCAAGCACAAGGGCCAGGACATCGGTTCGGGCACCGTGGTGTGGCAGCTCAGCGAACAGGTCAAGGCTGGCACCATCACCCTTGATGATTTCCTCGCGGCCGAGGGAGGCATGTCCCGTTCCGCCGGTACCTGCAACACCATGGGCACCGCCTCGACCATGGCTTGCATGGCCGAAGCACTGGGCACTTCCCTGCCCCATAACGCGGCGATTCCAGCAGTCGATGCGCGCCGTTATGTGTTGGCGCACATGTCCGGTATGCGTGCGGTGGAGATGGTTCGCGAAGATTTGAAGCTGTCGAAAATCCTCACCAAGGAAGCCTTCGAAAACGCCATCCGGGTGAACGCTGCCATCGGCGGTTCGACCAACGCGGTGATCCACCTGAAAGCCATCGCCGGACGCATCGGTGTCGAACTGGACCTGGATGACTGGACCCGCATCGGTCGCGGCATGCCGACCATTGTCGACCTGCAACCGTCCGGGCGCTTCCTGATGGAAGAGTTCTACTACGCCGGTGGCTTGCCTGCGGTGCTGCGTCGCCTGGGTGAAGCCAACCTGATTCCGAACCCGAACGCCCTCACCGTCAACGGCAAAACCCTCGGCGAAAACACCAAGGACGCGCCGATCTATGGCCAGGATGAAGTGATCCGCACCCTCGACAACCCGATCCGCGCCGACGGCGGCATCTGCGTGTTGCGCGGCAATCTGGCGCCATTGGGTGCGGTGCTCAAGCCCTCTGCGGCGAGTGCCGAGCTGATGCAACATCGCGGGCGCGCGGTGGTATTCGAGAATTTCGACATGTACAAGGCGCGGATCAACGATCCGGAACTGGACGTGGACGCCAACTCGATTCTGGTGATGAAAAACTGCGGCCCGAAGGGTTATCCCGGCATGGCCGAAGTCGGCAACATGGGCTTGCCGGCCAAGCTGCTGGCCCAGGGTGTGACGGATATGGTGCGAATTTCCGATGCACGCATGAGCGGCACGGCGTACGGCACTGTGGTCTTGCATGTGGCACCGGAAGCCGCCGCCGGCGGTCCTTTGGCGGCAGTGAAGGAAGGCGACTGGATCGAGCTCGATTGCGCCAGTGGACGTTTGCATCTGGACATTCCGGATGCTGAACTGGCCGCACGCATGGCCGATCTGCAACCGCCACAACAGTTGCTGGTGGGCGGCTATCGCCAGCTGTACATCGACCATGTGTTGCAGGCGGATCAGGGCTGCGACTTCGACTTCCTCGTCGGTTGTCGTGGAGCCGAGGTGCCGCGTCACTCTCACTGACCCTTCCGCCGATCGTTCCCACGCTCCGCGTGGGAATGCCTCAAGGGACGCTCCGCGTCCCCGCACGGAAAGTGACGCGGAGCGTCACGGTCTGTATTCCCACGCAGAGCGTGGGAACGATCATCAAAGGGCTGGATCGCCTACCACTCGCGCCTGCTATCATGCGCAGCACCCCATCGCACAGGACCGCGCCGTTCCCCATGGATTACCGCAAACCCTCCGACCGCAAAAGCATGCACTCGCGCATCGTCCAGGAACTGGGCATGCAGATTGTCTCGGGACGCTTCAAACCGGACGACAAACTGCCCGCCGAAGCCCTGTTGTGCGAGGAATACGCGGTCAGCCGGCCTGTCCTGCGCGAAGCGACCCGAGTGCTGGTCGCCAAGGGGCTGGTGTATTCCCGACCGCGGGTCGGCACCGTGGTCAAGCCGCGCCGGGAATGGCACATGCTCGACCCGGACGTGTTGCACTGGCTGATGCAAAGCAGCCCACAGAATGAGTTTTTCAGCCTGCTGACCAGCGTGCGCAGCATCATCGAACCGGCCGCCGCCGCGCTGGCCGCGCAATTCGCCACCGACGCAGACATCGCCTCCATCGGTGAAGCCTACCAACGCATGGAGTCGGCGCCGACGCCTGAAGCCTTGTTGCAGCCGGACCTGGATTTCCACAGCCGCATCGCCGACGCAACCCACAACGACTTGCTGGCGAACCTGTGCAACATGCTGTCGGTGGCGATTGCCGAAGCCTTGAAGCACTCCAACCAACGGCCGAACCTGCATGAACTGGCGCTGCCTCGGCATAAGGCGATTCTCACGGCCATCGAGAATCGCGATGCGCTGGGTGCGCGGCATGCGACGTTGGTGCAACTGGACGATGCGCGTAATGCCCTGAATGTGGTGCTCGGCACCGATCCCGCATAACCACCACAATTCCCCTGGCTCATTGCCGCCACGTAGCCATCACTTAGATCATCGAATTGCCGGATGTGCGGTATCCCGTTACCGCACATCCATTGCGGCTTCGCCTTACTTTGCGTAACTCAACCCATGCAAAGGATTGCATCATGCCGATACCTGCATCCCCCCCTGCCACGGCGGACATGACCGATATCATCGCGCACGCCGTCAGCGCCCGCTTCAGCTCCCGCCCCACCCTGCGCTCGGAAACCGCTCGCCTGCTCAAGGACGGCGTACTGGAAAAATACCCGCAACTGGACTTCGACCCTGAGCGAACCAAAATCGCGCAGCCGATTCCCAACGGGGCCTGGCGCCTCACGTTGCTGCTGGACCTGGTACTGGATTATCTGGCCAGCGGCACACCTGTCGATTTCAGCGAGCGGTTCGGTCGTGCCTGCTTTCTGACCAACCGTGCGCCCGCGCAACTGACTGTCGGCAAAACCACATCACGCCTGCCTGATCTCCAGGTGATTGCGGGGGTCATCCTTGAGCTGCCCGACTTGCTGCATATCGGGCTTCAGGAATCGCTGACCCTTTACTGGAACCAGAAGGACGAGACCGGCGTCAGCCGCTGGCAATGGCTGGGAAACTTGCTGGCCGGTGTCCTGCAGACATCCGCGACCCGTCTGTCGAAAAGCAACCCGGTGCAGGCCGGGATTCTCGCGGAGCTGGCCAGCCACCCGGACAACCTGCAGCGTCTCCAGCAGCCCCGGTCAAAAGGCCCAATACAAGCCTGCACTCTGCAAACCACCCTGACCAAAGGTGACGTGTCGATTACGCTGCTGGCCTCCGAGCTCCTGGTGACTTGTGGTGAAACCCATTTGTTGTGCAGCGTGACCGGAAAAATCGAGCCCTTCTCTTCCCTGGAAGCTTTCGGCCTGGCTTGGGGCGCACGGTTTCAACAGGCATACAAAGCCGATGTCATCACCTGGAAGCGGTTTGAGCCGGACGGCAACATCTTTGACATTCAGGCTGCCCTGCTCCTGAACCGGCAACTGGAAGATCTGGCTGCGCTCAAATTGCCCGCCAGCCAGGGCCTGGGCGAGTTGGCGAAACACGTTGACGCGATCACCGAAGTCGCCACGTTGTTCATCGACAGCCAACCGGACGATGCCGTTTTTCAACCGATACAGGCATCGATTCCCAGGTGGTTGCAAGCGGCGACACCCACTGACCGCATGGCCTATCGCAAGCACGTCCTGGCCATGGCCAGCGTCAAGCAACAGACCCAGGGGCGCACCTTCAACGATGGCATCGACGACCTTCGTACGTTTGCCCGAAAAGCCTTGCACAAGCAGATGCAGGAAGATTATCCGTTGGCGCCCGGTTACAACTCCGACGAGCTGGAACTGACCTTTCATGTACCCGTCGGTGACCTCGGCAGCGGCTACATCGAAACCGTCAAAATGACCCTGACTGAGCTTGCGATCAAAAATCTCGCCGCAAAACCCAAGGGCCGCATGACTGTCCGCCACACCGGAGATCAACTGATTCAGGAGTGGACTACCGACGCCTATCTGCTGGACCTGGTGAGCCGGGTCAATGTCGGCAAACACTATCCCGAACTGATCGAAACCTTGCTGCTCGGCGAGACCAACGACGCACGGGAGCGGGAACGATTATTCGCGCTGGAACTGTCGGTTCATCTCCCCCTGCTGGCCCTCGAGCATTCGATCAAGGGTGAGTACGGGTTCACCCATCTGGGGTATCGCTATGTCGATGCGTTGATGAATCGCACCGCCGCCGAACGGGTCGTCGATGAACAGTCCGTGGTCATCCGGCCCCTGGCGTTCCAACGCAAGGACGGCGCCGACTGTGATGTGGCCGCCAACATGTTCATCATCGAGCCCAAAGACTTGCAGGCCAGTGGTCCACATATCCTGTATCGCCCGTTGTACACCCCATCACTGCAGCAATACGCCGCACGCAGCGACTTGCTCAAAGCGATCGCGCAACAGGGCGCGCTGCAAACCAGCGTGCTGACCTGGCTCCCGGACCGCGCACGTCCGGTTTACGACAACAACGGTTTCAACGAACCGCATATCAACCACTTTCACATCGGCGACGAGTTCTCACCGCCCGACAAGCCGAAACCGGCGATTCTGGCAGGCGACGAAGCTGCGCCCCAGTGGCTCAGTGCAGTGGAGGAAGGTCGATTGCCGGCCAGCCTGTTCGCCAGCAACGCCCGGGCGCTGGCCGATCTGGCTGACAGGCAATCGGTGTCCAATGCCGAAAGTCGTTGGGCGATCATCCTTGAGGGCGGCTGGCTGGTCTTTAACAACCTGGTACTGCCACTGTTGCGCGGCCCGGCGATGCTGGTGGGCTGGATGCTGCAAATCACCCACAGCCTGATCAACGACCTGCCCGCTCTGGACAGTGATGACCCAACTACCCGAAATCTGGCCTGGATCGATGTGCTCTTGAACATCGGCCTGCTCCTTTTGCATGTCGCACGAACTCAAGGTGAACGACCTGCACTGGCGCCGGAGCGCATGGGCGAAGACGCTCCGGTGACCCTCGATCCGCTGCGTCGTCCATTGCCACTGGACTTGCTGAATCCCGAAACAACCATCACTCAAGAAACACCCGGACTGCCCTCCGAACCGCCGGGCAGTGGCAATACGTTGCTGGATTTCAACCTGTCGACCGCTCGGGACTCGACCTCGGCGCGGCTGTTCAACAAGCTGCTGGCGGTCAAGGTTGCATGGCCGGAGTCCCTGCCAGAGCCTGTTGCAACCGGTCCCTTCAAGGGTTTGTACCAGATCGACAACAAATGGCACGCCACGGTCGCCGGCCTGCTGTTTCGCGTGAGTGTCGTGCCCGGTTTCGGTGAGGTCTACCTGGTGCATCCCGAGCATCCCGACCATCCGGGAATCAAGCTCAAAACCGATGGGTATGGCCGGTGGACGCTGGATCAAGGGCTGAAACTGCTCGGCGGAGGACGTAACGCCAGGCGGGATGCCCTGCGCGAGAGCAAACAGCAACGCATCAGCCTGCTGGAACTGAACCACCAGGAATTTTTGCAGCAACAGACGCAGGTGCAAAAACGCGTTGATATCGCGGAAAAGCTGATGGAGCTGAAAACAAACGACCCCGCCAGCAGCGAGCAGGATCGCGCCACTTTTCGCCAACGGTTCGCGGACGAGCTGGACAAACAGAGCGAAACCTATGTCACGGCGCTTGCCGAAATCCGCGAAAAAAGCGCTCTGAGCAAAACTGATCCCGATCCAGACCTGCAGCGCARCCTGCTGGAGAATCTCATCAACAACGCGCGCAAACGTGTTGTCATCGCCGACCGGGAACGGGAAGCCACCAATCGAACTTACGCGGACTTGACCCGCGGTATCGAACACTTGCGCGAAGCAATCAAGGACAAGGGCAACGTCGTGCTGGATCGATACTTCGAATTCATGCGCAGGACCTCAGAAGTCAACGAAACCATGATCAGGTTCTACGAAGAAGCAGAGAGCCGACTTGCGGAACTTAAACACCTGTCTCGCTTGGGTTTCGAGGACTGGAAACGGTTGACCGACAATCGCTCCGATAATGAATTGACCGCCTTGCGAGTCAAATCCTACCAACTGAACATCTTGCGTATTCTCAGCCTGAAGGAACTGGGTAGCGCCACCATGGCCCCACTCGAACGCGCACTCGATCCTCTGATGTTGCTGTCTCGCTCCCATTCCGAACTGCAAACGCCTCGCACGTATAACAGCAGCGATCGGATCGCGGTTCTGGACAACTTGGTCGATCACTACCGCAAAGCACTGGATGGGCTTGAAAGTATCGGTATCTTCAACGCCGAAGAATTACAGCCGGCGGCTTTCAATCGCCTGCGAGAGATCATCGGTGAACTGCGCCTCGATGCCGAGCGACGTCTGGCCGACGAACTTCAAAATCTCCCGCAACCTTCGGTCTCCGAGCCCGGTCCGTCTTCACCCGGAGCCAGCAAGCCCCCGATCCAGCGCCCCTCTTCATGGGCCAGTCGCAAGCGGGTCATCAAAACCGCCAAGGGCACTCTGATCGGCGATATTCGCCCCCGCGTGGCTAACCAGGGTGGAGACATTGTTGATATCAACGGTCCACTCGAAGATGCACCACTGGCTTCGTTCCATGAACATGAGCCGAATGTCTGGGTAGAAATGATCGAGGTCAGGCAACCCGCACCCAAGGCCTCCGCGCACTCCTACGCACAGCTCAAAGGGGATGCCCGCAAGGCAATCGCCAATGTCGACAAGCAGGTAAGGAAAATCGAGGGTTACGCGCAACGCGCAAGCTCACCCAAGGAAATTGAAGAGCAATTGCAACGCGAAGCACAAAAGCTGACCGGGTATGCCGAGGGCCTGGAACACCATGAGGCCCCCTCGCCAAACCGGGAACAAGATGCCTCGTTAATCAGCGATCTACGCGATAGCGCGCGAGCCCTCGACAGCAAGGCATCGGAACTGCGCATCCGCATGACACTGGCCCAGCCCCCCAGCAGTGAGGGTGTGGAGTATCTGTTACGGTGCAAAGAGGTTTACCCACGCATGATCGGCAATCGCGTACAACTGAAAACCGGACGTAAAGACTTCATGCAGGAGTACGTCCTGTTGAACAAAGACGATCAACCCTGGGGGTACGCGCATTTTCACTATGGGCGCCTCGATGATGCCAAGACGCAATATACCCAGGCCCATCTGAAAACCAGGGAACAACGCTTCGAAACCTACGAATCGGCGATGGCCAAGGCTACAGATCCGAAACAGAAAATCGATATCCACCGCGGGATCATCAGCAAGGAACTGGCCAACAGTGCATTCCTGACGCTACAACCACGCTGAGTGATTCGCTCCCCCATAAAAAAGCCGCAACCTGAGTTGCGGCTTTTTGGGTCAGGCTGACGCCTAGTGAGCAAACAGCGAGTTGCCCTTCTGCCCCGCCAGTTTCTCTGGCTTGATCAGGAACCGCGCCAGCGCTGGCAACAGCCACAACGCGCCGAACATGTTCCAGAGCAGCATGAAGGTCAACATCAGGCCCATGTCGGCCTGGAACTTGATCGCCGAGAAGATCCAGGTGCACACGCCGATCGCCAGACACAGGCCGGTGAACAACACGGCCTTGCCGGTGGATTTCAGCGTCTGGTAGTACGCCTCTTGCAGCGGCAGACCGGCACGCAGGAAGCTTTCCAGACGGCTGTAGATGTAGATGCCGTAGTCCACGCCAATCCCCACACCCAGCGCCACCACCGGCAGGGTCGCCACTTTCACGCCAATGCCCATGAACGCCATCAGTGCGTTGCCGAGCACCGAGGTCAGCACCAGCGGCAGCACGATGCACAAGGTCGCCGCCCAGGAACGGAAGGTGATCATGCACATGGTCGCGACGCAGATGTACACCAGCACCAGGATCGTCAGTTCGGAACGCTTGATCACTTCGTTGGTGGCGGCCTCGATCCCGGCGTTACCGGCGGCGAGGAGGAATTCCAGGCCTTCCTTGTTGTTGTCCTTGGCGAAGTCCTGCACCGCATGAACCGCGCGATCCAGGGTTTCGGCCTTGTGATCGTTGAGGAACACCAGCACCGGCGCCAAAGAGCAATTGTTGTTGTACAGACCATCGGCACGGGCGATGGAGTTGTTCAGCACGTCCGGGTTACGCGACAGGGTTTCCCATTTCAGGTTGCCCTCGTTCATGCCCTTGATCATTTGCTTGGACACGGTCACCAGCGAGATCGCCGACTGCACGCCCTCGGTGTTCTGCATCTTCCACATCAGCTCGTCGATCGGTGCCATGGCTTCATAGCGCGAGCAACCTTCGGGCTTGGTCTTGACCATTACAACCAGCACGTCGGAACTGGTGGAGTAGTTGTTGATGATGAAGCTGTTGTCCTTGTTGTAACGCGAGTCTGGACGCAGTTCTGGCGCACCCTGGTCGAGGTCGCCGATTTTCAGGTTCTGGCTGTACCAGAGGCCACCGCCGAAGGCGATCAGCGCCAGGGCAATGGAGACCGGTGCGACTTTCGGGCTGGCAAAGTTCGCCAGCAGGCGCCAGAAGGGATGCTCGCGGTGCGCGTCTTTCTTGCTGCGGTCGACGGCGCGTTTGCTGATACCGACGTAGGAAATCGCTACCGGCAGCAGGATCAGGTTGGTGAACACGATCACCGCCACGCCGATGGACGCGCCGATGGCCAGTTCGCGAATCACGCCGATGTCGATGATCAACAGCGTGATAAAGCCCACCGCGTCCGCGAGAATCGCGATCATCCCCGGCAGAAACAACTGACGGAATGTACGCCGCGCCGCAGTCAGTGCGTTGTCCGCCTCGCTGGATTGCAAGGCGATACCGTTGATTTTCTGCACGCCGTGGGAAATCCCGATGGCGAAGATCAGGAACGGTACCAGCATCGAGTACGGATCCAGCCCGAAGCCAAAAAAGTGCATCAAACCGAGCTGCCAGACCACCGCCACCAGTGTCGTACTCAGTACCGCCACGGTGCTGCGCATGCAGTTGGTGAACCAGTACAGCAGGATCAGGGTGATGACGAAGGCGACGCCGAAGAACATCACCACCATGACCAGCCCATCGATCAGGTCGCCGACTTTCTTGGCGAACCCGACAATGTGGATCTTCACGTTAGGGTTCTGGGTTTCGAACTTGTTGCGGATCTTGTCTTCAAGTTCATGCGAGAACTTGCGGTAGTCCAGCGCCAGTAACTTGCCCTGATCCTGCGGGTCCGGGTAGGACTCCAGCAGCGGGATGTCGACGATGCTCGACTTGAAGTCGTTGGCCACCAGCCGCCCGACTTGCCCGGACTTGAGCACGTTGTTGCGCAGCAGGTCGAGGCTCTGCTGGGAGCCGTTATAGCTCTGGGGAATCACTTCACCGCCGGCAAAGCCCTCCTCCGTCACCTCGGTCCAGCGTACGCTCGGGCTCCACAGCGACTTGAGGCCGGAACGGTCGACGCCGGAAATGTAGAACACCTCGTCGTTGATCTGGCGCAGGGTCTCCATGTACTCCTTGGAGAAGATGTCGCCATCGGTGGCTTCAACGGAAATCCGTACAGTGTTGCCCAGGTTCGCCAGATCGTTGCGGTGCTCCATCATTTTTTCAATGAACGGATGCTCGAGCGGGATCATTTTTTCGAAGCTGGTGGACGGCCGGATCAGCGTCGCCTGCCAGAACAGGAAAATACTGACCAGCAGGCAGATGACGATCACCGCCGGGCGATTGTTGAAGATCAGGCGTTCAAGAAACGTCGCCTTGTCCTGATGAGGAGTGCTTAAGGATGTCATAGACCCGCCTTCTTATTATTTGCCCGGCTCATTTGGACGACCCGTTTTTTCCATTCTCTGCGCCCGTTGGCGAAGTGACGCGAACGCCGCCCTGGCCGGTCAGAATCAGATTACCGTTGCCCGCCGCCGTGACCGCCGAGACGGAAATGCGATCGGGACGGTTGAACACGCTGAAGGTTTCGCCGTCGTCGCTGCTGCGAATGACGCTGCCGCCGTTGCCGACGATCACGATGGAACCGTCGTCGAGCAACGTGGCGCCGGACAGGCCGAATTCCAGCGCACCCCGTGCAGCCTTGAGTTCGACCTGTTCCCAGGTGGTGCCGAAATCCGTGGAGCGGTAGAGATTGCCCCGCAAGCCGTAGACCAGCAGCGTGGCCGGTTGCGCGGTGCCGATCACGCCGAACAGCGAGCCCTCGTAGGGGCCTTCAAGCTTTTCCCAGGTCTGCCCCTCATCGGCGGAACGGAACATGCTGCCCTGCTCGCCGACGATGAAAATGCCGGAGTCCTTGACCGCGGCAATGGCGTTGAGGTGGTACTGGTCTTCGTTGTCCAGGCGATCGCTGACATCTTCCCAGTTTTTGCCACCGTCGGTGGTTTCCAGCAAGGCACCGTAGGCGCCGACGGCAAAGCCGCTGTYGACGTCCTTGAACCAGACGTCGAGCAGCGGCGATTCGCGGCGCAGGTCTTCGAATTGTTTGGTCCAGGTGACCCCGCCGTCTTCGCTGGCGAGGATCTGCGCGTCATGGCCGACGGCCCAACCGTGCTTGTCATCGACAAAAAATACCGCTGTCAGCAGTTGCCGGGTCGGCACCTTGGCCTGGGTCCAGGTCGCGCCCTGGTCATCGGAATAAAGAATGTGTCCGCGATCGCCGACCGCCACCAGGCGTTTGCCGGCATGCACGACATCGAGCATCAGGCCTTTGCTGGCCTTGGCGGATTCAACGGAATAGACCACGTCGGAGGCTGGCGCGGCAGCGGCCAGCACAGGGGCCGACAACACGGCACAGCCCAGCAGCGAGAGCGCTGTAGCCAGCAACGCGAACCTGCGTAACGCCGGCGGGCGGCAAATACTCACACCCATGACAGGCTCACTCATAGACCTTCCCCCATTATTATTGTTAGGTCATTCAACCTTTCAGGGCGCCGTAAGGGGGTGCTCACCGGGACTTCCCTATTCCAGAGCATAGTCCTGAAACCCGCAATCCAGAGCCCCTTCGGAAGCCGGGCTTATCCTATCGGGGTTTGGAAAGGTCTGACAATCGACGCCGCGTTATCTTTTGTTAACCTGAGGGGTATGGGTTGTGGGTGAATGAGGAGGTATTTGGAGCGGTGATTGGGGTCTGGGGTCTGGGGTACATATCCGTTTCTGTGGTCATGGCGGCTATTGGTTCCGCTCTTACAGCGGGTCACTTTGGAAAGGCGCCAAAGTAACCAAAGCGCTTTTGCCCCTTTCGTTCGGTGCCTCGCCGAGGCTCGGCATGCCCTCGCTCCGGTCCTGCTCCGTGGGCCCGCCGCCATCGGCCATCCATGGCCGGGGGCGGCTAACCCGGCATCCATGCCGGGTTGCCCACTGCGCAGAACCTCCACTCGGCCTCTCGAGGGGGCGGTGCGTCAAAATCAAAAACAAGGCGGCCTACCGGCCGGCCTGATCTCAAGCGGACGCATTTCCCTGTAGGAGATGTCGAGCGAAGCGAGGCTGCGATCTTTTGATCTTGCATTTGCTTTGCTTTGCTTTGCTTTGGCTTTGGCTTTGGATCTTGATCTACCCGCCCCTTCGGGAGGCTGAGCGCAGGTGTTCATCTGGGGATTGGCGCGCAGCGCCGTTCGACGCAGTCGAACCCATCGCATGTAGGTCGTAGCGAAGCAGACCGTAGGGCGATGCCCCCAGATGGATACCGGAGCGAAGGAACGCCGAGCCTCAGCGAGGGGCCGGACGCTTGGGGCGAGCGTTTTTTGCTTCCTTTTTTAGGCGCTTGTAAAAAAGGGAGTCGCCGTAAGGGCGAAACCATAAGTAGCCGTTACCGCAGAAATGGATATGTACTTGGTCAGCAAACTACAGGTCGGCTATCAGGCCGCCATCGCGAGCAAGCCCGCCCCCACAAGGTCCGAGTGAACACTTGAGAGAGCAGGCAACCAGATCAGGCCAGGCTTTTGCTGACCACTTCGTACACGTCACTGGACAGCTGCCCCGAAGCGAGAATCCGCTCCAGTTCGCCCTTCATCAACGCCTGACGGGCGCTGTCGTACTTACGCCAGCGGGTCAGCGGCGCCAGTTGGCGAGAAGCAATCTGCGGATTGAAGCCGTTGAGCTCAATCACCAGATCCGCCAGGAACCGATACCCGGAACCATCCGCCGCGTGGAAGTTGATCAGGTTCTGCCCGGCAAACGCGCCGACCAGTGCACGCACCTTGTTCGGGTTCTTGATGTTGAACGCCGGGTGTTGCATCAAGGCTTTGACCCGCGCCAGGCCGCCTGGCAATACACTGCCAGCCTGAACGCTGAACCACTGATCCATGACCAGCGGATTGTCCTTGAAGTGTTCGGCGAAGCTAGCCAAAGCCTTGGCTTTCTGTTCTTCAAACGGCGAATTCACCAACACGGCCAACGCGGTCAGGCGCTCGGTCATGTTGTCGCACGCGTCGAACTGCTCAAGGGTCGCGGCCAATACTTCTGGCTTGTCGCTGAGCATCAGGTAGGACAACGCAATGTTCTGCAGTGCACGGCGGGCGAAGTGCTCGGCCTCGGCCACATACGGAGTCTTCTTCGACAGATCGCGATTGGCCTGATAACGCTGCCATAGCGCTTCGAACAAAGTGTCCGCCAGTTGCTTGCGCGCAAATTCGCGAGCGGTGTGGATCGCTTCCACATCAGCCACTTCGCTGATTTCGGTCAGGTACGCCTCGCTCGGCAGCGAGAGCATTTCAGCGACCATCGCCTGATCCAGCGTCTCGTCGGACAGCACGGTACGCAGGGCTGCAATCAAACGCTGATCCAGCACCAGCGCCTCGCCCTTCTGCTGCTGGGCGATCAGCTCTTGCAGCACCTGCACCGACAACTGCTGGCCGGCATCCCAACGGTTGAAACCGTCGCTGTCATGCTGCATCAGGAACATCAGTTGATCACGGTCATACGGGAAGCTCAGTTTCACTGGCGCCGAGAAGCCGCGCAGCAACGAAGGCAGGGGTTTTTCAGCGATGTCGACGAAGGTGAAGGTCTGCTCGGCTTCAGCCACCGAGATAACCCGCGAAGTGCCTTGAGCACTGGCTTCACCGGACAGACGCAATGCAATCGCCGCGCCTTTCGAATCAAGCAGCCCCAGTTCCACCGGAATCACGAACGGCAGTTTTTCCACCTTGTCCGGGGTTTCCGGGCAGCTCTGGCGGAAGGTCAGGCTGTAGGTTTTCGCCGTGGCGTCATAGGACTCGCTCACCGCCAGGCGCGGTGTGCCGGCCTGGCTGTACCAGCGTTTGAACTGGGTCAGGTCGACGCCATTGGCATCTTCCATGGCCTTGATGAAGTCATCGCAGGTCACGGCCTGGCCGTCATGGCGTTCGAAGTAGAGGTCGCTGCCTTTGCGGAAACCGTCGGCCCCGAGCAAGGTGTGGATCATGCCGACCACTTCCGAGCCCTTTTCGTACACGGTCAGGGTGTAGAAGTTGGAAATCTCGATGAAGCTGTCCGGGCGCACGGCGTGGGCCATGGGGCCGGCGTCTTCGGCGAACTGGTGGGTGCGCAGGTACGCCACGTCCTGGATGCGCTTGACCGTGGCCGAGTTCATGTCGGCCGAGAATTCCGAATCGCGGAACACGGTGAAGCCTTCTTTCAGCGACAGCTGGAACCAGTCACGGCAGGTGACGCGGTTGCCCGACCAGTTGTGGAAGTATTCGTGAGCGACAATCGCCTCGACCCGCTGGTGCGCAGCGTCGGTAGCGGTTTCGGCGCGGGCCAGCACGGCGCTGGAGTTGAAGATGTTGAGGCCTTTGTTTTCCATGGCGCCCATGTTGAAGTCGTTGACCGCGACGATCATGAAGATGTCCAGGTCGTACTCGCGACCGTAGACTTCTTCGTCCCAACGCATGGACTTCTTCAGGCTGTTCATCGCGTGCTGGCACTTGTCGATGTTTTCCGGCTCGACGTAAATGCGCAGCGCCACGGCGCGCTCGGTCATGGTGGTGAAGGTGTCTTCGACACACCACAAGTCACCGGCCACCAGCGCGAACAGGTAGGCAGGCTTCTTGAACGGGTCTTCCCAGGTCGCCCAGTGCCGGCCGTCTTCGCCAGGACCCGAGGCAATCGGGTTGCCGTTGGACAGCAGCACCGGATAGCTGTGCTGCTCGGCGACCACCGTGGTGGTGAATGCACTCATCACGTCCGGGCGGTCGAGGTAATAGGTGATCTTGCGGAAACCTTCGGCCTCGCACTGAGTGCAGAACATGGTGCCGGATTTGCACAGGCCTTCCAGGGCGGTGTTGGTTTCCGGGTGGATCCGGACGCTGGTATCGACCGTAAAACTGGTTGCGGTCGGGTGCAGGGTCAGATGGTTCTCAGTCAGTTGGTAGTCGGCGGCGCTCAGCTCCTGGTCGGCCAGGGTCACCGACAGCAGCTCGAGTTGCTGGCCATCGAGCACCAGCGGCGGCAGGCCCGGGCCACGTTCAGGGTTGCGGCGCATCACCAGTTGCGCATGGACCAGACTGTGGTCCTCGAACAACTCGAAGGTCAGGTGCGTCTCGTCGATCAGGTACTCGGGCGCCTGATAGTCCTTCAGGTAAATCATCTTCGGTTGTTCGGTGCGCATACTGGAGTCCTTACTGATGCACGGCGAGCTGGTAGGCCGTGTATTTACGAATATTGATCACGCCGGTGTCGAAAATCAGGTACTGGCCCTTGATTCCCAGCAGCGTGCCTTCGGCAATCGGGTTCTTGTCCAGGTTGAAGCTGACGATTTTGGCCGGGTACTGCTCGACCGGATAGCGGATTTCCAGAGGTTCGACATCGGTAATCGTCTGGATTGCTTGTAGGCCGAATCGTTCCTGCAAACTGTGCAAACCTTCGGCGCAGCTTTCAAACAGCTGATCGCGAACCTGCGCCAGATCCACCGACACCGCATCGCCCTTGAGTAAAGCACGCCAGTTGGTCTTGTCGGCGACCTGGCTGCGGAACAGGTCTTCGACGAAGCCCGACTGCTGACGGGTAGAGACACGCACGATCGGCAAGGCCTGGCTGGCACCCTGATCGAGCCAACGGGTCGGCAACTGGGTAGCGCGGGTAATGCCGACCTTGATCCCCGACGAATTGGCCAGGTAAACCACATGGTCGGTCATGCAGAACTTCTCGCCCCACTCAGGCTCCCGGCAAGTGCCGGCGTCGTAGTGGCAACGCTCCGGGCTCATGATGCAGATGTCGCACTGGGCCAGCTTGGTCATGCACGGGTAGCAGTAACCCTGGCTGAAACTGGTTTTGGTCTTGCGTCCGCAATGGGTGCAGTGGATCGCCCCCAGGTATTCCAGGCGCACCGTGGTGCCGATCAATGGATTGACCGGTACCTCGGCGTCGCCCAGACGAAAAGCGTACTGCACGTTCGGCCCGTCAAGGCGCGCCGACATTTTGCTGATTGCACCGCGGCCAATCTCGATCAATGGATGGCATCCGACTTGAACAGAATATTCGGCACTTCGATCGACTTCGACGCGCACTCCTGCGGGCCCATGTAACCGGTGCGCTGTTCCTCGGGCAGGTTCTGGATTTCCCAGGCGATCATCGCTTGCAGGGACAGTTCACGCTGCTCGGCGGTGAGCTTGCCACCGTCGGACCATTTGCCGATTTCCACCGCCAGTTTCAGGCTCTGGTAGATATCCGGGGTGATGTTTTTGATCATTTCGTTAAAAGAGGACATCAAGGGCTCCGCGCTCTTCATTCATAACTGTTTAGACGGCCAGTTTACGGCGGTTGTACAAACCGCCCAACAAACCGGTGAAGCATCCGATGAGTAACCCGCCAACGTGGGCCGCGTTGGCAATCTCGCCGAAGCCGATCATCGAGACCAGCCCCGACAGGCACAACAGCAGCCACACCAGCATCATCACCAACACCCCACGAGGCAGGCGATAAGCCGGGTTCGGCGACAACAGCTGGAAGATCCAGCAATGCCCGAGCAGGCCGTACAGCACCCCGGACAACCCGCCAAACAGGGTCGGGCCGCTGAAAAGAAACTGGGCATAGTTGGACACCAGGCTGAACAGCAACGTCAGGCCGATCAGGTTGATGCTGCCCTGACGCGACTCGATGCGCCGCCCCAGTTCCCAGTACCACATGCCGTTCATGGCCAGGTGCAGGATGCCGAAGTGGATCAGCATCGGCGTCACCAGACGCCACCACTGCCCCGCCGCCAGGCTGTCGGCCAGTGGCGTGAAATGGATGTATTCGCCGACCACGCGGAAATCGAGGAAGGTCAGCCAGCGCATCGTCTCGAGGTTTTCGCCCAGCAGCGTCACCACGCCGACGATCAGGCTCAGCAACAGCACGAACGCCGTGGCCTTGCTGTGGCGCAACTGCTCGACAAAACCCGGACGCTGCAGGGTCGGCGCCACCGGGATATCCAGTTGCTGATCGGGGTCGCCGGCCGGAAAGCGTTCGTACAACGAGCGCACGTCTTCGCTGATGCTGGCCGGTACCCACAGCACCTGCTCGCCCGCCTCTTCGCTGACCCGATGGGGCACTTGCATGCGCTGCAGCAGTTTGACGAACCCGCTCAAATCTACCGCCAGTGGTAGACGCAATACCGCCACCGCCGTCATTGCAACACCTCCGGCCGCTCGACATCGACCCAGACAAATTTATGCGGGTCGAGACGGGTTTCCTGATCCAGACGATAAGCGACCAGTTTGCCGTAGAGCACCGCGCTGTAATCCAGGCACGCCAGGTTCGGGCGGATCGGCGCCGGTTTGCCGCTGCGCCAGTAGTGGCCGACGAACAGCATCGGCTCATCGATGCCGTAGCGCAGCAAGTTGTCTTTTTCGCTGGACGACAGCGGCGTGCGGGCCACCGGCTCGGGCAAGGCGTCGGGCTGGAACACGATGTCTCCGTAGGTTTGCGGGTCGTCTTCCCAGAATTTGGTGCGGAAGAAGGAACGGGTCAGGCCGTCGCCGCTGGTCATGGTCAAGCCGTGGGGCAAGCGCATGTCGGTGCCGCGCAGCAGACGATCGAACACGGTGCAGGCAAAACTGCCGGGCACTGCGGAGGCCTGGAGGAAATGCTCGTCGATGCAACCGTCGGGGAACAACCCGCGCAACGGCTCGATCAGGCCGGCGTCCCAGCAGGCATGCACCACGCGGAAACGCTCGGCATCGACGAACAATGGCAGCTTGTAGAACCATTGCAGGAAGTCGTGCCAATCCTGGGGATGATCTTCGAACTGGGTCAGGGTTTCCTGAAGCAGGCGGGCGTGGCGCGGGGTGTGCTCGCGCACGAACTGTTTGCCGCTGCCCGGCAGCGCCGGCGTGCTCCAGCCGAGGGCGTTGAATTCATGATTGCCCATGATGCACAGCGCCTGGCCGGCCTGGACCATGTCGTGGACGATGTGCAGCGCCTCGCGAATCCGCGGGCCGCGGTCGATGATGTCGCCGAGGAACACCGCCATGCGCGACGGATGCCGCCAGACACCTGCCTGTTTGTGGTAACCGAGCCGGTCGAGCAAGTGCTCAAGGGTCAGAGCGCAACCGTGCACGTCACCGATCAGGTCGTAGCTACGCGCGGGATCGAGCATCAGTCGCCTCCACCACCCAACTTGCTGCCCCAGCCGAGCTTGGTCCGGCAGACTTCGTAGTAGTTGTGGTCGAGTGGGTGAATCAGCCGCAGCTTCTGCGCTTTCTTGCTGATGGTGATGGTGTCACCGGGCGCGCAGGTGAAGTGGTTCTGCCCATCACAGGAGACTTGCGGATARATCTGCATATCTTTGGACACGACGATTTTCAGCTCACTGTTGCCATCGACCACAATCGGCCTACCCGACAAGGTATGGGGGTACATCGGCACAATCACAATAGCGTCGAGCTTGGGATGCATGATCGGGCCGCCCGCAGACAGCGCGTAAGCGGTCGAACCGGTCGGCGTGGCAACGATCAGGCCGTCGGCCTTCTGGCTGCAGACGAACTGGCCGTCGATGTACAGTTCGAACTCGATCATCCGCGTCGATTTACCGGGGTGCAGCACCACGTCGTTCAGCGCATCGCCCTGGCCGATGGCCTCGGCGTGGCGCCGGACTTCGGCTTGCAACAGGAAGCGGTTTTCCACCAGATAGTGGCCGTCGAGCACTTCGGCGACTTTGACTTCCAGCTCATCGGGGCGAATATCGGTGAGGAATCCCAGGCTGCCACGGTTGATGCCGAGCACCGGAATGTTGTGCCGGGCCAGCGCCCGGGCAGCGCCCAGCAGGCTGCCGTCACCGCCGACCACAATCACCATGTCACAGACTTCACCGAGCATCTTGCGCGACGAAGTTTGCAGGCCATGGCCCGGCAGGACTTCGGCAATGGTGTCTTCGAGGATCACGTGCAGATGACGATCGAGCAGAAACCGTTTCAGTCGGCGGACGGTATCCAGCACCTGAGAACTGCCCAGGCGACCGATGATGCCGATATTACGAAATTGCTCCATGGGGCTCCTATTGGGACGCGGCGGCCTGCGACGGCGAAAAACACGATTATGGGCGAAAGCGCGGCGTAGACAAAACCCTTTCAGCCGCAACGGTGTGCTCGCGTTTCGGGCTATGCTCGCAAGATGATCCTATTTCCAGACTTGCTCCAGTTACCTCACCAGTTGCGCCACCCTGAAGTGCGCGACCTGGCCTGGGTCATCCTCGCACCGCCGATGCTCGACGCCACCCCGTGGCCGCAGCGTCATCCACTGGCCGGCAGCGATTGGGTGCAGGCGCCGGAGCGCCTGGAACACTGGCTCAGGCATCTGGATCGTGACAGTTACGATTTGCTGCACTGGCTGGCCCAGGCCAGGACCCGGCGCCTGGGTTTGTACTACGAACGGCTGTGGCAGTACGCCGTGCGGCACGCGCCGGGGATCGAGCTGATCGCCGCCAACATGCCGATCCGTCGCGAAGGCCATACCCTCGGTGAGTTGGACATGCTGCTGCGCGATCGCGATGGCGTGCATCACCTGGAACTGGCGATCAAGCTCTACCTCGGCCCGCAGAACGGTGATGGCCATGACACCGCGCAGTGGCTCGGACCGGGTTGCCATGATCGGCTGGACCGCAAACTGGAACACCTGAGCCGGCATCAATTGCCGATTTCCGCGCGGGCGGAGAGCCGTGAGGTGCTGGCGTCGCTGGATATCCAGCAGTTCAGCGCACATCTATGGCTGGGCGGTTACCTGCTCTATCCGTGGCCGGGGCAGGCCGAACCACCGAGTGGCGCACACCCTCAGCATTTACGCGGTAGCTGGCTGCACCAGAAGGATTGGGCGGATTTTGTCGTGCAGCGTCCATTCGGTCGCTGGCAACCCCTGCCCCGCCATGCCTGGCTGGCGCCAGCGCACTATCCCGAGGAGCAGACCTGGAGCGCTGAACAGCTGAAGGCGTGGCTGAGTGATCTGGACCCGCTGGCACCGGCGCAATTGATGGTGCGGCTGACAGAGAATGCCAAAGGGGATTGGGAAGAGGCCGAGCGGCTCTTTCTGGTGTCCGATCTTTGGCCGAATGTGCCGGGCAGTGGTTGAGCACTTGCAGTGCCCGCCCGGTCTAGATGGATAACCGCAATGCCAAGGCCGCCAACGTCACCAACAACACCGGCACCGTCAGCACAACCCCGACCTTGAAGTAATAACCCCAGCCAATCCGGATATTCTTGCGCTGCAGCACATGCAGCCACAGCAAGGTCGCCAGACTGCCGATCGGGGTGATTTTCGGCCCCAGGTCGCTGCCGATGACGTTGGCGTAGATCATCGCCTCTTTCGCCACGCCGGCCGCCTGACTGGCATCGATCGAGAGCAAGCCGATCAGCACGGTCGGCAGATTGTTCATCACCGATGACAGCAACGCCGTCAGCACCCCGGTGCCCATGGCCGCGCCCCATACGCCGTAACCGGCAAAGCCATCCAGCCAACCGGCCAGATACCCGGTGAGCCCGGCGTTACGCAGGCCATACACCACCAGGTACATCCCTAAGGAAAAAATCACGATCTGCCACGGCGCTTCTTTCATCACCTTGCGCGTGGAAATCTTGTGGCCACGGGCGGCAATGGCCAGCAGCAATGCAGCGCACACTGCGGAAATTGCGCTGATCGGAATGCCCAACGGCTCAAGGGCAAAGCAGCCGAGCAGCAGAATCACCAACACCACCCAACCGGCATAAAACGTTGCGGTGTCGTGAATCGCGGTGGCCGGGTCTGCCAATTGCTCGGGATGGTAATCACCGGGGATGTCGCGACGGAAAAACACCATCAACATCGCCAGGGTCGCCGCCACGCTTACCAGATTGACCGGAATCATCACCGCGGCGTAGCGGTTGAAACTGATCTTGAAGAAGTCCGCCGAAACAATGTTCACCAGGTTCGACACCACCAGCGGCAGGCTCGCGGTGTCGGCGATGAAACCGGCGCCCATCACGAACGCCAGGGTCGCCGCCGGGGAAAAACGCAACGCCAGCAGCATGGAAATCACGATCGGCGTAAGAATCAGCGCCGCGCCGTCATTGGCGAACAACGCCGACACCAGTGCGCCGAGCAGCACCATATAAGCAAAGAGCTTGCGCCCGCTGCCCCGCCCCCAACGGGCCACATGCAACGCGGCCCAGGCAAAGAACCCCGCCTCATCCAGCAGCAGGCTGATGACAATCAGCGCAACGAAGGTGCCGGTGGCATTCCAGATGATCTGCCATACCAGCGGAATATCGCTCAGGTGCACCACCCCGGACAGCAGTGCCAGCCCCGCGCCAAATACCGCACTCCAGCCGACGCCCAGGCCTTTGGGTTGCCAGATCACCAGGGTGATGGTCAGCAAAAAAATCAACGATGCGATGAGCATATAAACCCGGTTCCAGCCCGACGGAAAAACGAAGCGCGGAATATAGGGAGGTTTGAATAGACCGTAAAGTGAAGGTGGGATGAAATGCCTGATGTAGCAACTGCCGAGCCTGCGAGGCAGCTGCTACAAGCTAAAAGGAAGTGGTCATGGCTTTTTGTGCTGCTCGACCCACTGCGCATACGCATTGATGAATTTCTGCAGGAACGGCTTGAGCGACTCCGACAACTTGCCCGCCTCGTCGAACGCTGAACCGGCGCCGCCCAGATAAGCTTCCGGCTGTTGCATGCACGGCACATTGAGAAACACCATGGACTGGCGCACGTTGTGATTGGCGCCAAACCCGCCGACGGCGCCCGGTGAAGCGCTGATCACCGCACCCGGCTTGCCGTCCCAGACACTCTGGCCATAGGGACGCGAACCGACGTCAATCGCATTCTTCAACGGCGCCGGCACCGAACGGTTGTATTCCGGGGTCACGAACAGCACCGCGTCGGATGAGCGCACTTGTTGTCGGAAAGTGCTGTAGGCTGCCGGCGGTGAATCGCCATCGATGTCTTCGTTGTACAGCGGCAAATCGCCGATTTCGACGATCGTCAGCTTCAGATTGGCAGGCGCCAGCTCGGCCAGCGCCAGCGCGACCTTGCGGTTGATCGATGCTTTTCTCAGGCTGCCGACCAGAACGGCGATCTCGTAGACGTTGCTCATGGAAGATACTCGACTGTTCGATGGAAAGAGCTTCTAGTTATAGATGATCAAATGACGATTCAACCAGCGGGCGACGGAAAATCGCCGCCCCTGACTATTTTTTTCCTGTAGGAAAACTTACCTCGCCCAACCACGGTCTACAGAACCGCAAATTGAGTGATTTATCTCCAGAGGTTCTAAGCAGATGGCAGCAGTACTCGTCGGTCAGTTCCATGCAAGAGACGCGGAAGGCCGTGTTTATTCCGTGCATGAGTTCCAGGAATCCACCCCGTCGCACGACGGCCTCGCCGGCTCTGCGCCAGTCACCACCTATAAGCTGGCCATTGGCGACCGGCTCAACAAACTCGACGACAACGAATTTGTGCTGGTGCAATCAGGCGTCACCCTCACTCGCGAACCTGAAACGTACGTAGCCTCATAACCCGCTGTTATGAGCAGAAGTCATATGCGCGCACTTGAGTTAGGATTCAGTGACTGACTCCCTCACCTGCTGAACATGGACTTCACGCATGCGTTTACGTCATATCGAAGTGATCCAGGCGCTCCTGCAGACCGGTCACCTGGGCACCGCCGCCGAATGGTTGCAGTTGCCCGTGACCGAGGTTGAACGCACGCTGCGCGATGCCGAGGATCAGTTGGGTTTCATGCTGTTTGCCAGCGTGCGTGGCCGTCTGCAAGCCACGCGCGAGGCGCGGGAGTTACAGGTCGAGATCGCCCACGTCTATGAAGCGCTTGAGCCGGTCCAGCGACTGGCCAGCAGCCTCAAGCAATATCTGGCCCCGCCCCTGCGAATCATCTGCACCCCGCCGCTGGCGCAACAGCTGTTGCCGCAGAGCATCGCGGCGCTGCGCCGACGCCTCCCCGATGCACCTTGCACCCTCCTGAGCCAACCGACCCGCGAGATTGTCAGAAGCCTGCTGCTGCGCGAAAGCGATCTGGGCCTGAGCCTGCACGACCCGGACCATGCCGATATCGATTGCCAGGTCATCGCCCAGGGCAAGCTCCAGCTATTGGCACCCCATGGCTGGCTGCAACCGAAACAGAAGTACATCTCGCTGCAAGACCTGGCCGGCCAGTCAATGGTTGGCCTGGAAGGTCACGACCCGCTCAGCCCGGCGCTGGACAACAAGCTGCATGCGCTGCGCCCTGCCCCAGTCATCCAGACCCGGGTGCAGACGCATCAAATGATGCGCAGCATGGTCGAGGCCGGTGAAGGCCTGGCGATCGTCGATCCGTTTACCGCCCTCGGCGCCAAATCGGCCGGGCTCGATGCCTGCCCGCTGGCGCCTGCGGTACCTATCAGCGTCTACGCCTTGCGCCTGAAAAACGCCGAGCCCTCTCCGGCGGTTCAGACGCTGCTGGACATCATCACGGAACAAGCCGTGGCGATGCTGGCGAGCTGATCGGTTTTTCCAGCGGATTGTCGAACAATCGATACCAGAACAATGCGACTTCGGCAGTGTTCGGGTCGATCCCGCGATAGCGCAGATAATCGATCCCGCCAACCACGTAGCCACAGCGCTCATACAGCCGGCAGGCCCCAAGATTATTGTTCTGGGTTTCCAGCATGATGCCCGGCAGCTTTTTCTTGCGGCTCCAGAACTGCGCTACGTCCAGCAATGCCTTGGCCACGCCATGGCGACGCGCCGGTGCATGCACCGCCAATTCATCGATATGGGCGAAACCGTTCCAGTTGGTGCTGACCACCAGGTGGCCCACCGGCTCGTCATCCAGATAGGCCATGAAAATCGCACTGTCGGCGGCATCGCGAAAGCTGCTGAACTCTTCAGGATCGATGCCGTAGCACTTGCGATACGGGGTGATCGGCGTCACCGGCCATTGCGCCACCGGCTTATCGATTGCTGCTGCACCATAGGCGGCAACTTCAAAACTGAAATCACTGCCCCAGATATAAGCCGCAAAACCCTCATCGGCAACACGTACCGAGAGGCCTGGGTATTTGGGATTCATGACGGGTTGCATACTTGGAAAGGTCCTCATTCCTTGATGCAATCGACGGTGTAGTGCCGTCCATTGCCCTCGTCTTCGTGTTGCAAGCCATGCACATCGGCGACAAACCCGGGGAAGCTGCTGTCGAACGCCCGGGCAAACTTCAGGTAATCGATAATCGAGCGGGTCGACTCAGTGAAACGCTCGCCGGGCATGATCAACGGGATCCCCGGCGGGTATGGCACCAGCATCACTGCCGCGATCCGCCCGTCCAGAGCGTCGATCGAAACGGCCTCCACTTCCCCGCGTACCAATTGATCATAGGCGTCCGCTGGCTTCATCGCGACTTCCGGCAGCACCGTATACATGCGTTTTAGGTGTTTGGCCGTGGCGTTGCTGCGATAACAGGCGTGCAACTGATCGCACAGATCGCGCAACCCCATGCCTTGATAGCGGGCCACGTTCTGTTGCGCCACGCACGGCAGGCAGGTGGCCAGGCTGACGTTGGCGTCATAACTGCGCTTGAACTCCAGTAACTCGGTCAGCAGCGTGCTCCATTTGCCCTTGGTAATGCCCATCGAGAACAACACCAGGAACGAATACAGCCCGGTCTTTTCCACGACCAGCCCGCGTTCCCAGAGGAACTTGCTGACTACCGCCGCCGGAATCCCGCGCGCACTCAGCGCGCCGCCCGCTGTCAGCCCCGGCATCACCAGCGTGACCTTGATTGGGTCGAGCAGCACGTAGTCGTCGGTCACGCCGCCAAAGCCGTGCCAATCGGCGTCGGGTTGCAGCAGCCAGTCTTCGGCGGCCACCTGCTCGATGGCTTCGACCGAGGGCGGCTGCCAGATGGAAAACCACCAGTCGTCGGTGGCGATATGCTGGCGCAGATTGGCCAGCGCCCGGCGAAAACTCAGCGCTTCGTCGAACATTTCCTGTAGCAGCGAACGACCGGCCGGCCCTTCCATCATCGCCGAGGCCACGTCCAGCGAGGCGATGATGCTGTACTGCGGCGAGGTCGAGATGTGCATCATGAACGCTTCGTTGAAACGATCGCGATCCAGCTGCCGTGCACCGCCGTCCTGCACGTGAATCATCGACGCCTGGCTGAACGCCGCCAGTAGTTTGTGTGTGGAGTGAGTGGTGAACACCAAGGGGCTGTCTTCGCTGCGGGACGTGCCCATGCCGTAACGGCCGGCAAAAAACTCGTGGAATGCCGCGTACGCGAACCAGGCCTCGTCAAAATGCAGCACCTCGACGCTGTTACCCAGGCTCTGTTTGATCAGTTCGGCGTTGTAACAGAGGCCGTCGTAAGTCGAGTTGGTCACCACCGCCAACTTGACCCTGGGATCACGGCCCTGGGTCAGTGGGCTCGCGTCGATCTTGGCCTGGATTGATTCGCGGCTGAACTCACTCAACGGAATCGGGCCGATGATCCCCAGCTCATTGCGTTCCGGGCACAGGTACAGCGGAATCGCGCCGGTCATGATGATCGCGTGCAACACCGACTTGTGGCAGTTGCGATCCACCAGCACCAGATCATCGCGGGCCACCATGGAATGCCAGACGATCTTGTTGGCGGTCGAGGTGCCATTGATCACGAAAAAGGTGTGATCGGCGCCGAAGTTACGAGCCGCTCGCGCTTCCGCCTCAGCCAGCGGGCCAGTGTGATCGAGCAGCGAACCGAGCTCCGGCACCGACACCGACAAATCCGAACGCAGGGTGTTTTCCCCGAAAAACTGGTGAAACGCCTGACCTACCGGGCTCTTGTGATACGCCACGCCGCCGCCATGTCCCGGCGTGTGCCAGGAATAATTGGAGTCGGCGGTGTGCTGCACCAGCGCCTTGAAGAACGGCGGCAACAGGCCATCCAGGTACTTGCGCGCCGCACGGGCAACCTGACGGGCAAGGAATGGCACGGTGTCTTCGAACAAATAGAGAATGCCGCGCAGCTGATTGAGCTCGGCCATGGCGTCAGCCGGGGCGTTTTCCAGGGTGACCTGTTCACCCAGGGCGAAGATCGGCAGGTCCGGCGCCCGAACCCGTGCCAGGCGAATCAGCTCGGCCATGTTGTGCAGAAGATGCGCATGGGTGCTGGCGTCTTCAGCGGCAATCAACATGCAGGCAAGGCCGTGATGGGTCGAGGCGACCAGACGCCCTTCGGTGTAATCGACCGCCGAGACAATGCTGAAGCCTTCCTGCTCCAGTTCCCGGGCGATGCCCCGAACACGATCACCGGCGACGGTGTCGGCCTTGATGTCGCGGTGGACGATCAGAACCGGGAATTTCAAATCTTTATACATGAGGCTCGGCGTCCTGAGGCGGCAGACCGTGGCCTGCCAATTACCTCAGGGTAGAGGGTTGGAGCGCATGTGGCGAGGGGGATGCCCTGTGGCGGGTCGTTGAGTGCACGTTGGTGGTGCGTTTGTAAGGATCAAAAGATCGCAGCCTTCGGCAGCTCCTACACCGACCGTGTTGACTATCAAATCGACGGTAGGAGCTGCCGAAGGCTGCGATCTTCTAGATCTTTAGGCTTGAGCCTTGGCCTCGGCCAATTGCTGCCACAGCGACGGCGCGCCAGCGGATTTGGCAATGGCTTCCAGGCGCGCAACGTGCTGGGCCAGATCCTCTTCACTGGCGCGGATGATCCGGGTCGGCTGACGATCGGCCGGCAGACGACGGATTTCCGTGGCGGAATTATCGGCGCCTTCGCCCGAACCGTTGCCATCGGACGCATTACCGGCCAGCGACAGGCTGGTCTGGCCGCCGGTCATGGTCAGGTAAACGTCGGCGAGAATCTCGGAGTCGAGCAAGGCGCCGTGCAGTTCACGGCCGGAGTTGTCGACGCCATAGCGCTTGCACAAGGCGTCGAGGCTGTTGCGCTGCCCCGGGTGACGTTCCCGGGCCATGATCAGGGTGTCGAGGATCGTGCAGTGCTGTGTGATGTCCGCGCGATCGTGCTGGCCCATCAGGGCAAATTCGTTGTTGATGAAGCCAACGTCGAACGCCGCGTTATGGATGATCAGCTGTGCGCCCTTGATGAACTCGAAAAACTCATCGGCCACTTCAGTGAAACGCGGCTTGCCCACCAGAAATTCGTTAGTGATGCCGTGGACGCCGATGGCGCCTTCGTCACTCTCGCGATCCGGTTGCAGGTAAACGTGGAAATGCCGGCCGGTCAGGCGCCGACCGAGCAATTCGACACAACCGATTTCGATAATCCGGTGGCCGTCGGTCACCGGCATGCCGGTGGTTTCGGTATCGAGTACAACGGATCTGGTGGCCATCAGTGCTCAGCTCTCAACGGGTCAATCGTACAAAAGCGGCGATGTTAACACGCTCGCGGGGGTCTTTCAGATACACCGTGTTGCGCCCAATCGCGAACAGACTCGCTCCCACTGATCGTTCCCACGCTCTGCGTGGGAATGCCTCAAGGGACGCTCCGCGTTCCAATGGGACGCAGAGCGTCCCGGGCTGCATTCCCACGCAGAGCATGGGAACGATCAGTGGTGGGTCTAGCCCTGCTTGTACCCGCGCACTTCATCCACGCCACGGTTGGCCAGTTGGTCGGCCCGTTCATTGCCATGATGGCCGATGTGCCCGCGCACCCATTTCCAGGTAACGTTGTGGCGGTTGACCTGCTCGTCGAGCAGTTTCCACAGGTCGGCGTTTTTCACTGGTTCCTTCGCGGCGGTTTTCCAGCCGCGTTTCTTCCAGTTGGCCATCCACTCGTTGATGCCTTTCATCACGTACTGGGAGTCGGTCACCAGCAGCACGTCACAAGAACGCTTGAGCTCTTCCAGGCCACGGATTGCCCCCATCAGCTCCATGCGGTTGTTGGTAGTGTTGGCTTCGCCACCCCAGAGTTCTTTTTCAACGCCCTTGCATACCAGCAACGCGCCCCAGCCGCCTGGGCCAGGGTTGCCCTTGCAGGCGCCATCGGTGAAGAGTTCTACGCTATCGCTCATGCCAATCTATCCAGAAAATGCGCTGGCTCGCCGATCGGTGACCGACGATGCCCGAGGCCGGGGCATACCCGACCGGGAATAAAAATGTATTACGGTTCGATGTGACGACGGTTGACCTTGGCCATCGGCAACGGAATCAGCTTGCCCATCGGTTCGCGCCGTACTTGGCGCACCGGCCGCAGCCCCACCACGATCTTGCGCGCGACTAATAAGTAGAAGCCGCCACCCGACAATTGCCAGTCACCGGCCTTGCGCTCCCAACCGGCCAGACGAGCTTGCCAGGCAGGTGACGCAAGCGGCGGACGATAGCACCCGAAGCGGCGTTTCTCCAGCGCGAAGCCCAGCAGGTTCAGCCAGTCGCTGACCCGCGACGGCGAAATGCAGCGCGCCTTGCGCAAGGCGTCATGGGCGAACACATGACGCAGGCCCCAACTGCTCCAGGGGTTGATCCCGATAATCAGCAGATGCCCGCCGGGGCGCACGCTGCTCGCTGCTTCGCGCAGCAGGCCGTGGGGCGACAGGCAGAAATCCAGCCCATGCTGCAACACCACCACATCGGCGGCATGCTCGCTCAAGGGCCAGGCCTGCTCTTCGCAGACGATCTCGACCCCCGGCAACGGCGCGCCGAGTCGCACATTGCGCTGCACCTGCGGCGCCGACGGTGGTGTCTGCGCCGAGGGACCGTAATGCACCAGATAGCCGCCGAAGAAGCGCCCCAACTCGTCTTCGAGCATGCGTCGTTCTTCGTCCAGCAAAAATTGCCCGATGGGGCCGGACAGCCAGTCACGGGCCGCGCTGATCAATGCCAGCCAGTCAGGATCAGCCTGAGCGAACGCTTTATCGGTCATTGCATTCTCCAACGCGCCAGGAAGCTCTAAGATGCGCCAATGTTTTCCGCTTGGCGAATCCGACGATGATACAGATCAGTGCCCTGCCCGCCTTCACCGACAACTACATCTGGTTGTTACAAGATCACAGCACCCAGCGCTGCGCCGTGGTCGATCCGGGTGATGCCGCGCCCGTACAGGCGTGGCTCGCGGCGCATCCGGGTTGGGTGTTAAGCGATATTCTGATCACTCATCACCATCATGACCATGTCGGCGGCGTCGAGCGGCTGAAAAAAGCGACAGACGCAACCGTCCATGGCCCGGCCAGCGAGACCATCCCGGCACGGGACGTGGCCCTCAAGGACAACGACCGGATCAACGTGCTGGGCTGGGACTTCGATGTCATCACGGTACCGGGCCATACCCTCGGGCATATCGCCTATTACCACCGTGGTCATTTGTTTTGCGGCGACACCCTGTTCGCTGCCGGTTGCGGACGCTTGTTCGAAGGCACGCCCGAGCAGATGCATCACTCGCTGAGCCGCCTCGCGGCGCTTCCCGAAGACACGCTGGTCTACTGCACCCACGAGTACACCCTGAGCAATCTGAAGTTTGCCGTGGCGGTCGAACCGGGCAACCCCGACACCCTCGAACGACTGGCCAAAGTCACCCGTCAACGCGAAGCCGGAATCATGACGCTGCCTTCGACCCTGGCGCTGGAAAAGCTCACCAATCCGTTTTTGCGTACCGGCGAAACATCCGTTAAAGAAAAAGTGGACGAACGGAACGGAACCGATAACCGGGCTCCGAGTGCGGTTTTTGCTGCTCTTCGGGCTTGGAAAGATACGTTCTAAGCCGCCTGCCCGATGGTACAAAAATTCTGAATGGTTGACCGCAGGGGGTGTGCTTTCTAGAATCGCCCGACATTTTCGCCCGGAACTTACTTCCAGCCAATGTCGTCACCTATTCGTAAAGCCACCAATTCAGACGCATTGACCCGCTTGGCTCAAGCCATCGCGGTGGCTGTGTCCGCCACTTTGGCGGGCTGTTCAAGCCATGTGCCGCAGACCGACGCGACACACACACCGAATATCGCCGCGCGAGCCAAGCAAAAACCGATCTGGCTCAGCGAAAAACCAACACCGCAAGTTCCCCAGGACGTCTGGGAGCGCATGCGCCAGGGCTTCCAGTTGCAGGACAACCTGGGCGTCAACCCGCGCATCGAGCAGCAGCGCCTGTGGTTCGCCAGTAACCCGTCCTTCCTCGAAAACGCCGGCGAACGCGGCAGCCTCTACATTCACTACATCGTCGAACGCCTTGAAGAACGCAACATGCCGCTGGAACTGGCGCTGTTGCCAGTGATTGAAAGCGCCTACAACCCGATGGCCTATTCCCGGGCCGACGCGGTGGGTCTTTGGCAATTCATTCCTTCCACCGGGCGCTACTTCAACCTGCGTCAAACCCGTTTCTATGATGGCCGTCGCGATATCACCGCCTCGACCACCGCGGCCATGGATTACCTGACCCGCCTGCACGACATGTTCAACGGTGACTGGCTACTGGCCCTGGCGGCCTACAACGCCGGCGAAGGCACGGTCAGCCGGGCCATCGAGCGCAACGAGAAGCTCGGTCTTCCAACCGACTATTGGAACCTGCCGCTGCCAGCGGAAACCCAGGCCTATGTGCCGAAGCTGCTGGCGCTGTCGCAAGTGGTGTTGGCGCCCGATGCCTATGGCGTGAACCTCAAGTCGATCGCCAACGAACCGTACTTCCAGGTCGTCGAAATCAACCAGCGCATGGACCTGTCCAAGGTTGCCGCGGTGGCCAACATCGACGAAGACGAACTGTTCCAGCTCAACCCGGCCTTCAAGCAACGCACCACCATCGACGGCCCCCAGCATCTGCTGGTGCCGACGTCCAAGGCGCAACTGCTGACTGCCAGCCTGTCGACCATGCGTCCTGAAGAGCTGATCAGCCAGCGGCCGCTCAAGCCGGTGTTCGAAGGTGCCGATGACGGCGAAATCGCCAGCATCAAGCGCGCCTACCGGGTCAAACGCGGTGAAAATCTGGCCTCCATTGCCAAGGCCAACAAGGTCGAGGTCAAGGACCTGCAACGCTGGAACAAGCTGAACGGCAAGAACCTCAAGGTCGGCCAGACCCTTGTGATGCAGGACACCACCAAGCGCAGCGGTGGTCGCATCAACACTGTCGTGGCGGCGAACAGCAAGACCAGCAGCAAGGCAGACAAACAGAAGCCGCAGACCCAGTACAAGGTCCAGCAAGGCGACTCGTTGTACATGGTTGCCAAACGTTTCAATGTCGAAATGCAACACCTCAAGCGCTGGAACCCTCGGGTAGGCCAGGCGCTGAAACCGGGTCAGATGCTGACGGTGGCTTCCCCGCATTAAAATTGAGGTGATGCCGAAAAGATCGCAGCCTTCGGCAGCTCCTACAGAGAATGCATACATCCGATCAATCTTGGATGTACATGATCGGTGTAGGAGCTGCCGAAGGCTGCGATCTTTTTTTTCGCCCCGCCCCCGCATTAAGCCCCCGTCTTTTTCCTGTCGATACAAGCTGTTACTGTACGGCCCACAAAGCCCAAGCCGCCTGGATCGGATCTCTGACTTGAAGCGTCCCCTCCTCCTGCTCCTGATCAGCCTGGCCTTGAGCTCCCCCGCAAGCGCGACGATCAGCGAAAGCCACGGTTATGCGCAGTTCGGCACGCTCAAGTACCCGGCCAGATTTACCCACTTCGACTGGGTCAACCCGCAAGCGCCCAAGGGCGGTACGTTGCGGGTGATGGCGTTTGGCACCTTCGATACGCTCAACCCTTACACCCTCAAAGGTTCAAGCCCGGTTTCCACGGCCAACTTCCTGCAATACGGCATCAACGAACTCAACGAACCGCTGATGGTCGGCACCGGCCAGTACGCGCCGTCGGGCGATGAGCCGACGTCCAGTTATGGCCTGATCGCCCAATCGGTGGAATACAGCGAGGACCGCAGCTGGGTGGTGTTCAACCTGCGCCCCGAAGCGCGCTTCCACGATGGCACGCCGATCACCGCTTACGATGTCGCGTTTTCTTACCGTCTGCTGCTCAAGGAAGGTCATCCGCAATTCCGCACCAACCTCCAGGAAGTGTCGCGGGTCGACATCCTCAACCCGCAGCGCATTCGCTTCGTCTTCAAGCGCTCCGGCAATCCGTTGCTGATCCTGCGCCTGGGCGAGTTGCCGGTGCTGCCCCAGCATTACTGGAAAGATCGCGATTTCAAGGCCACCACCTTCGAACCGCCATTGGGCAGCGGGCCGTATCGCATCACTTCGGTAACCCCTGGGCGGCAGATCGTCTTCGAACGGGTCAAGGATTACTGGGGCAAGGACCTGCCGGTCAATCGCGGCAAGTACAACGTCGATCGCATGGAAGTCGAGTTCTACCGTGACAGTGATGTGGCCTTCGAAGCGTTCAAGGCCGGCGAGTTCGACATCTACATCGAGCATCAGGCGAAAAACTGGGACAACGGCTACGACTTCCCGGCCGTGCGCCGTGGCGAGGTGATCAAGGCGCAGATCCCGCACCAGATCCCGACCCAGAGCCAGGGCCTGTTCATGAACACTCGGCGGTCGACCTTTGCCGAAATCAAGGTCCGTGAAGCGCTGGGGCTGATGTTCGATTTCGAGTGGACCAACCGCACGCTGTTCAGCGGCGCCTACACACGCGCCATGAGTTACTACCCCAACAGCGAGTTCTCCGCCACGGGACTTCCGGTCGGCCACGAGTGGCTGTTGCTCAAGCCCTATCGCGATCAATTGCCCGCCAAGCTGCTCACCGAGCCGTTCAGCCTGCCGCAGACCGAAGGCCGCGGCATTCCGCGCGAAACCATGCGCAAGGCCTTGGGCCTGCTCGCCGAAGCCGGCTGGAAGCTCAATGGCCAGCGGCTGCAGAACAGCATCGGCCAACCGCTACGCTTCGAGATCCTGCTGGTCAACCCGAACCTGGAGCGGATCCTCCAGCCTTATGTCGAAAACCTCGCCAGCATCGGTATCGACGCACGGCTGCGCACGGTCGATCGCGCCCAGTACAAACAGCGCCTCGATCAATTCGATTTCGACATGATCCTGATGACCCTCAACCAGACCCTCAGCCCGGGCCTGGAGCAATGGCAGTACTTCCACTCCAGCCAGGTCGGGATCAAGGGCAGCAAGAACTACGCAGGCATCGCCGACCCGGTGGTCGACCATTTACTCGAACAACTGCTCGGCGCCCAGACCCGGGATGAACAAGTCGCCGCCGGCAAGGCGCTCGACCGGGTGCTGCTATGGCAGCACTACATCATTCCCAACTGGTACCTCAATTATCACCGCCTGGCCTACCGCAACCGGTTCGCCTTCGTCACCACGCCGCCCTACACCCTGGGCCTGAGCGCGTGGTGGCTGAAATCTTCGGAGAAAGATCAATGACTCCCTTACGCGCCCTGCTCTTGCAGGCCAGCGGTCTGTTGTTCGCCGGGCTGGCCTGCGCCGCCCCGCAACATGCCTTGACCCTGTACAACGAGCTGCCGAAATACCCGGCCGACTTCAAGCACTTCGATTACGTAAACCCCGACGCGCCCAAGGGCGGGATCTTCCGTCAGGCCGGATTCGGTGGCTTCGACAGCCTCAACCCGTTCATCAGCAAAGGCGTGCCGGCGGACGACATCAGCATGATCTACGACACCCTGGCCAAACAGGGTCTCGATGAGCCGTTCACTCAATATGGCTTGATCGCAGGCAAAATCGAAAAAGCCCCGGACAACAGCTGGGTGCGTTTCTATCTGCGCCCCGAAGCACGTTTCCACGACGGCCACCCTGTGCGCGCCGAAGACGTGGTGTTCAGCTTCCAGACCCTGATCAAGGAAGGTGCCCCGCTCTACCACGGCTATTACAGCGACGTGGAGGAAGCGATCGCCGAAGACCCGCTCAAAGTGCTGTTCAAGTTCAAGCACAACAACAACCGCGAATTGCCAATGATCCTCTGCCAGTTGCCGGTATTGCCCAAGCATTGGTGGGCCACCCGCGACTTCAACAAGGGCAACCTGGAACTGCCGCTGGGCAGCGGCCCGTACAAAGTCAGCGAAGTGAAGGCCGGGCGTTCGGTGCGCTATGAACGGGTCAAGGATTACTGGGGCAAGGATCTGCCGGTCAATCGCGGGTTCTACAACTTCGATGTGATGACCACTGACTATTACCGCGACAACACCGTCGCGCTGGAAGCGCTCAAGGCCGGTCAGTTCGACTACTGGCTGGAAATGTCCGCGAAAAACTGGGCCAAGGCCTACAACATTCCGGCGGTGACCGAAGGGCGGCTGATCAAGGAAGAAATCCCCAACGGCAACCCCACCGGCATGCAAGGCTTCGTGTTCAACCTGCGTCGTGCGGTGTTCCAGGATGTGCGCGTGCGCCAGGCGCTGACCCTGTTGCTGGACTTCGAGTGGACCAACAAGCAACTGTTCAACGGCGCCTACGTGCGTACCCGCAGTTACTTCGAAAACTCGGAAATGGCCGCCACCRGCCTGCCGGACGCCGATCAACTGGCGATTCTCGACCCGTTCCGCGGCAAGATTCCCGAGCAGGTGTTCAGCGAGGCGTTCCAGAACCCGCTGACCGACGCCAGCGGCATGATCCGCACCCAGCAGCGCAAAGCCTATCAACTGCTGCAAGAGGCCGGCTGGCGGATCGTCGACGACAAGATGGTCGACGCCACCGGCAAACCGGTGACCGTCGAGTTCCTGCTGGCCCAGACTGAGTTCGAGCGGGTACTGCTGCCGTTCAAGCGCAACCTCAGCGACCTGGGCATCGACCTGGTGATCCGTCGGGTCGACGTCTCGCAATACATCAACCGCGTACGCTCCCGGGACTTCGACATGATCGTCGGCAGTTTCCCTCAATCCAACTCGCCGGGTAACGAACAGCGCGAGTTCTGGATGACCGCCGCCGCCGACAAACCCGGCAGCCGCAATTCCATGGGCCTGAAAGACCCGGTGGTGGACCAACTGGTCGAGCAACTGATCAACGCCGATTCGCGCAAAAGCCTGGTGGCCCACGCCCGGGCGCTGGACCGGGTGCTGCAATGGGGCTATTACGTGATCCCCAACTGGCACATCAAGACCTCGCGCGTGGCGTACTGGAACCACATCGGCCACCCGAAGGTTTCGCCCAAATATGACATCGGCATCAATACCTGGTGGGTCAAGCCCGACACGACATTGCCGATAGAAGTCGAAACCAAACTGCAAGCCGACCCTGCGGGCACGGAGTAATCAGATGCTGGCGTATATTTTTCGGCGACTGCTGCTGATCATCCCGACCCTGTTTGGCATTTTGCTGATCAACTTCGTGATCATCCAGGCCGCCCCCGGTGGGCCGGTGGAGCAGATGATCGCCAAACTCGAAGGCTTCGAAGGCGCCACCAGCCGCATTGCCGGCGGCGGAGCTGAAGTGTCGGTGGCCGGCTCGGCCTATCGTGGGGCGCAAGGCCTGGACCCGGCGTTGGTCAAGGAAATCGAGCACATGTACGGCTTCGACAAATCGGCGCCGGAACGCTTGTGGATCATGATCAAGAACTACGCCACCCTGGATTTCGGCGACAGCTTCTTCCGCGACGCCAAGGTCATCGACCTGATCAAGGAAAAGATGCCGGTGTCGATCTCTCTCGGGCTGTGGAGCACGCTGATCATGTACCTGGTGTCGATCCCGTTGGGGATCGCCAAGGCGACGCGACACGGCAGCCACTTCGATGTGTGGACCAGTTCGGCGATCATCGTCGGTTACGCGATCCCGGCGTTCCTGTTCGCCATCCTGCTGATTGTGGTGTTTGCCGGTGGCAGCTATTTCGACTGGTTCCCGCTACGGGGCCTGACCTCAAACAACTTTGATGAGCTCAGCACCGGCGGCAAGATCCTCGATTATTTCTGGCACCTGGCTCTGCCGGTCACGGCACTGGTGATCGGCCACTTCGCGACCATGACCCTGCTGACCAAAAACAGCTTCCTCGACGAAATCAACAAGCAATACGTGGTCACCGCCAAAGCCAAGGGCCTGACCCGTCACCGCGTGCTCTACGGCCATGTGTTTCGCAACGCCATGCTGTTGGTGATCGCCGGTTTCCCTTCAGCGCTCATCGGGATCTTCTTCACCGGCTCATTGCTGGTGGAAGTGATCTTCTCCCTCGACGGCCTCGGCCTGATGAGCTTCGAGGCGGCGATCAACCGCGACTACCCGATCGTCTTCGGCACGCTGTTCATCTTCACGCTGCTGGGGCTGGTGCTGAAGCTGATCGGCGACCTCATGTACACCCTTGTCGATCCGCGTATCGACTTCGAAAGCCGGGAGCATTGAGATGAACCTTTCCCCTCTCAATCGCCGACGTTTCGAGCTGTTCAAGGCCAACAAGCGTGGCTGGTGGTCGTTGTGGCTGTTTCTGATTCTGTTCGGCGCAAGCCTCGGCGCCGAGCTGATCGCCAACGACAAACCGCTGGTGGTGCATTACGACAACGCCTGGTACTTCCCGGCGCTCAAGCGCTATCCGGAAACCGCGTTCGGCGGCGAATTCCCGCTGGAAGCCAACTACAAGAGCCCGTACATCCGCGAACTGCTCAAGGCCAAGGACGCCTGGGTGGTGTGGGCGCCAATCCCCTACAGCTACCAGAGCATCAACTACGACCTGAAAGTCCCGGCCCCCGCGCCGCCGTCCGCCGACAACCTGCTGGGCACCGACGATCAGGGCCGCGACGTGTTGGCCCGGGTGATTTACGGCTTCCGGATTTCGGTGCTGTTCGCCCTGACGTTGACCATCCTCAGCTCGATCATCGGCGTGATCGCCGGCGCCTTGCAGGGCTTTTATGGCGGCTGGGTCGACCTGGCCGGCCAGCGTTTCCTGGAGATCTGGTCCGGGCTGCCGGTGCTGTACCTGCTGATCATCCTCGCCAGTTTCGTGCAGCCGAACTTCTGGTGGCTGCTGGGGATCATGTTGCTGTTTTCGTGGATGAGCCTGGTGGATGTGGTGCGCGCCGAGTTCCTGCGCGGGCGGAATCTGGAATACGTACGCGCGGCCCGGGCGCTGGGCATGCAGAATGGTGCGATCATGTTCCGCCACATTTTGCCCAACGCCATGGTCTCGACCATGACCTTCATGCCGTTCATCCTGACCGGCGCCATCGGTACGCTGACCGCCCTCGACTTCCTCGGCTTCGGTTTGCCGCCGGGCGCCCCGTCCCTGGGTGAGTTGGTGGCCCAGGGCAAATCCAACCTGCAAGCGCCGTGGCTCGGTATGAGTGCGTTTGCGGTGCTGGCGTTGATGTTGAGTTTGCTGGTATTCATCGGCGAGTCCGCTCGCGATGCCTTCGACCCGAGGAAGTGAAATGAATCAGGACAATCTGATCGAAGTGCGCGACCTGGCCGTCGAATTTGTCGTTGGCGAGCACGTTCAGCGGGTGGTCGAAGGCGTCAGCTTCGACATCAAGCGCGGCGAAACCCTGGCGCTGGTGGGTGAAAGCGGCTCCGGCAAGTCGGTGACCGCCCACTCGATCCTGCGGCTGCTGCCCTATCCGCTGGCCCGGCATCCGTCCGGCACCATCACCTATTCCGACCGGAACCTGTTGGAGCTGAAAGAGAAAACCATCCGCCACATCCGCGGCAACCGGATCGCGATGATCTTTCAAGAGCCGATGACCTCGCTCAACCCGCTGCACTCGATCGAGAAGCAGATCAACGAGGTATTGGGCATCCACAAGGGCCTGACCGGCAAAGTCGCGACCAGGCGCACGCTGGAGCTGCTGGAGATGGTCGGCATCCCGGAACCCGAGAAGCGTCTCAAGGCCCTGCCCCACGAATTGTCCGGTGGCCAGCGCCAGCGGGTAATGATCGCCATGGCCCTGGCCAACGAACCGGAACTGCTGATCGCCGACGAACCGACCACCGCGCTGGACGTGACTGTTCAGCTGAAAATCCTCGAATTGCTCAAGGAATTGCAGGCCCGCCTGGGCATGGCGTTGTTACTGATCAGTCACGATTTGAACCTTGTACGAAGAATTGCGCATCGCGTATGTGTCATGCAGCGCGGTTGCATCGTCGAACAGGCATCGTGCGAAGAATTGTTCCGCGCGCCGCAGCATCCGTACACCCGGGAACTGCTGGCAGCAGAGCCCAGCGGCAAGCCTGCGACCAATGTAATTGGCCCGCCATTGCTGCAGGTCGAGGACCTGAAAGTCTGGTTCCCGATCAAGAAAGGCTTTCTGAAAAAGACCGTCGACCACATCAAGGCGGTGGACGGCATCAATTTCAGCCTGCCCCAGGGACAGACCCTGGGGATTGTGGGAGAAAGCGGTTCCGGCAAGTCGACGCTCGGTTTGGCGATTTTGCGGCTGATCGGCAGCAAAGGGGCAATCCGTTTTGAAGGCAAGCAGCTAGACTGCCTGACGCAGCAACAGGTTCGGCCGCTGCGGCGGGAAATGCAGGTGGTGTTCCAGGACCCTTTCGGCAGCCTGAGCCCACGGATGTGCGTGAGCCAGATCGTCGGCGAAGGCCTGCGGATCCACAAGATGGGCACCGAGGCCGAGCAGGAACAAGCGATTATTGCGGCACTCAAGGAGGTAGGCCTGGACCCGGAAACCCGGCACCGCTACCCCCATGAATTTTCCGGTGGGCAGCGGCAGAGAATCGCCATTGCCCGGGCTTTAGTGCTAAAACCGGCGTTGATTCTGCTGGACGAGCCGACTTCGGCCCTCGACCGCACCGTGCAACGCCAAGTGGTGGAGCTGCTACGTTCACTGCAAACCAAGTACAACCTGACGTATTTGTTTATCAGCCATGACCTGGCTGTCGTCAAAGCGCTGAGCCACCAGCTGATGGTGGTCAAGCATGGCCAAGTGGTCGAACAGGGAGACGCGCAAAGTATCTTTGCCGCCCCCCAACATCCGTATACACAGCAGTTGCTGGAAGCCGCTTTTCTGGCACCAGCCACTGCGCAATAAACCTGAAAGAGAGGAGCAACACATGGGTTTTCTCGCCGGTAAGCGCGTACTGATCGTCGGTGTCGCCAGCAAGCTGTCCATCGCATCCGGCATCGCTGCCGCCATGCATCGCGAGGGCGCTGAGCTTGCCTTCACTTATCAGAACGACAAACTCAAGGGTCGTGTCGAAGAATTCGCACAGGGCTGGGGTTCGAGCCCTGAGCTGTGCTTCCCGTGCGACGTGGCCAGCGATGCCGAAATCGCCAAGGTCTTCGAAGAGTTGAGCAAGAAGTGGGACGGCCTGGACTGCATCGTGCACTCCGTCGGCTTCGCCCCGGGCGACCAACTGGACGGCGACTTCACCGAAGCCACCACCCGTGAAGGTTTCCGCATCGCTCACGACATCAGCGCCTACAGCTTCGTGGCCCTGGCCAAGGCTGGTCGCGAAATGATGAAAGGCCGCAATGGCAGCCTGCTGACCCTGTCGTACCTGGGCGCCGAGCGCACCATGCCGAACTACAACGTAATGGGCATGGCCAAGGCTTCCCTGGAAGCTGGCGTACGTTACCTGGCCGGCTCCCTGGGCCCGGACGGTACTCGCGTCAACTGCGTATCGGCCGGCCCGATCCGTACCCTCGCCGCTTCCGGCATCAAGAACTTCCGCAAAATGCTGGCCGCCAACGAAGCGCAAACTCCGCTGCGTCGTAACGTCACCATCGAAGAAGTCGGCAACGCCGGCGCTTTCCTGTGCTCGGACCTGGCGTCCGGCATCAGCGGCGAAATCATGTACGTAGACGGCGGCTTCAACACCACCGCCATGGGCAACATCGAAGAGTGATCTTCGGTTAGCCGTTAAAAAACCCGCCTCTTCAGGCGGGTTTTTTGTGCCTTCAAAATCAAAAGATCTTCACAACAAACACTGGGCAAACAACTGCTGGATCGGCTGTGTACGCTGGCTATAGCGCTGCAACAGCACGATCTCCCGGTAGAACGTCAGGTCTCCCAGCGGGATGATCCGGACCTTCGCCCCATGCTCAAGCCACAGCCCCGCCTCGGGCAATAGCGAAACACCCAGCCCGCATTCCACCATCTTGACAATGGCTTCCAGCTCATCCAGCTCCAGAGCCACCTGCACATCAATCTGCTGCTCGCGCAAAAAACGCGTCACCAATCGCCCACCGAATGAATTGCGGTCGTAGCGTACGTGGGGATGGCCAGCGAGTAACTGCAGCGGGTCATCCCCCTCGAGGTCGGCCGGCACGATCAGCACAAACGGCTCCCGGCGAATGACTTGCACCRATAATTCCTTGGGTAATTCAAACGGCGGCTTGATCAGAATCGCCAGGTCCACTTCGCCAGTGTCCACCTGGCTCAGTAGGCTCAGGGATACCCCCGGCACCAGTTTCGCCTCCAGCAATGGCGCCTGTTGCCTGAGTCGCAACAGCGTCCGTGGCAACAAACCGGTCTGGACGGTAGCCACCGCGCCGATCTTCAATTCGCCACGAAACTCGCTGATGTCATCACTGACGGCCATGCGACTGAAGATCTCGAGCATTTCCTGAGCCATCGGCAACGCTCGCTGCCCTGCGGCATTGAGGAGCGCCTGACGCCCGGTGCGATCGAACAGACGTATGCCCAACGCCTGCTCCAGATTGCGGATCTGCGCGCTGACCGCCGACTGAGTCAGGCCGATGTGCATGCCTGCCGCTGCGAACGTGCCATGGCGCGTCACGGCAATGAAGGTTTTCAGTTCCCGCAGCATACGGCCCCCAATTGATCGAAATAATTTGAGCTCGCTGCAAAAATTATCGTCTTTTAATCAAAAAGCACAGGACTAAACTCAGCCTCAACGCTCAACCCGTCGAGGCACATCCGATGCAACTGTCCCCTTTTCATTTGGCCATCCCGGTTTACGATCTGGACGCTACCCGGCGTTTCTATGGTGAGGTGTTCGGCCTGGAAGAAGGTCGCTCCAGCGAGCACTGGGTCGATTTCAACTTTTTCGGCCATCAACTGGTGATTCATCTGGCCCCGAAAAACGCTTCTCAGGAAGCCGCCCATACCAACGCCGTGGATGGCCACGACGTACCGGTGCCGCATTTCGGTGTGGTATTGGGGATGGAGGAATGGGAGGCGCTGGCCGAACGCCTGAAAGCCCTGGGTACACACTTCGTGATCGAGCCGGGCATCCGGTTTCAGGGATTGGTGGGCGAACAAGCCACGATGTTTCTTTTCGATCCCTGCGGCAATGCTCTGGAGTTCAAGGCGTTCAAAAACATCAATCAGTTGTTCGCCAAATGAGCCGCTCGCCCCTTGACGCCACCACCCTCAGTGAAGCGGTGGTCAATGGCGAGACCACCGCTGCCATCGTCGCCGAAGCCTTTCTTCAGCGCATTCAGGCGCGGGAGCCGGATATCCAGGCTTTCGTCTCGTTCGACGCCCGGCAGGTCCGCGCCGATGCGGCGCAGCACAACGGCCGGGGTCTGCTGGCGGGCGTCCCCGTGGGCATCAAGGATATTTTCGACACCGCGGCCTACCCTACGCAGTTCTATTCGCCCATCTATACCGACCATCAGCCCTCCCGGGACGCCCACGTCGTGACGCTGCTGCGCCAGGCCGGGGCGCTGATCATGGGCAAGACCCATACCACCGAGTTTGCATACATGCACACCGGTCCAACCCGCAATCCCCACGACCTTACGCGAACGCCGGGCAGCTCCAGCGCGGGCTCGGCGGCCGGGATGGCTGCAGGGTTTTTTGCCCTGGCGCTGGGCACCCAGACCGCTGGCTCATTGCTCAAGCCGGCATCCTACTGCGGCCTCTTCGCCTTCAAACCGTCGCTGGGGCTGGTATCGCTGGAAGGGGTAAAACCGTTGGCGCCGAGCTTCGATACCGTGGGTTGGTATGGCCAGTCAGTGCGCGACCTGCACCTGGTAGCGCGCGTGTTGATTCCCGGGTTCGTGGTGCCTGACATCGAACGGCGTCCACTGCAATTGGGGTTCTGCCGCACGTCACGCTGGGACCAAGTAGACCCCGACGTCGCCCTCGCCCTGGAACAGGCGGTAGATCAGCTGCGCAGCGCCGGTCATCACGTGAGCGAAGTACGGCTGCCGGATGAGTTTGCCGGTGTGTTCGACGATCATCAGTTGATTAACGATTGCGAAGGTGCCCGCTCGCTGGCGAAGGAGTTTCAACAACACCGAACACAATTGAGCCCTTCGACCCTGGCCATGTTCGAGCGGGCGGCGACCACAACCTGGCAACAGGAATCCGCTGCCAAGGCGCGCCTGGCTGATCTTGCCCCACGCTTGAGCGAGCTTTGCCGCCCCTTCGACGCCATGCTCGGCGCCTCTTGCGGGATGGTCGCGCCGGTAGGCCTGGAAAGCACCGGACCGTCGGACTTCATCAAGTTCTGGGGGGCGTTTGGCTGGCCGCAACTGAACATCCCGCTGAGGCCCGGTCAAGCCATGTTGCCTGTCGGGCTCCAGATGATCGGAAGGTTCAGAGAGGATGGTCGGCTGTTACGAGCAGCCGATCACGTTGCAGCGGTTTTGCAAGGCGCCATTCAAGAATGACGAGCACGCAACGCCTTATCGACCAGAGCCAGCAGGTCTTGCGCCGTTTGGGGTAGCTGGGCATCAACCTCGATCTGCCCGACACTGAAGCGAATGTCATAGCCTCGGTGCACCGTGGCATTGCGCTCATCGAGTATTTCTTCGAGGCGCGCCCTGACCGCTGCAATCTCCACCGTGTTGGCGCCGGTCAACAAGGCAGCAAACTCATCGCTGCCCAGCCGACCGATCACATCACTTTCACGAAAAGCGATGCGCAGCACATCGGCGAAGGTTTTCAGGGCATTGTCGCCCTCGGCGCGACCATACAGCTGGTTGATGCGCTTGAAGTCGTCGAGATCGAAATACAGCAGGGTCGCGGGTTTGCCCAGCTGCTGACAGGCCTCCAGCCCCAAACGGGCCAGTGCCTCGAAGCCATGACGATTAGACAGCAGCGTCAACTCGTCCATGCTCGCCATCTGTACACCCATCAGCTCTTGCTCGGCCTTGCGCGCCAAGTCACGCAGTACATCGCGATCGGCGCTGTCGAGGACGTTCGGCGTGCGCGGGTCTGCGCCCGCGCCGGGTTTGACCGGTTTGTCTGGGGTTAGCATTACTCACTCCCTTGATGGATATAAACGTTAGAGTCGTTCACACCCGGTTTGACTCCCTATAAACGCGCCGCTGGTCAGCTACCCGCCACCGGACACGGCCCTCCAGCATCCGCCCAGAGTTTGAACTGGGTGACGAAGATATCGTGGGGCACCGGCACCGGCGTCCGTCCCTCGCCTGGATGCCAGCCCCAAAGCACCAGCTTGTCCTCGCTGACATGTTTGATCAGCGCCGCAAAATCACGATCGCCATTGCTGGAGCGGTCCTTGATCATTGCGCATAACCTGTCGGGTGGCAGGCCGATCCAGGCCATTTTGTGCGCGGCCGGCGGCAGGCTCCAATGCGGCGCTCCGGGTGGTGTGTGAGGCCCATAACTGGCAGGCGGATTGCTTTCGGCATGGCAACTGGCACACGGCAGACCGGCCGCCCCTTTGCCATCCATCCCGCGAACCACCCTCATCGCGTGAGGATTGCCGGCGTCGAACTGTAAAGGCGAATCGCCGGGGATATGGCAGTTCTGACAACGGGGGCTCTGGAACACCTTCTGCACCGTGTCAAACGCCTTCAGCGCCTCTTTATCATCAGCGAACAGGTCCGAGGCATAGCCAGTCAGCCCGATCAGCACCACCGCGCCCAGCACCAGATGTCGTTTCATGTCACACCCCCGACAATTGCAGCGGCAGTTCCCGCAGACGCTGCCCGGTCAAGGCAAACACCGCGTTCGCCACGGCCGGCGCCACGGGCGGTACACCGACCTCGCCGATGCCGCCGGGTTTGTCGGTGCTGGGGACGATATGCACTTCGACCACGGGCATTTCGTTCAGGCGCAGCACCTGATAGTCGTGAAAATTGGATTGCTGCACCTGGCCGTTCTTGAACGTCAGTTTGCTGTGCAAGGTAAATCCGAGACCGAAGGTGATGCCTGACTCCATCTGCGCGGCGATGCTCTGCGGGTTGACCGCAATGCCGCAATCCACCGCACACACCACCCGGTGTACGCGAATCGCCAGGTTGTCCTGCGACACCTCCGCCACTTGGGCGACGTAACTGCCGAAAGACTCATGCACCGCCACGCCCAACGCATGCCCGTCCGGCAATGGCGCCTTCCAATTGGCTTTCTCCACCGCCAGATTCAGCACCCCCAGATGTCGTGGATGCGCCTTGAGCAAGGTTCGTCGGTATTCCACCGGATCCTTGCCGGCCGCCTCTGCCAGCTCATCGATCAACGACTCCATGACGAATGCAGTATGGGTATGTCCCACCGACCGCAACCACAGCACGCTGATGCCGGTTTGCGGGGAATGCAGGTCGATCAGGTGATTGGCCAGTCCCTCTAAATAAGGACTGTCGGCCACACCTTCGACGGAGGTTTTGTCGACACCGTCCTTGACCATGGTCGCCTCGAACGACGTGCCGGCCATAATCGACTGCCCGACCAGCACATGCTTCCAGGCGATCGGCATACCGTCGGCGTCCAGCCCGATGCGTGCCTGATGCAGGAATGCCGAGCGATAGTAACCGCCGCGAATGTCATCCTCTCGGGACCAGACGGTTTTCACCGGTTCGCCTGCCGCTTTGGCGACGTACACCGCCTCGCTGACAAAATCCGAGGTCGGGTTGGCCCGACGCCCGAAGCCGCCACCGAGGAATTGGGTGTGGATCTCGACCTGTTCGGGTTTGAGCCCGGTGATCTTCCCCGCGATCATCTGATCCAGGGTCTGGAACTGCGTGCCGGTCCAGATTTCGCATTTGTCCTGGGTGATTTTCACCGTGCAATTGAGCGGCTCCATCGGCGCGTGGGCCAGGTACGGCACGCTGTATTCGGCCTCGATAGTCTTCGCCGCCCTGCCCAACATCACCGTCGCGTCCCCGGACTGGCTGACCGAGGTGCCAGGGGTGGCGGCGAGTTTACGGAAGCTTTCCAGCAGTTGCTGGCTGTCGAGCCCGGCGTTCGGCCCCGGTTCCCATACGACCTTCAACGCATCGCGCCCCAGCTTCGCCGCCCAATAATGATCGGCGATCACTGCGACCCCCGTGGGCACCTGCACCACTTTGTGCACGCCAGGCACCGCCAGCGCCTCGGCGCCTTCGAAGGATTTGACGCTGCCACCGAACACTGGCGGCCGAGCGACCACCGCGGTCATGAGCCCGTCGAATTGCACGTCCATGCCGAACTTGGCCTGCCCGGTGATTTTCTCCGGGGTATCGAGGCGCTTGGTGGGTTTGCCGATGACCTTCCAGTCCTTGGCTTCCTTGAACTTGATCAAGGCTGGATCCGGTACCGGCAACTTGCCGGCGTCATCCGCCAGTTCTCCGTAAGTGGCGCGTTTGTCGCCGGCAATGAGCACGCCCGATTCGGTGCGGATCTGCGAAGGCGCGACATCGAAGCGCTTGGCTGCCGCCTCGATCAGCATCAAGCGCGCCGCTGCGCCGGCCTGACGATAGCGATCGAACTCCATCCAGGTCGAGGTCGAACCGCCGGTGATTTGCATCCCGCCAAACGCCGGAAGGCCATACTCGGCGGCCGAGGCTGGCGCGTGTTCGACGCGTATTTTCGACCAGTCGGCGTCCAGTTCTTCGGCGATCAACATGGTCAGGCCGGTCCAGACGCCCTGGCCCATTTCCGAATGGCCGAGCAGCACGGTGACGCTGTTGTCGTTGCCGATGCGTAAAAAGGCATTGGGCGCGAAGACCTCTCCTTGATTCTCGGCACCAAAGGCGAAGCGATGGCCGCCAGGAATGACAAACGCCACCACCAGACCGCCACCCAACACGGCACTGCCCTTAAGAAAACCGCGACGCGAAACAGGGTTGATGCTGTTCATAGCTCAGACTCCCTTCAACGTGACTTCAACGTCGCCTCACCCGATCTCGGCGGCGCGTTTGACCGCGGCGCGGATTCTTGGATAGGTGCCGCAGCGGCAAATGTTGCCGGACAACGCCTGGTCGATGTCGCTGTCGGTAGGCTTGGGGATCTTCGCCAGCAACGCGGCCGCCGACATGATCTGCCCGGACTGGCAATAACCGCACTGAACCACATCGAGTTCGGCCCAGGCCTGTTGCACCGGGTGCGAGCCGTCGCTGGACAGGCCTTCAATAGTGAGAATTTTCTGACCGTGGGCCACCGTCGTGGCGGGCGTGATGCAAGAGCGCAGCGGCGCGCCGTCGACGTGGACGGTGCAGGCGCCACACTGGGCCATGCCGCAACCGAATTTGGTGCCCGTCAGGTGTGCGACATCGCGCAGAACCCAGAGCAACGGCATGTCCGCGGGGACATCCAGTTCCTGGTCCTTGCCATTGATATTCAGGGTCAGCATGGCTGATTTCCTCAGACTCACGGTGTTCTGAAGGGGCGCAGCTGTGGCAACGAAATACCTACGCGGCGCCTTGGGTTATCCCTACAGCTAAGCGCAATTTCACCCGCAAGCCATGTTCATCGACCACCGGTCGCTCCCGTCCCGTAGCAGCAGCCTCGCGCAGCTCGGCAGCTGCTATGGACTTGTCGATCTACGGCGCCACCCGTCTACTGCGGACTGGCTACGCTGATAATCCAGTGTGTTTAACCTGCCGAGGACAACCGCCATGCAACGCTTTCCAAAACTCACACCCTGCCTGTGGTTCGACGATCAGGCCGAAACGGCGGCGAAATTCTATTGCTCGATCTTCGATCACTCGAAAATCACCGCCATCACCCATTACGGCAAGGCCGGTCAGGAAATCCACGGTCGCCCGGAAGGCTCGGTGATGACGGTTAGCTTCGAGCTAGACGGGCAAAGCTTCACCGGCCTCAATGGCGGGCCAGTGTTCACCTTCAATGAAGCGGTGTCGTTCCAGGTCAACTGCCAGAACCAGGAGGAAGTCGACCACTTCTGGGGCAACCTGTCTGCCGGTGGGCCTGTGCAGGCGCAGCAGTGCGGCTGGCTCAAGGACAAATTCGGTGTGTCGTGGCAAATCGTGCCGGTGGCGCTGATGCACATGATGCAAGACCCCGATACGCACAAGTCCCAGCGCGCGATGCAAGCGATGCTGCAAATGAAAAAGCTCGACATCGCTGAACTGGAACGAGCCTTTGCCGGCCAGAGCTAATACACTCAGGCACTGGCCCGCCGAGGACATCGAGATGAAGCACACCGTCGCCAAAGATGCAGACAAAGCCCCGCGTTTCTGGCGCGACGACGCCCTGCCCTTCATCGAAGCCCGCTCCATCGCCGACGGCCGCGAGGTCTGCTACGCCCGGCATTCCCACGAACACTTTTCCATCGGTGCAATCACCGCCGGGCGCAGCACCTATATTCACGAGCAATCGGAGTTTGAGGTCAGCGCCGGCACCCTGGTGTTGATGAACCCTGGCGATGTGCATGCCTGCAATCCGATCGACGACCAGCCCTGGTCGTACCTGATGCTGTATGTCGAGACGCCCTGGCTGACCGACTTGCAGCATCAGCTCGGCTTCAGCCAGGACTCGGCGTTTCGCCGGTTTTCCATCACCCACAATCGCGATGTCGAGCTGTTTGCCGGCCTGAAGAACTTGTACGAGGTGTTGGTCGATCAGCAGCAAGACGTGCTGTGCAAGCACAGCGCGGCGGTGGAGTTTTTCACCGAGGTGCAACAGCGGCTCAACCCCATTGATCAACCGTTGCGTGAACCCAACTTCAAGCTGGAACGGGCCGCCGACTACATCCGTGACAACTGCACGCACCTGATCAAGCTCGAAGACATTTGCGAAGCGGCGCAACTGTCGCCGTCCTACCTGATCCGCGCCTTCAAGCAGTATTACGGCATGACGCCCCATGCGTTTTTGGTCAACCGGCGCATCCAGTTCGCCCGGGATCGACTGCGCAGCGGCAGGCTGATCGCCGATGTAGCGCTGGAAGCCGGGTTTGCCGACCAGGCGCATTTTCAGCGGGCGTTCAAACAGCATCTGGCGGCGACACCGGGGCAATATCGCGGCTGAAGTTACAGGTGATAACAGACCTTACATACTCGACAATTAATAACGATAGACACACCCCACTCTTCGCTAAAGACGAAACACATAGAAACGCAAGCATAGTACCCAACTTCTGCCGCAGAATTTAAGCTTCCACTGCACGTTACAACCAGACAACCAGAAGATGGAACTTCCAACTTGAACACTGCAGACAACACCCTTTATCACTCGACCAACGAGCGCCAGAAACAATCGATCACCGACGCCATCACTACGATTATCGGCGATGAATATATAAGAGCACACATTGGCTGGTCATGGGACCGTCTGACCGCTACCCGCGTGAGCGGTTCGGAGTTTGATACTGTTCACCGTCCAGGCCATGTTTATCTGGCAAGATTAACCAGGCAACCCGAGTTCTCAAGAATCCTGAAAGAGCAATCAATCCCCGAGACCGCGGCGTTTCATGTCGATGAACATGGTCGGCTCTCTTACGCTTATCAAAACCTGAGTAGCCGCGAGCACAATTCGGCCACGGTTACCGTTACTTTCTTGTCCACGCCTGTGGACATCACAAACCATTTCACCCGCCTCGCCAATTTTGAAGAAGATTTGAAACTTCTAGCCAATATAGCCAAGTTGACCGGCGGATTTGTCACATCGAGCAAACAGATCGCAATCGGCCAGTGGCTACATTTCCACGGAGTGTCGCTTCCAGCCACTGAAGAAGACACTAAAGATCTGTTGGACTTACTCAATTTCGCCACGCTTCCAGAAACCTCGCCCTATGGAAATTACTGGCAATTGCTGGACTCGCCCAAAGACTCACCGTTCGAACTCACGGAGGAAAACCGCGCAATCATTCGCCGCGTGATTGAGGAAGAAACCGAAGGAGAAACTTCTTTGGTTGCGCTGTATGGCCAGTCACTGAAACTTGAAAGCTTTTCCGCTGATCAATTGCCCACCAGCCAAGGTTACCGCCTGATAAGGCTTATCGATATTGCGGTGTTTCTCGCCAACCAGGGTCAAGCCTACATCGAAGCTTTGGGCTGGTTCGCCGACGAGTCAGGGCTAAAGCCTACAGAGCAGCTCATAGAACAACTGTTGATTGCGGCGATGCTGCTCGACCTGGACCCAGAGCTCGATAGTGCCAATACATCGTTTGCAGGCTTTGACCTGTACTCGAAACGCCACTTGCTCGTCCGCCCCTCAGAAGTGCGCGCGCAACTGGAACAGCACCTGGTTACCCGACTCAAGCTCGACGTGATCATTGCGCCGCTGGTCGCGGAGCTGGTGCTGGGAGGCATGGCACCGGAATATCTTGCCCTTGATCTACCGGCTAATCTGCGTATCGGTACACCGGCCTGGGTCGTTTTCACTCAGGCCGTTCACTTTGCCGAAGCGATCGTCCCCGGCGTTTCCCGGAGCATGACCTACCAACATCTGCTGGGATTCGCCCGGGCAGCGGAACTGACCCCTCAGCTGAAAACAGTGTTTGCCGCGAACTCGGCTGACCCGGTAATCACCTGGGCGCTGATGAACGACCTGATCGCCCGGGATTCAGAGGGCAACCTCAGTCAGCAAGCCGTTACTTTGGCTATGGAGGAGTACCAACAACATGCAGACACGATGACAAGCGCTTTGTCTGACCTGGACAAACCGTTACCCCATCGCAAGGCTCTCGCGCTGGAAGAACTGAAATCCTGGGAGCCTGATTGTGACCCTGAGGAGCTATTGGTCAAACATCGTGGAACAGGCGGCGGTGCCGGAAGGAAGGTATCGGTTGTCGATCTTTATATGGGTGACGAGCTTCACACCGAAGATTGGGACCGAGCCAAAGGAAAAAGTATTTACCAGTCATTCCCTGATCTGGTTAGCCTGCAACCCGCTGCCGATTTATATAAGGAAGCGATCCAAGCCCACCACACCTCAATGACAGATGCGTTATCTGCCATTATTAAAATTACATTTTCGCAAATGAACCTGGTGGACAAGCAGTTCATCGAAGAAGGTCACCTGGGTATCTATTGTGTTCAGGGGTACACAACGACCCGATTCGAAAATCTTCCCAACCCCACACACGTTATAAGACCTGTGACTCCCATACCTGGAAAGACCGGTCGTTTCGGCGTTCTCATCTGTGCGGCACTCAACTCTGAGCTTCGTTGCTACCAGCTTTTCCCAATGAGGATGGAATGTACATTCAGCGAGGAGCTCAGCAAATTGCTGCTCCCTATAGTGATGAACAACGGGACCACAACCGAAGCAAACTTTGTAGACCACAAAAAACACTTGGAAGGCCACCTGGATATACGTGCTTATCGTGAAAACTCAGCACCTCGCAGCTATCAAAAATCCGCCTTTTTCATCCGCAAGTTGGGTGAGTTCAACACATCATCAGCGGATGCAGACGCCACCACGCCGAACCGCTACTTTCGCTCCGTGCGCAAAGAAGCTATCAGCAACCTTATCGCAAAGGAGAACCCGTATTTCACCGAAGACGAACTGATGCAACTGGGCCTGGATCAGACACAACGCGAAAAAGCGATTGAAAAGACCGATGCCATCTTCACGTTCATTGTGAACCTGATCATTCCGTTCAAGGAATGCGTCGAGGAACTTTCCTCTGGAGATTCCTCGCGGCAAAGGGGCGCCATCCTGGGTTGCGTTATCGACGCCGCGGCCCTCTTTGTTTCCGTTGCCGCCTTAGGTATTAAAGTGGCCGCTATCAGCGCAAAAGCCACGACCCTGGTCTCGAAACTGCTTTCTACTTCGAAAGTCGTTGCCGCTACTGCCATCAGTCTGTTCAATCCCGTTGACGGAGTTCCTCAACTACTCAAGGGCGGCGGAAAACTGTTGGGGCGAGGCGTGAAGAAACTCGGCGCCCATGCCCTCTCTGTATCCAGTCTGGCCAGGCAGCAATTGCTTTTTATGTCGGGTGCAAACAGTTACGACCTGATCAAGGCCATCAACCATACAGACGCGGCGCTGCGAATTCGCATGTCGCTGGATACGGTTGCCCATGGCCGTGTGCTGTTCAAGGACGACACCATAGAAACCGTTGAACAGATTCTGTCTCTCCTGGGTAATAAAAACAGGCGCTTGCCGGACAACGCAACCCATATAGAACTGGATCATTTGTTTAACAATGCGGTGGTTGAATCGGCAACCAAATTCAAGCAAGCGCAAGATTTGGAGGCATTGATCGGCCGAACGGCTGTTGATGACCTTTTCAAGGCAGTGCTGGAAAAAGCGCAATATGGATACACCAGCGCGCGTTCGGCGTCAGGTGCCGAAGGTTACGCCGATACGCTGGCAACCTTTGCCCAGGTCGAAGCGAAAAACGTTACCTATATGAAAAGTTACCAGCAGAACGTGCTGCAACAGGATCTGAGCAAGGCGCCATTTAACCAGGTCATGCCGGAATCGACCTTTAATTCAACTGGTTTCACCGATAACTCGCAAAGGGCCGGAGCCTGGATCGTCAATGGTTCTACATCCCCAGGTAACGACCTCGACAGCATCGTTGCGATACTGCGCGAGTACGCGGGCAACCAAAAATCGCTGACGGATCCCGCCGTGATCAAACAGCTTCACGCCCGTATTGCGCCGGCCACCTCAGACGTCGTACGCGTCGGCGTCAATGATAAGAAATACGCCAGCAATATCAGTGGCTTCGCCGCGATGGAACAGCATCTGAAAGTACTCGATACCAGCCACGAGCATTTCGACAAGCATTTGCTCGCGACCGTCGTGGGTTTCCACGGTCTGGGCGACGGTAACGGCCGAACCGGTCGTGCGCTGTATGCCATCAGCCAGCTACGAAACAGCCGGTTCACACCGTTGACAAAAAACGAGTTCAGCTTGCTACACGGCCTCGATTGAGATGATTGTCTGGGGGATGGTGCTAGGAAAACAGCAAATACGCTGCACTCACCCCCAGCAGTCCAGCCATCATCCGATTGAACAGGCGCATGCCCGCCGGGTTGCCCAGATAACCACGCAAAAACGTCCCGGCATACGCCCAACAGCCGACAGACACATAGCAAATCACCAGATACACCGCCGCAAACTGCCAGACCAGCCGCGCTTCGCCGTCCGCGACGAACGCGCCCATGCCCGCTACACAGGCCAACCAGGCTTTCGGATTGAGCCATTGCATCATCGCGCCATATAACATCGACGGCGCCCGGTGCGATTTATCCGCATCGATGCGACCATCGTCCGCCGCCAGCTTCCAGGCCATGAACAACAGAAACGCAACACCCGCCAGTTGCACCACTTGCGTCAGCGCCGGCCACAGCCGCAATACCTCATGCAACCCCAATCCCATCAATACCAGCAATAAAACAAAACCCAGCGTTGCTCCAGCGACATGTCGCTGACTGGCGCGAAAACCGAACTGCGCCCCCGAACTCAACGCCACAATGTTCACTGGCCCCGGTGTAATGGAAGCGACCAAGGCAAACGCCGCCATGGAAAGAATCAGACTCATTGCATACCTTCTTCATTTCAGTTGAACCAGGGCTCAAGGTAAAGAGCCAGGGGAACTCTGTATTGAAGAAAACAACCCTTGCCTGTTCGGCGATGCATGTCGCTCCCTGTAGGTTGCAAGACTGTCACGAGGCACCTTATGGCGGGCCTATACTTCAAGAGTCGGCACACTCGATGCGGGGCGCGTCGAGTGATCGTTCACGCAGGTCACGGCCTGCCTTCATCGTAGGGAGGAGAAGATCATGGCGCGTAAATATATCGACTGCCGCGAGTTTCCAAGCGCTTCAAAATGCTCGGTCGCGCTGTCCGCAGACTCTGAAAACGAACTGCTCGAGGCCGCTGCACAGCATGCGGTGAGTGTTCACAAACACACCGACTCACCCGAACTGCGTGCTCAACTGAAGACAATGTTCCACGACGGCACCCCGCCCGTAGAAGCACCGCGTCCGGCGTAGGAACTGCCGAAGGCTGCGATCCGGAAAAAAGGGACAGACCACGACTCAAGGCAAATGCCGAACAATCGTGGGCTGTCCCGTGTTTGTCTCTGTACGGCTATTTGCATCCACCGCTGTATGGGCCAAATCACCAACCACCCGTGATAAAAATACCGCTCTCGTTCCTGGAGCCCCGTTCATGGACCTCGCCACCCTCTTCCTGTTTTTGCCGGCCTGCTTCGCCCTGAACATGGCCCCCGGCCCGAACAATCTGTTGTCAGTCAGCAACGCCACCCGTTATGGCTATCGTCGTGCCTGTGTGGCCGGCGTCGGGCGTTTGCTGGCGTTTGCCGGGATGATCGGCCTGGCCGCCGCCGGGTTATCGGTGGTGCTGAAAACCTCGGAATGGCTGTTCTACGCGATCAAGATCATCGGTGCCGCCTACCTGTTGTACCTGGCGTGGCAACTGTGGCGTGCCAATCCCGAGGCCGAGCAGCACGTCACCGGCACGCCGGTGGGGATCCTGGCCCTGGCGCGGCAGGAGTTTCTGGTGGCAGCGGGTAATCCCAAGGCCATTTTACTGTTCACCGCCTTCCTGCCGCAGTTCGTCGACCCGACACAGGCGGTGGCGCCGCAATTCGCGGTGCTCGGCGCGTTGTTCCTGCTGCTGGAATGGATCGCCATCAGCGCCTACGCCTACATGGGCCTGCACATGCGCCGCTGGTTCGCCGAACCACGGGGCAAGCGGATGTTCAACCGTTGCTGCGCGGGATTGTTGTCGGCGGCGGCTTCGGTGCTGTTGATGGCAAAACGGGCCTGACCTTTACGCCTGGGACGGCCCTTTCAGTTCGACCTGGTTGCCGTCCGGATCGAAGCAATAGATCGACAGCCCGTTGCCTTCGGCACCGAAACGCACGGCGGCTTTCTCGGGTTTCAGGCCAAAGGACTGCAAGTGACTGATCAGCGCTTGCTCGTCAAACGGTTCGATGCGCAGGCAGAAGTGGTCGACGTTGCGCCGTACGCGACCAGCGGCAGCACCGCCCGTGCGGCCGAGTTCGCCCTGGATGTCGACGAGGTCGATCATCGAGGTGCCCGCACGCAAATGCACCAGGCCCAGATCGTCGCGGCGCTTGACCAGTTCGGCACCGAGTACCTTGCCGTAAAACGCGATGCTGCGTTCAAGGTTCTCGACGCGCAGGACGATGTGATCGATGTGTTTAATCGTGAATGCTTGCATTGGGATGAATTCCTGAAAGTATCGTTTACAGCATTGCCAATGACCCGATGACTGTAGCTCAGGGTGCAAAAATTCTCTGTCGATTTTCCGGTGGAGGCGCCAGGCGACGCGGCTTATGCTCAGCCCATGAACCTACAGAACGTTGTACTTCCGCCCCACGCCGAGATGGTTCGCGCCATGCTCGAACGCGACACCGCCTACGAGGGGGTGTTTTTTACTGCGGTCAAAACCACCGGCATCTTCTGCCGCCCCAGTTGCACGGCGCGCAAACCGAAGCCGGAAAACGTCGAGTTCTTCGCTCATGCCGATGAGGCGATGTCGGCGGGTTATCGAGCCTGCCTGCGGTGCAAGCCGCTGGACGCCGCGGCCATTGCACCGGACTGGGTGCAACGACTGCTGAAATCCGTCGACGCCGACCCCGACCTGCGCTGGACCGATGCCCAATTGCTCGCCGAGGGCATCGAGCCGCTGAAACTGCGGCGCTGGTTCAAGCAGCATTTCGGCATGACCTTTCACGCCTGGCTGCGCAGCCGACGCCTGGGCATCGCCCTCGGAGGCATCAAACAAGGCGAATCCATCGACAACGCGGCGTTCGATTCCGGCTACGAATCCCTGAGCGGTTTTCGCGATGCGTTTCAAAAGTCGTTCCACACCACGCCCGGCCGCGCCGCCCACAGCGAGCCTCTGCTGTTCACTCGATTGACCACGCCGCTGGGGCCGATGATCGCCATGGCCGAACGGCGTGGGCTGGTGCTATTGGAGTTTCTCGACCGACCGGCATTGACCAAGGAAATCGAAGAACTGCAGCACCGTTATGGCTACGCCGTGGCCCCCGGTCACAACGGCCATTTGCAGCAGATCGAAGAGGAACTGGCGCAATACTTCGCCGGCAAACGGAGCGAATTCAGCGTGCCCCTGCACCTGCCCGGCAGCGCGTTCGCCAAGCAGGTGTGGAGCGAATTGACCAAGATCCCCTACGGCCAGACCAGCACCTATGGCGCGATTGCCGCGCAACTAGGCAAGCCCGGCGCCAGTCGCGCCGTGGGCATGGCCAACGGACAAAACCGTCTGGCGATTGTGCTGCCCTGTCATCGGGTGATCGGCGCAGACGGCTCGTTGACCGGCTATGGTGGTGGACAACCGCGTAAAGCGTTTCTGCTCAGGCTGGAAAGCGCCGCGGTGCAAATCACCCAACAACTGGCATTCTGATCACTCCATTGTTTTTCAATAAAAAGTCATAAGGAGGGACATTCAATGGACACACTCGACACTCAATTCCATCAACTGCACCAGAGCGGGCTGCTGATTCTGACCAACGTCGCCGATGCCACCGGAGCGCGACTGGTGGAACAGTTGGGCAGCAAAGCCGTGGCCACCAGCAGCGCAGCCGTGGCCTGGGTGCATGGTTATCCGGATGGCAACACCTTGCCGCTTGAGCGGCTGGTTTCCAGCGTCGAATCCATCGTTCGGGTCATCAGCGTGCCGTTGAGCGTGGACATTGAGGCGGGTTATTCCGATGACCTGGAGCGAGTTGCGCTAGTGGTCGACGCGGTGATCGCCGCCGGTGCCGTGGGGATCAATATCGAGGACGGTGCTACCTCGCCCGACCTGCTGGCCCGCAAGATCGAAATCGCGCGGCAGGTTGCCAATCGCCGGGATGTGAAGCTGTTCATCAATGCCCGCACCGACGTATACCTCAGGGGCCTGGTGCCGGCCGAAGATCGCGTCGCCGAGACGCTCAAACGAGCCGCGTTGTATCAGGCGGCCGGTGCCGACGGACTGTTCGCCGCTGGCGTCACGGCGGCGTACGAGATCGACGCCCTGTGCCACGGCACGACGCTGCCGCTGAACGTGCTCGGCTTCCCGGGCCTGCCTTCGCCTGAAGAACTGCAAGCCCTTGGCGTGCGCCGTTTGAGTGCCGGCTCGGGCATCGCCGAGTTCCTCTACGGCGCCATGGCYGGCTTGGCCAAAAGYTTTCTGCAAACCGGCACGCTCGACAGCAGTAACCTCAAGGCCTTCACCTACAGCCAAGTGAACGCTCTGCTGGCCCCGACCGGCAAAGTTTGACCGCAAGCAATGGAGTGCGGCGCTGCAGGGGGACGACTAGTCTTCCCGCAGCCACCCGCCCCTCAGGATGCTCCATGCCCGACACCTATCAACTGGCCAGCGAATTCCTCTCGGCCCTCGATGCCGACTGGCAGCGCCATATCAGCGCCATCGGCCCCTGCCTGCATCAACCCCATGCGGCACGCGATCCTTATGAGTCGCTGGTGCGGGCGATTGCCTATCAGCAACTGCATGCAAAGGCCGGCGATGCGATTGTCGGCCGGCTTCTGGCGTTGTTTCCATCGAGCACCTTCCCCAGACCCGAGCAGATCCTGGCGACCGACTTCGAGCAGATGCGCGGTTGCGGCTTTTCCGCCAGCAAGATCGCAACCATTCAGGGCATCGCCCAGGCGGCTCTGGACGGCGTGGTGCCGGACTACGCCACGGCGCTGGCGATGGACGATGAAGCGTTGATCGAACGTTTGATCACCTTGCGCGGAGTGGGCCGCTGGACTGTGGAGATGCTGCTGATCTACAGCCTGGAACGGCCGGACGTTTTGCCAGCCGATGACTTTGGAGTGCGTGAGGGTTATCGCCGGCTGAAGGGGCTGGAACAACAACCGAGTCGCAAGCAGATGATTGATATCGGGTTGGCGTGGAGCCCTTATCGGACGGTGGCGTCGTGGTATTTGTGGCGGGTGCCTAACCGGTAGACCGCTATCGTTCATCGCGGGCAAGCCCACTCTCACAGGGATTTTCTGTGAACACATTATTTGGGAACACTGCAGACCCAATGTGGCAAGCGGGCTTGCTCGCAAAGAGGCCCGCGCATCCAGCACAAATTCAACTGCCCAGACAAGCCGACGGTCTAGTCTGTCTTGAGTCATCCCACCCCCATCGGAGGCTCCCATGCAGCTCGAAGGCTCCTGCCATTGCGGCGCGGTGTCGTTCAGTCTGACCAGCGCCCACCCCTACCCTTATCAGCGCTGCTACTGCTCCATCTGTCGCAAGACTCAGGGCGGTGGCGGTTATGCGATCAACCTGGCGGGCGACGCCCAGAGCCTCAAGGTGCGTGGTCGCAAGCACATCTCGATTTACCATGCGCGGCTCAAGGACGAAGGCGATAAACGTGCCCGGCGCAGCACCGCCGAGCGGCATTTCTGTTCCCTGTGCGGTTCGGGGCTATGGCTGTTCAGCCCTGAATGGCCGGAGCTGATTCACCCATTTGCCTCGGCCATCGACACCCCGTTGCCGGTGCCGCCCGAGCACACGCACCTGATGCTCGGCTCCAAAGCGCCGTGGGTGGAAGTCGAGGCGCATCCACGCGACCAGCAATTCGGGGTCTACCCCTCAGAGTCCATAGCCCAGTGGCATGTTCGCCTGGGTTTGAACCGCTAATCCAGATGCGCCCAGGTCATGCGAAACGACGCCCCACCCCACGGCGAATCCGCCACTTCCACTTGCCCGCCATGGGATTGAGACACCCGCCGCACCAGCGCCAGGCCCAGGCCGAAACCACCGGTGCGGCGGTCGCGGCTGGCATCGAGGCGCGAGAACGGTTCGAAGATTTTCGCCCGCCCGTCCAGCGGCACGCCCGGCCCATCATCGTTGACCTGCACTTCGTAATGATCACCGGTGCGCACCAACGACACTTCCACCCGCTGGTCGGCATAGCGAATGGCATTGCGCAGCAAATTGATCACCGCACGGGCCATGAAACGCGGTTCGATACGAATTTCGTCAACCTGACATTCGACAATCAGCAGTTGCACCCCGGCGGCTTCAGCCTCCAGCGCCACGCTGCCCACCACGCTGTCGAGCCAATGGCTGGCCTGAATGTTCTCCCGGGTGATCACCGTGGCGCCGCGTTCAAGGCTGGCGTACGTCAGCAACTCGGAAACCATTTCTTCCAGCTCGCCGAGGTCGGCGTACATGTCGGCAATCAACTCGCGGTTCTGGGTTGGGTCGGGCTGTTGCTTGAGTTGATCGAGTTCGAACGACAACCGCGCGATCGGCGTGCGCAGTTCATGGGACACCGCGTTGGTCAGCTCGCGCTGATTGGCGATCAGCCCCTCGATGCGCGCGGCCATCAGGTTGAAGTGTTCGGCCAGGTCACGAATGTTCGAGCGTTTGGACAGCTGGATGCGCGCCGACAGGTCGTTGTCGCCAAAGCGTTCGGCGGCCAGGCGCAGTGTCTCCAGATCGCGCCAGTGCGGGCGCACCCAGAAAAACAATACAAAACCGATCATCACCGCGATCATCAGATAGGCCGCGGCAATGTAGAACGGCATCAGACTCGGCTCGGCCGGCAACTTGATGCTCAGCAGCTGCGAACCATCGTCAATACGCGAGATGAACTGCGTGTACTTGTCGCGAATCACCAGCAGGCCCTGGGCCAACTCGGCCTTTTCCTGATCGGTCAGGGACAATTGATCGGTCTCGACCAGAGCAAGGCCCAAGCCGTAGTGAGGGCGTACGCTTTCCAGTTGTCGCTCCCGGGCCGGACTGTCCAGGCCGCGCAACTGCTCGGTCAGCGACCAGGCCTGACCACGTACCGCCTCTTGGTTATAGCTCTGCATCTGACCGTCGAGCAGCGCATCGAACGTGCGCTCGACGGTTTGTAGCGCCAGTATCAAACCCACCGTCATCACCAGAAACAGGCCGAGAAATAACCGCAGCATTTACAGCTCCCACGCAAACGGATTGAACAGATAACCCTTGCCCCACACGGTCTTGATGCACACCGGTTCGCGCGGGTTGTCCTTGAGCTTGCCGCGCAATTTGCTGATGTACACGTCGACGCTGCGGTTGAGGCCGTCGAAGGCGATACCGCGCATGCGGTTGAGGATGTCGTCGCGGGACAGAATCTTGCCGGCGGCGCTGGCCAGCAACCACAGCAGTTCGAATTCCATGGTGGTGAGCTCGATGCCCTCACCCGCCAGGCGCACTTCGCGGCAACTGCGATCGATGCTCAGATGGCCGAATTCCAGTGAGCTGCACACACTGCTGTCCGGCATCTGACGGCGTTGCAAGGCGCGCAGACGGGCGAGCAGCACGGGGGGTTTGATGGGTTTGATCACGTAGTCGTCGGCACCGGATTCCAGGCCGAGGATGTGATCGAGGTCGTCTTCCTTGGCGGTGAGAATGACGATGGGTGTGTCGGATACGCTGCGGATTTCGCGGCACACGTGCAGGCCGCTCTGGCCCGGCAACATCAGGTCGAGTACGACGATTTTCGGTTTGAATTCAAGGAAAGCGGCTACCGCGAGGTCTCCGCGGTGCACCTCGCGGACTTCAAAACCGTGTTGGGACAGGAAATGCGCAATCAGCCCGGAGAGCTTCTCGTCGTCTTCCACCAGCAATACTTTGCCAAAACCCAGGTTATCCATAACGACCGTCTGCCGACCCTTGAATGAAATGGCCGGCATTATGGCGCCAATCGGTGACGGGACGATTATCGCAGGCAGCAAAAACCGGCCACGGGGGCCGGTTTTTGGCGATGTTTCATTCTTTTAAGAGTTTTTAACAATTCAGACGCAGAAGATCGGCATACAGGGTTATGCGGCGGCTGGGACACCGCTGTGAAAGCGGAACTCCACATCCGGCGACTCGATCAGTTCCTGCTCGGCAGCACGAACCCGGTCAATGACCTGCGCAATGTCCTTGGCATCCCCGTACTGGTAGGCCAGCTTCAGATAGCCCTGGAAATGCCGGGCTTCGCTTTTCAGCAGGCCGAAATAGAACTTGCCCAATTCCTCATCCAGATGCGGCACCAACGCCTCGAAACGCTCGCAACTGCGGGCTTCGATAAAAGCGCCGACCACCAGGGTGTCCACCAGTTTCACCGGTTCGTGGCTGCGCACCACTTTGCGCAGCCCTGAGGCGTAACGCCCGGCGGACAGCTGACGCAGCTCGATCTTGCGTTTTTTCATCAGGCGCATGACCTGCTCGTGGTGCACCAGCTCTTCCCGGGCCAGACGCGACATCAGGTTGATCAGATCGACGTGGGAGTGGTACTTGGCAATCAGGCTCAACGCCGTGCTGGCCGCCTTGAATTCGCAGTTTTTGTGGTCGATCAGCAGCGTTTCCTGATCGGCCAGCGCGGCCTGGACCCAACCGTCGGGCGTGCGGCAGCCGAGGAACTCGTGAATTTCGGGAAGGATCATGGGGCTCACGGATAAAAGGTTCAAAACGAAGGGCGCCGATTATACCGGCCTGCCGACAGACCACCAGTCGCCACCGTTGATATGCATCAAGTCGCGAATGCCCGACCAGCAACTATAGTTGTCCAACGCAGTGTTTTTACCTTCCTGGAGAACCCGATCATGCAAGCCATTCGCAGCATTCTGGTGGTCATTGAACCCGAGCACTCGGAAAGCCTGGCGCTCAAACGGGCCAAATTGATCGCGGGTGTGACCCAGGCTCATCTGCACCTGTTGGTCTGCGATAAAAAGCATGATCACAGCGCGATGCTTGGCGTGCTCAAGGCGGCCCTGCTGGCGGACGGTTACAACGTCACCACCGAACAAGCCTGGAACGAAAGCCTGCACGACACCATTATCGATGTGCAGCAGGCTGAAGGTTGCGGGCTGGTGGTCAAGCAGCATTATCCCGACAGCCCACTGAAAAAGGCCCTGCTGACCCCGGCTGACTGGAAACTGCTGCGCTACTGCCCGACTCCGGTGCTGCTGGTAAAAACCGCCAAACCCTGGACCGGTGGCGTGATCCTGGCGGCCATCGATGTCGGCAACATGGATGGCGAACACCGCACCTTGCACGCCAGCATCATCGATCATGGCTACGACATTGCCAGCCTGGCCAAGGCCCATCTGCACGTAATCAGCGCCCATCCCTCGCCGATGCTGTCGGCGGCCGATCCGACGATGCAGCTCAAGGAAACCATCGAGGCCCGTTACCGCGAGCAGTGCCAGGCGTTCCAGGCCGAGTTCGACATCGACGACGATCACCTGCACATCGAGGAAGGCCCGGCGGATGTGTTGATTCCGTTTATGGCCCATAAGCTGGGGGCCTCCGTGACGGTGATCGGCACGGTGGCGCGGACCGGGTTGTCCGGGGCGTTGATCGGGAATACGGCGGAAGTGGTGCTCGATGCGCTGGAGAGCGATGTGCTGGTGCTCAAGCCGGACGAGATCATGGATCATCTGGAAGAGATCGTGACCCGGCATTGAGGCCACAGGTTAAGCAATCAGCCGCCGAAGGCGTCTTTTAGGAACCCCGGCGCAATGTAGCGCTGGTAATGCGCTTCCGAGAGCAGGAAAAATTCCCGATCAATGGCATCGCGCAATTCCGGCAGGTTCCAGTCGCGAAACTCCGGCAGCAGCACCATTCCGTAGGCTTCCAGGTTATTGATGACCCGCGCGCCCCGGGCGATCAGCTGATAAGCCCAGCAATACTCCGACTGATGCGGCACAAAGCGGATCTTGCGCTGTTCCAGCTGCATTCTTAGAAGCGCGGGATCGAAAATTTCTACCTTGGCGGCCATCACCTGCGACAACAGCTGCTCAAGCCGCAACCACACCGCGCGTTTTTCTTCCTCGTTGTAACCGTTCCAGTGGATCACTTCGTGGTGGAAACGCTTGCAGCCACGGCACACCAAATCACCGTAAACAGTGGAGCAGAGGCCGACGCAGGGGGTCTTGATGGTCTGATTGGGCATAGGTAGACAAAACACGGGAAAGCAGAACAGGTCGGCATGTTAGCCCTTTGTCTAACATTCATCACCCCTCAAAGTTTTGGACCTAACTTACCTTTCAAATTTTTTTGCCGTAGAATCAGCCAGCCTTTTAAGGCGCCAATGTCCGTTAAGAAGCTGTTTTCAAAGCGTCACGAGCACAGTCGTTCCTTCAGAGCGGTGTTGGCGAAGGGTTTTTCCAGCGGGGAAAAGCCCAACGCCAACCCTCATCAGCTCCCCGTTCTGCAGGCGTAAAACTTTGAAAGCAGCTTCTGTAAGGAATTGCCGGTAATTCTGGCTAAGCGGCCCACAACGCCACGCAGCGCATGAGTACGGCAATTTCGGGATGAGCGTCCCGGACACCCATTTGGGACCACTGATGAGGGTAATAACTGTGCTTGAAGCCTACCGCAAACATATCGAAGAGCGCGCAGCACTGGGTATCGTTCCCCAGCCGCTTAACGCCGAACAAACTGCAGGCCTGGTCGAGCTGCTGAAGAATCCCCCGGCTGGCGAAGAAGCTTTCCTCGTTGACCTGATCACCAATCGCGTTCCGCCAGGAGTTGACGAAGCCGCCTATGTAAAGGCCGGTTTCCTGTCTGCCCTCGCCAAGGGCGAAGCCAAATCCCCTCTGATCGACAAGAAGCGCGCTGTTGAACTGCTCGGCACCATGCAGGGCGGCTACAACATCGTGACCCTGGTAAACCTGCTGGACGACGCCGAACTGGCGCCAGTGGCTGCCGAAGAACTCAAGCACACCCTGCTGATGTTCGATGCCTTCCACGACGTGGCTGAAAAAGCCAAGAACGGCAACGTTCACGCCAAGGCCGTGCTGCAATCCTGGGCTGACGGCGAGTGGTTCAAGAAGCGCCCGGTGCTGGCCGACAAGATCAGCCTGCGCGTCTTCAAGGTGACCGGCGAAACCAACACCGACGACCTGTCCCCTGCTCCAGACGCCTGGTCGCGTCCAGACATCCCGCTGCACGCCCTGGCCATGCTGAAAATGGCCCGTGACGGTATCGTTCCGGACGAGCAAGGCAAGACCGGCCCGATGAAGCAGATCGAAGAAATGCGCGGTCAAGGCTTCCCTATCGCCTACGTCGGTGACGTGGTCGGTACCGGTTCCTCGCGTAAATCCGCTACCAACTCGGTACTGTGGTTCTTCGGCGACGACATTCCTTACGTGCCGAACAAGCGCGCTGGCGGTTTCTGCTTCGGCAGCAAAATCGCTCCGATCTTCTACAACACCATGGAAGATGCCGGCGCACTGCCAATCGAGTTCGACGTTTCCAACATGAACATGGGCGATGTGATCGACCTGTACCCGCATGCTGGCAAAGTCACCAAGCACAACAGCGACGAAGTCCTGACCACCTTCGAAATGAAGACCCCGGTTCTGCTGGACGAAGTCCGCGCCGGCGGCCGTATTCCGCTGATCATCGGCCGTGGCCTGACCGAGAAGGCTCGCGCCGAACTGGGTCTGCCACCGTTCGACCTGTTCAAGAAGCCTGAAGCACCGGCCGAAAGCACCAAGGGTTTCACCCTGGCGCAGAAAATGGTCGGCAAGGCTTGCGGCCTGGCAGAAGGCAAAGGCGTTCGTCCTGGCACCTACTGCGAACCGAAGATGACCACCGTGGGTTCCCAGGACACCACCGGTCCAATGACCCGTGACGAACTGAAAGACCTGGCGTGCCTGGGCTTCTCCGCTGATCTGGTGATGCAGTCCTTCTGCCACACCGCGGCTTATCCAAAGCCGATCGACGTGACCACCCACCACACCCTGCCTGACTTCATCATGACCCGCGGCGGCGTTTCCCTGCGTCCGGGCGACGGCATCATCCACTCGTGGCTGAACCGTATGCTGCTGCCAGACACCGTGGGTACCGGTGGCGACTCGCACACCCGTTTCCCGATGGGCATCTCGTTCCCGGCCGGTTCCGGTCTGGTCGCGTTCGCCGCTGCCACCGGCGTCATGCCGCTGGACATGCCGGAATCGATCCTGGTGCGTTTCAAAGGCAAAATGAAACCTGGCATCACCCTGCGTGACCTGGTTCATGCCATTCCTTACTTCGCCATCCAGAACGGTCTGCTGACCGTCGAGAAGAAAGGCAAGAAAAACGCCTTCTCCGGCCGCATCCTGGAAATCGAAGGCCTGGAAGGCCTGACGCTGGAACAGGCTTTCGAGCTGTCCGACGCGTCGGCCGAACGTTCGGCTGCCGGTTGCACCATCAAGCTGTCGAAAGAGTCGATCACCGAGTACCTGCAGTCCAACATCACCCTGCTGCGCTGGATGATCGGCGAAGGCTACGGCGATGCACGTACCCTGGAACGTCGTGCTCAAGCAATGGAAGCCTGGATCGCCAACCCGCAACTGATGGAAGCCGATGCCGACGCCGAATACGCCGAAGTCATCGAAATCGATCTGGCGGACATCAATGAGCCTGTGCTCTGCGCACCAAACGATCCGGACGACGCCCGTCTGCTCTCCAGCGTTGCTGGCGAGAAGATCGACGAAGTGTTCATCGGTTCGTGCATGACCAACATCGGTCACTTCCGCGCTGCCGGTAAACTGCTGGATCAGGTCAAGGGTCAGCTGCCAACCCGTCTGTGGCTGTCGCCGCCGACCAAAATGGACGCTCACCAGCTGACCGAAGAAGGCTACTACGGCATCTATGGCAAGGCCGGCGCACGCATGGAAATGCCAGGCTGCTCGCTGTGCATGGGTAACCAGGCACGTGTAGAGCCGAACTCCACCGTGGTGTCGACGTCGACCCGTAACTTCCCGAACCGTCTGGGTGACGGCGCGAACGTCTACCTCGCTTCGGCCGAGCTGGCGTCCGTTGCGTCCATCCTGGGTCGCCTGCCGACCGTCGAGGAGTACATGGAATACGCTGGCAAGATCGACAGCATGGCGGCCGACGTTTACCGTTACCTGTCCTTCGACCAGATCGCCGAGTTCCGTGAAGCTGCTGCGAACGCCAACATCCCGGTCGTTCAAGCCTAACGCTACAAAGCCATAAAAAACGCCGCCCATCGTGAGATGAGCGGCGTTTTTTTATGCCTGACGCCGATTACCCAGCTATCTTTGCCTGATGTCGGCACCAGGACGGCGTGCCACGAGGCCCCACGGGCCTTATCTCAAGGAGGAGTCATGCGGGTCATCCTGATCGCCATCGGTTCGGCCGATGACGTTTTCCCTTTCATTGGCCTGGCCAATGCGCTGAACCTGCGCGGTCATCGCGCGACCTTGTGCAGCCTGCCGGCGTTCAAAGCCACCGTCGAACAGTACGGGCTGGAATTCGAGCCGTTAGGCCCGCAAACCTGCGACGACACGCCCCGCCCGCGAGACTCGAAAAGCGCTTTGGCAGAGCAGTGGAACGCGGTCTCACACCTGCTCGAACCGACCTATGACTACATCGCAGCGCGGCGCCATGAGGATATCGTGGTGGTGGGCTCGTTTTGGGCGTTGGGCGCACGTGTGGCCCAGGAGAAGTTCGGCATTGCCTACCTTTCGGTACAGATTTCACCGTTCTTGCGCGAGGTCCATCGGCTGGCGCTGGACCAGCTCTGCGCGCCATCACTTAACGCCTTGCGCGCCAGAAAGGGCCTGGGTGGGATGGTTCAACACGTTATCAGCCAATGGATGCATTCGCCGGACGGGGTGATCAGCTTCTGCCCCGAGTGGTTCGCACCGCAGCAAGCCGCAGCGCCCGCCACACTGTGCAAGGCCTGCGAAAAAGCCGTTGCGGCTATCGAGCATTGCCGCCAGCGAACCAAAGGTCGTCTGGCCGGGCATTCGAAGGGGGCGATCAACCGGGGCAGCCCCGATTGATCGCCCGCGGCTTCAGGCGGTGAGCGAGTAGATCAACGCCGAAATCGCCACCAGGCCCACCAGCGTCACGAAAACGTTGGAGGCTTGGCCACGGTAACGCGCCATCGCCGGTACTTTGCGGATCGCGTACATCGGCATCAGGAACAGGATCGCCGCGATGACTGGGCCACCGAGGGTTTCGATCATGCCGAGAATGCTCGGGTTCAGGGTCGCGACGATCCAGCAGACCACCAGCATGAACGCTGCGGTCATGCGGTCCAGGGTCTTCGGCGCCGGGCGTTTGCCGCTCTTGACGATCAAGCCCTTCAAGCCTTCGCTGGCGCCGATGTAGTGACCCAGGAATGACTTGGAAATGGCCACGAAGGCAATCAACGGCGCCGCGAAGGCGATGGTCGGGTTGCTGAAGTGGTTGGCCAGGTACGACAGGATCGACAGGTTCTGCGCCTTGGCTTCCGCCAGTTGCGCCGGCGACAGGGTCAGCACGCAGCTGAAGACGAAGAACAGCACCATCACCACCATCAAGAGGTGGGCGCGGGACAGGATCTGCGAGCTGCGCTCTTGGGCATGAGTGCCGTAGCGACGTTTCTGGTCCACCGCGAACGCCGAAATGATCGGCGAATGGTTGAACGAGAACACCATCACCGGAATCGCCAGCCACAGGGTGTGCAGCAGCGCCGACGACTCAGGCAGCGTGGACGCGGTGCTGAGGATGCCGCCATTCCAGTGAGGAATCAGGAACACCGCCAGGAACAGCAGCGCAACGATGAACGGATACACCATCAGGCTCATGGCCTTGACGATCACCTGCTCACCGCAACGCACCACCGCCAGCAGGCCGAGAATCAGCACGAACGACAGCACGGCGCGCGGTGGCGGCATGATGTGCAGCTGATGTTCGAGGAAACTGCCCACGGTGTTGGTCAGGGCCACGCTGTAGATCAGCAGGATCGGGAAGATCGCGAAGAAATACAACAAGGTGATCAGCGCGCCGGCCTTAATGCCGAAATGTTCTTCCACCACTTCGGTGATGTCTGCGCCTTCACGACCGGACAGCACAAAGCGGGTCAGGCCACGATGCGCGTAAAACGTCATGGGGAACGCCAGCAACGCCAGGATCAGCAGCGGCCAAAAGCCGCCCAGCCCCGCGTTGATGGGTAAAAACAGGGTACCGGCCCCGATTGCCGTGCCAAACAGGCCCAGCATCCAGGTGGTGTCATGGCGATTCCAGCTTTCGAGGCTCGCTGGTGTCGCCGCTACATAGCGTTCGTCGACGCTATTGGCCTGATCATTCATCCGGTCGGATCTCCGCTTTCCGGTCACTTGCCACCCGGCCAGGACGCGTCGGAAAAAACCGACAGACATGCTCCGGCCGAAACAGGGGCGGGATTCTCCGCGATAAACGAGCAGAAGCAAAGGTTTAGCTGAGCAATGGTTGTGCGGAGCTGATCAAAGGCCTGTCGCTTTTAGAAAAATAACTGTCGGCAGCGGGTATGTGATGTGTCGTTTTCTGACACGCTTTAGTAAGCCCTAATGTACGGTGTGCCTGACAGACCGCAGCGCCTGATTTTACGACTGCTGCGCAGCCGAACGCAGCCTCGCAGGCTCGACAGCTGCTACGGCAATTTCATCGCGGACAAATCCTCTCCACCTGCCGCGCACTGATCTAGTGTTGTATCTAAGAAGCTCGCCGGTATCGCCAACGCCTGCACAGGTGCTTGCCAACCAATAGCCTATGATCTCGGGCCATTGCCAATCTGCTCTGGAGTCAGCAATCTGGCGCGACGTTCGAGCCCCACACTCCGCTGCCCACAGGAGCCCAGCATGACCGCAACCGTTCTGGTACTGGTTGAAACCATCAATGAATACCTGCCGATTCTCGAACATCAGGGGTTTCATTTGATCCTGGCCCCAACCCCGGCCGAGCGCGCTGCCGCCATTGCCCGCCAGGGCAGCCAGATCGATGCGGTGCTGACGCGTGGCCCGTTGGGCCTGTATGCCAATGAAATCGCCGCCCTGCCCAACCTCAAGATCATCTGCGTGATCGGCGCCGGTTACGAACACGTCGACCTGCAGGCCGCCGTCAACCGGGGCATCACTGTCACCAACGGCGCCGGCGTCAATGCCTCCTCCGTCGCCGACCACGCCATGGCGATGTTGCTGGCACTGGTTCGTGACATCCCTCGGGCAGATGCTGCCGTCCGTCGGGGCGAGTGGCCGAAGATCATGCGTCCTTCGCTGGCCGGCAAACACATAGGCATCCTCGGCCTCGGTGCCGTTGGCCTCGCTATCGCCAAACGTGCCGCCAACGGCTTCGATATGAGAGTGAGCTACCACAACCGCCAGCATCGCAGCGATGTGCCGTACAGCTATTGCTCGACGCCTACCGAGCTGGCACGCCAATCAGACTTTCTGATAGTTGCCACCCCGGGCGGGATCGGCACCCAACACCTGATCAACCGGCAAGTGCTCGACGCCCTGGGGCCCAACGGATTCCTCGTCAACATCGCCCGAGCCAGCGTGGTCGTCACGGCAGACCTGATCACCGCGCTCGAACAGCGGCGGATCGCCGGTGCCGCGCTGGATGTCTTCGACCACGAACCCCAGGTACCGGACGCCCTCAAGGGGTTGGCCAACGTGATTCTGACTCCGCATGTCGCCGGATTGTCCCCGGAGGCCACCCAAGGCACCGTCGAACTGGCCGGCAAAAACCTGACGGCGTTTTTTTCCGGTCAACCGGTACTGACGCCCATTGCGTTACCGCCACCGTCGACAACCACCCGGCTCAATCACTAAAGAACGCCCAACAGTGTCCAGAGTCGTCGGGATTCCGCATCAGCGCTGATCAGTTCGCCCAGCAGCTCGCTCAGGGGCTTGTTGCCCCACTCCACGCCCCGCTTGATCAGATAGGGCACCGGACTGTGGGGTTCGGTGCGCGCCAGGTACTCGGCGATCAGCAGCAACTGCCGGTACGCCTCTTCACGATTCGCCGGCTCGCTGAACACCTGGGGCACGGCAAGGACTTCAGGCGCGGCGGTCGGGCTGGGGCTCGATGCAGCCACCACTGGCGTTGCGACCGGAGGCGCCGGGGTCGGTTTTCGTGGATGCATGGCGATAAACTCCTGAACCAGGGTCAACAACGCGTCGATCACGTCCTGCAGCGCCTTGAAGCCTGGGGCCTGATTTCCGAGAAAAGCGTCGCTCCACACCTCCAGGCGCTGCAAGTGTTGCTGACTGAGCAGCAGACTGCCCTGGCTACGCAGCCAGAATGACAACGGCGTGGCGCGAATCTGTTCGGTAACTTTCTTCTGTTCGTTGCGTGCGTTCTCGGCCGAGGCCTTGGCTGCTTTGCCGTCGTTGGCCAGCACCTGTTGCAACTGCAGCCGGCGCCAGGCGTCCAGACAGAAACCATCGAATTCGTGGTTGTGCGGTTCGAACAGCGGCACTCGGGTCAGCAACACTTCAGCGTAGCGTCGAGCCAACCATTCCAGCGGTATCACTCGCCACGACAGGTCGCCATCCTCAGCCTGTGGGTGCAGGTGTTCGGGATAGCGTTCGCACAACCCGGCCACCAGCGCCAGGCTGCCCGGCAACCCATCGAGCCCGTCCTGATGCAGCCAGGCTTCCCCCAGCCAGGCGCTGAGCATCAAATCCTTGCTGCGTTCGAGCAGCAGGCTCGTGGCCAGTTTTTCCAGCTCCGGCCACTGGGCGCGCTTGATCGACGACTGCCACACCCCTGTCGGCAAACTGGTGTCATCCTCGCGGCGCAATTCGCGCAACCGGTCGAACTCGGGTTCATAACGCAAATCCTGACCACAAGGCGCCTCCTTGCTGATCGGTTCGAGCAGTTGCGCAATCAGTTCCGGCAACGGTGTTGATGGTTGATTCACAGGCCCTCCTCCTCGTGGGATTCAATCGCCGCGGTCGAGCGCGTCACCAGGAACGGTGAACGCGGAGCCCGGGTCGGCAAGGGCTGAATGGACAACGGCAATTTCGAGCCCTGGGTCATCAACGACACGCGCACAAACATCAGGGTTTGCTCCGCTGCGCTGGCCTGCGTGGTCACGGGCAGGCGCAAGGTCAACGGAAAATCCGTGTAGTCCATGCTGGGTTGGCGTTGCACCGACATGTGCGAACGCATCAAGCGCAACAGCGACCATGGACCGCTGTACTCCCAACCCGCTTCCAGATCCCGCACCACCAGGCTCGGCTGTAACGGATCGTTGGCCGGACGCTGATAGCCATTTCTGGCCCAACGCAAGGTCAGCCGGACTGGTTGGCCGACCATCCAGCGCAGATTCTGCTGAGCCTCGCCGGGATAGCTGATCTGTTGATTGCCGGCATTCAAGCCCCAGGCAATCACCTGGTCGGCACCGCGCTCTTCCTCCCGATCGGTGCGCCAACGCACATCCATCTCCACCCCCAGCACGCCGCTCTTGTCGCGCACGAACATCGGCCCCAGCCAGGTGCTGGCTTGCTTCAGACGATTGAGAAAGTTCTCGGCGGCCAGGCGTTCCGGGGTCTGGCTCAGGGCCAATCCGGCCTGCGCCACCGGCAAACGCTTGTCGATCAGCTCCAGCAAGTGCTGGACCCGGGCCGGGTCGGCGTCGCTGGCCTGCAAGCCATTGGCAAACGGAAAACGCTCTGCCAGGTACTGGTTGAAATAATTGGCCAGCTCATTCCAGGCCGCCGCAGCCTGCTGCTGTTGCAGGAACTGGCAGCGTTGCATGGCGGTTTGTTGCAGATCCACGGCGCGCAATGCCAAGGTTCCGCGCCCACCGGACAGGTTGGCGGTTTGCAGGATCTGGCCACAAGACGCGACGTCCATTTCGATGAAGTCGCGGCTCACCAACTGCTCGATCTGCGCTGGCGAACTGGCGGGGTTCTGTTCTTTGTATTTGAGCAGTTCATCGTTGAGCGCACTGAACTGCGTCACCCGTTCGTAATCCAGCGCCGAGAGGTTCTGTTGCTGGACTTTCAGCCATTCCAGCGCCGAAGTGCGGCGTTCGGTGATGCCGAGCATGGTGTTGAACTGCTGCTTGAGGCTCAGTTTCAGATCCTGCACGTCATTGGCGCCGTACAGTTGCAGGCCGAAGTTTTTCGAGCCGTCCCACTGGCTGATTTCGGTGCGCCCGCTGAACAGTGGCTGGGCGACAATTTCATCAAGACCGCTGACGATGTCGGCCAAGGCGCGGCGATTCAAGGCGGTTTGCAAACGCGTGGCCAGATCGCTGCGGCGCACCTCGACAAAGGCCTTTTGCAAGGCAATCGCCTGCGAGGCCTGCACATTGAAGACACCACTGTGGACCTGCGCATTGTGCTCGCGCAGGCTCGACAACATGGCCTTGACCACCGCGCCTTCGGCCGCTTGCAGCAACGCGCCACGATATGCCGGGGGAATGCGCGGCAACTCTTCGGCGGCATAGCTCTTGTAGCTGGCGAAGTAGTTCAGCGCGCTGTCGAGGTCGTCGCCATCAACACCGCGCCCCTGCCCATCCGGGACGTCGGACTGATCCGCCTGTAAGGCGATGGCGACAAAATCGCGCTTGAACAGTGCCTGCACCGCGTTGTTCAACTGCACCACATGCTCCTGCAAGATCAGTTGCCCGCTGCCTTGCTGAATCAGCAAATTGTCCCTGGCCCCGGCCTGGGTGATCCACTGGTCACGAAAGCTCTGCTGCAACTTCGACGCCTGTTGATCCAGTTGCTGTTCGACCTGCGGGCCAAGCAATGTGCTTTGGCGCACCTTGTCCATCATCGCCCGGTAACCGGGCACCAGGTCCTGTCCCTTGCCCCGGCTCCACGCCGAGTTGGTCAAGCCGACCAGCGCTTGCAGGTCGTCGATCAACGCCCGCAGATCTTCCAGCTCGGTGAGGGAATTGCCGCTGCCGGCCTCCAGCCGCTCCAGGTGCAAGCGCAGATAACCGGCCTGGCGGACAAAATTGTCGGCAAGGAAATACTGGTCCAGCCAGCGCTCCATGAGCCCGAGGAAGTTCTCCTCGATCTGCGCGCGCTCGACGGTCAGGTCCAGTGGTTTCAACTCACTGTTGTCGGCATCCAGCAGTGCCCGGTTGTAAAAACCGGCACGGTGCAACGTACCAGCGTTGAGGTTCAGCGACAGGGCGTTGTTGCTCAGCAACACCAGGTCTTCAAGCGGCGCCTTGGTGTTGTTCAGCGCCTGACTGAACCACTGGTTCTGCTGCTCCAGACTCACCGCACGCTCCACAAGCTCCGTGGCCTTGACGTAGTTTTGCCATTGGGCCGGATCTTCGCTTTCGACGTTGCCCCGTCGCTCGGTGTTGCGAATGGTCTTGAGTTGCGCCAGGTCCGCGCTCAACAGGTCGCGCAACGGCAGCAACAAATGGCTGCGGGCGGTCAGGCGTAACTCGTTCTCCAACTGCGTATCCAGCGAGGAGAACCAGGAGGTCGGAAACACCACCGAGGTGAAGCGCCAGCGCGGCGCCTTCTCCAGCACCCGCCAGAAACCCTGGACGTTGCGCCGGGTCGCCTCCCGCCGATGAGATTCATCCGTGACCGCCACGTAATTTTTCTGCGCCCCTTGCATCAGGCGCGACAACTCGTGGGCATCCTTTTCCGAGTCCTGCCACACCCACAGCATGCCAGCGCCCCAGAGCAGCGCGATCACCAGCGCCACCCCACCGGTCACGCGCTGCCAGCGCTGGCGCAGGCGTGACAGACGCGGCACCACCTGGGCCAGACCACGCTCGGCGACCACCCGCCGCTGCCACAACTGCCGGGCGAAAGCGCTCTGCTGCAAGCCGGTGTCGTAGGCCGAAAACCCGTCGGCGCTGTCGTCCGAGGGCTGGTTGGCGGTGAAATAGACGCCGCGAAAGCGTGGCGCCTCGCCTTGCGCATTACCCTGGAAAACCGGTTCCAGCACGGATTGCAGATTGCGCCGCAAGGCTTCGAAGCGTTCCGGCAAGCCATACAGATCGACGCTCAACTGCCCGGACAAGGCGCCGATTTCGATGATCGATTCCGCCAGGGCCCGGTTGACCTGATCCAGCGCCTGATCGCTCCATTGCGCCTGCCACACCGCATCGGGCCCGTGGGGTGAGGACCAGCCGAGCGTACGTTCGCGAGCCTCTACCGGCAGCGCGCTAATCAACTCCTGAAAGCCCGGCAACTCTTCCATGCCGGTAACGACCACGTACACCGGCAGGCTCAAGCCAAAACGTTGCAACAGATCGATGAAGCGTCGACGTGCCGCCAGGCCGAGGGCCGCCGCCTGCTCGGCATTGCCCAGCCGACTGATCGGCACCGTCCAGATCACGCCGTCCAGCGGACGCTGACTGCGCAAACGCAGGATCAACCCCAGCAAGCGCCACCAACCGCCCCGTTGCAGGTGCATGCCTTCATCCGGCAAAAACAGCGCCTGGGGCACCACCAATACGGCACCTTCGGGGTCCGACCACCAGCGACCGAACCAGCCCGGTTTGTCGGTGGGCTGCAAGCGCCACTGGGTGCACAACTGCGTGCCCTGAGTCTCGTTGCCGAGCATCAGCAGCCAGGGAATCTGGTAACGATCCAGGGTGCCCTGCTCCTGCTCCATCTGCCGCACCGCCAGGTAAAAACTGCGGATCGCCGCGCCGCTTTGCGTGCGCAACCACCAGACCGCCACGGCAACAATCGCCAGCACCAACAGCACGACGATGATCAGGCCGATAATCCCCAGCGTGCTCATGAGTCTTGCTCCGAGGTGGTCACCGAATCGGTCAGTTGCAAGACCGGTTCGAGCTCCTGGCGAATGTCACGCCAGAACAACTGCCCCAAACCGGTCAGCAACAGGACCACGGCAAGAATTCCCAACCCCAGGCGAAAGCCATCGGGCAACGAAAGACGCACCGGCAATTGCAGCGGCGCCACCGCCGAAGGTTGTTCGAGCCGGGCACTGACGTCGGCATACTCCGCCTCGTGCTGCCAGGCAAAGGTGAACAGCGCCAGGCGCCATTTTTCATGCTGAGCCTGATTCTGTTCGCCCCGCAGACGCCCTTGAAAACCCAGCACCAGGCACTGCAAATAGACATTGGCCAGATCGCGCGTGGTGGGAAGCTGCTCATCCAGCAGTTCCTTGATCGCCAACGGTATCCGCTCGCCGGCCTGGCGGCTGGCGTACATTCGCGATTCCAGGGGTTTTTCCTGCCAAGTGGACTGACCCGGCCACGGCGTGAACAGCAAGGTTTCATCGACCAGCGCGACAAAGGCATAGACCAGTGCTTTGACTTGTTCGGTGGCGGCGTCACCGACTTTGGCGAAGGCCGTTCGCCACAGTCGTTGGGAGATTTGCGTGGAGAGTTCGACCACCGCTTCCACCAGCGCTTCGTCTTCGCTGTCCTTGGGCAACTGGCTCCAGTCCTGGGACCATTGCTGCCAGGCCTGGCGAAAAGCGCTGCTCAGCGGCGCTTCGTTGAGGCCTCGTGTACCTGTCCCGGCGTTCCCCTCAGACATATGACGTTCCTTCCTTGATCAAGCACTCTCACTCGCCTGGGCCACAAACAACACCACTTGCCATGGACTGCTGGCCAGCCTGGAGGCCGGTGCGGCAATCAGCAACGGCAACTGCCCGTCGAACCATTGGCCTTCGGCCGTCACCACGAACAACCGCGTATCGTCGCCGACGCCGTAGGCCACTTGCTCATTGCGACTCATGGCCTGATGGGACAAACCGCTCATGCGCTGACGGCTGAGCAACGGGATGTGCGGCTGCGACGCGATGATCGCTCCGCTCAGCCATTCGCTGGCGGCCTGCTCGCTGGCGCCATTGGGCATGCGCAAACCGATGACCAGCCGTTGGCTCGGCTGGTCGTCGGGCAATTGAATCGAGAAGGATTGTTCGTTGCGCTCGAACGCCAGGCTGCGATAGCCGGCGCGGATCAGTTCGAGGGTCTTTTCCAGCCAGTCGAGCACCGCTTCATAGCCGCGCTGCAACTCCAGAAAATCCAACGGGGCGAACGCCGGAACCCCCGCCAATGGATCGAGCGCCGACCAGGCGCCGGCCAACCCGAGCAACAAGCCATACAGCGCCTGCGGCGTGGCCACGCGGCTGTTCAGCAGGCCTTCGACTTCCGGCAACCGCGCCCACAGCGCCGTCAACTGACGCCGGATTTCCATCGAATCATCCTGATTGCCGGCCTGCTGCGCCTGGCGCAAACGTCCGGCGAGGAACATGCATTTCTCCCGCGCCCTGGCACACAGTCCCGCCACGCGCCTGCCCATCACCGATTCGGGCAACAGGCACGGCGTCGGCGGTGTGTAAGGCAACGCAAGAAAACCGCCGCCCTCCTTGCGAATTCTCAGCAGCGGCAGGCAGACGGAATCCGCCTTGTTCAGTTGCGTGCACAAACGCGGATTCGGACGCCACACCGTGATCGATTCCGGGTACTCGCCACTGGTGAGGTCGGGCAGCGCATCGCCGACCACCGACTGCAATCGCCCCTTGAGCGGCAGCAACTGACCGGCGCGCCACAGCGGGCTGACCGCCAGGTAAACGGTGACAGTGGCATTGTCCGTGGCATCGATCGCGTCACTGACGTCGAGCTCCAGCATCGGCCCGACACCGGCCTGCAAATTGACCGGCAAACCGTCCGGCAACGTCGCCTGCAAATTGAGCAGGCGCACCAGCCCGGCGCTCAGTGCCGAGGGATCGAATTCAACGCGGGTCACGCCCCAGAACCACGGATTACATGCTTGGGCGAAATGCGCCACCAACGCCTCGGCCCGCAGCCCTTGCAACTGAAAATGCTGGGGCAGCAACTGCATGCCCTCATGCCAGCAAACCGCGTCAGGTAGCAGACTCATACGATTCCCTTCGACCTCTTGTGGTGCCTGACTTGAACACCGCTCCCACAAGTTGCGGGTGTTCAGTTCGGGTGATCGCTGACCAGTGTCATCTCGCGACTGTCGAACTTGAGCCAGGCGTTGCTTTGATCGTCCAGCCGCAACCGGTGCGCTCCGGGAGTGGTATAGCTGGCGAAGACTAAAAGTCCAGCCGCCCGCTTGCCCCCCAACGGAAAGGGTTGTTTGTCGATGAATTGACCGGGCACCAGCTCCAGTCCCCAGACCGTCATCAACTGTCGGTAGTCGCGCTGATACTGCTCGCGTTCGGCGAACCACTGGCGGGCAGTGATGCCCGACAATTGCTTGAGCAGATCCACGTCGTTCACCGCAATGAAGTCCACCGCAATCGGGGTGTCATCGTTGGCGCGGGGTGCGACGTCCAGCGTCAGGTTATCGAGATCGACGCGAGGCCCGAACAACGAACACCCGGCGAGTGACAAGAGCAGAACCAAAGAAAAAAGACGTGCGTACAAAATGAATTTTCCTTTTCTCGACACGGTCCAAAAATGCTTTTTGTTTGCTTTTTTATAGACCTGTTCTAGCGTCTTGGATAGTTCGGTCGGCACGACGAATGTGGAAGGTTCGTCAAAGGAATGACAGGTCCTCTGCCCTCCCTTTCTAACCTACGGTCCAGTAAGGGAATGCGATGAAACGGGCCTCCCGATGCATTGCACCCGCCTCATGCATCGGAGTCAGCCACCATGGCAGAAAGTACTCAGCACAAGCTAGACAGGGTTCGCCCACCCCGGGTGCAAATCACCTACGACGTCGAAATCGGCAACGCGATCGAGAAGAAAGAACTGCCGCTGGTTGTCGGTATTCTTGCCGACCTCTCCGGCAAGCCTCTCGAACCACTCCCGAAATTGAATGAACGGCGTTTCACCGAAATCGACCGCGACAACTTCAATGAAGTCCTCGCCTCGATCGGCCCTCGCGCCACCTTGCAGGTCAACAACACCCTCAGCGGCGACGGCAGCAAACTCAACATCGAGCTCAACTTCAAACACATTGATGACTTCGACCCGGTCAAGGTGGTCGAGCAGGTCACTCCGCTGCGGCGCCTGTTCGAAGCGCGCCAGCGTCTGCGCGACCTGCTGACCAAACTCGATGGCAACGATGATCTGGACAAGCTGCTGCGTGACGTCATTGCCAACACCGAGGGACTGCAAGAGATCAAGTCGGCTCGTCCGGACACCGCCGCCCCCGCTCCTGCTGGCGACAGCGAAGCACCGGCTGAACCGCAAGCCTGATCGCTCATCCACCCAGGGAGAATTTTGCCATGCCCGCCTCATCCGCCGCCCAAAGCCAAGCCAGTGACAGTACGACCGAGACCTTATCCCTGCTCGACCAAATAATCGCCAAAGGCCGCATGGCCCATGACGACAGCCAGCAGGATTACGCCCGCGACATGCTCGCGGAATTCGCCACTCAGGTCCTCGACGAAGGCATGGCCATCGACAAGGACACCGTGGCGATGATCAACGATCGCATCAGCCAGATCGACGAGCTGATCAGCGCTCAACTGAACGAAGTGTTGCACCACCCGGATCTGCAGAAACTCGAAGCCTCCTGGCGCGGCCTGCACCTGCTGGTGAAGAACACCGAGACCAGCTCCCGACTGAAGCTGCGCCTGCTCAACGTGGCTCAAAAAGAGCTGCAGAACGATCTGGAAAAAGCCGTCGAGTTCGACCAGAGCGCACTGTTCAAGAAGATCTACGAAGAGGAATACGGCACCTTCGGCGGTCACCCGTTCAGCCTGCTGGTGGGGGACTACACCTTCGGCCGGCATCCGCAAGATATCGGCCTGCTGGAGAAACTGTCGAACGTCGCCGCCGCCGCTCACGCGCCGTTCATTGCCGCTGCCAGCCCACGGCTGTTCGACATGAACAGCTTCACCGAACTGGCCGTGCCACGGGATCTGTCGAAAGTGTTCGAGAGCCAGGAGCTGATCAAGTGGCGCTCGTTCCGTGAAAGCGAAGATTCGCGCTACGTATCGCTGGTGCTGCCGCACTTCCTGCTGCGCCTGCCCTACGGCCCAGACACGTCGCCGGTGGAAGGCATCAACTACGTCGAAAACGTCAACGGCAGCGACCACGGTAAATACCTGTGGGGCAACGCCGCGTGGGCCTTGTCGCAACGGATCACCGAAGCCTTCGCCAAGTACGGCTGGTGCGCGGCGATTCGCGGTGCCGAAGGCGGTGGTGCGGTGGAAGGCCTGCCGGCTCATACCTTCCGTACAACCTCCGGCGACCTGTCACTCAAATGCCCGACCGAAGTGGCGATCACCGACCGTCGCGAGAAAGAGCTCAACGACCTCGGCTTCATCGCCCTGTGCCACAAGAAAAACAGCGACGTAGCGGTGTTCTTCGGCGGCCAGACCACCAACAAGTCCAAGGTCTACAACACCAACGAGGCGAACGCCAACGCGCGGATTTCGGCAATGCTGCCGTACGTGCTCGCGGCCTCGCGTTTCGCGCATTACCTGAAGGTGATCATGCGCGACAAAGTCGGCAGCTTCATGACCCGCGACAACGTACAGACCTACCTCAATAACTGGATCGCCGACTACGTGCTGATCAACGATAACGCGCCGCAAGAAATCAAGGCGCAGTACCCGTTGCGTGAAGCCCGGGTGGATGTGACCGAGGTCGCCGGCAAGCCCGGAGCCTACAAGGCCACGGTGTTCCTGCGGCCGCACTTCCAGCTTGAGGAACTGACCGCGTCGATCCGCCTGGTCGCGACCCTGCCGCCACCGGCAGCCGCCTGACCCGCCTCCCGCCGGGGCCGACCCGGCGGGATTCCCCTGCTTATCTAGCACGATTACTTTCAGGAGTTTCATGCGATGGATGCAATCATTCTCGACCTCGGCGGCGACATCAAAGGCGATAGCCTTCTCGAGGGTTACAAGGACAAGATCGAAGTCATGTCCTACAGCCACAACGTGGCCATGCAGGTGACCAACGATGTCAGCAACTCGGAGCGCACCTCCGGCAAGCCGCACATCGGCGAATTCACCCTGACCAAGTTCGTCGACAGCTCGACGCCTTCCCTCAACGAATATTGCTGCGCCGGCAAACCAATCCCCGAAGCCAAGATCACCATCGGCCGCAACGCCGCCGAAGGCAGTGGCCAGCTGATGCCGTTCATCATCTACACCCTGACCAACGTGGTGCTGTCCAACGTCAGCGTCAGTGGTGGCACGGGTGGCAAACCGGTGGAAACCATTTCCCTGAACTTCACCAAGATCAAGTGGGAGCTCACCGCCCAGAAAGACGACGGCACCAAGGAAGGCACGGCCGCCTCGACCTGGGACATGGCCGCCAACAAACTCATCAAAGCCAAGTAAGCGGACGCGTCGGCCATGGCAGACACCGGCATGCTCCCACCGTTGTTCGAGCGCCTCGCCGCCAGCGAGGCTGGCACCGTGCAGGCGTTCGATCGCCAGGGGCTGCTCGACTCTGTGCACACGGAGTTGCTGCGCCTGTTCAACACCCGACGCGGCTCACGTCCGCTGACCTCCCCGCCGAGCATTCTCGACTACGGCATCGCTGACTGGACTGCCTTGCAACAGCAGCGCAGCGATGACCGTCGTCAGTTGGCGCGGGAAGTGCGCGAGGCCATCAGCCATTTCGAACCGCGCCTGCAACTGGGCGAGGTCCAGGTCAATCCGGTCCCCGGCCATCCGCAGCAACTGAGCATTCGGCTACTGGGCGAGTTGCGCAGTGGCCAGCAGCACTGGCCCGTGGCCTTTGTCATCGAGCAGGCCAGCCATGGCCTTGAGGTGCGTCATGAGCGACTCGATTGACCCGCAATTGCTCGATTACTACCAACGCGAACTGACTTGGCTGCGCCACGCCGGGAGCGTTTTTGCCGAGCGTTATCCCAAGGTCGCCAGACGCCTGGAACTGTCCCCCGGTGAATGCCCCGACCCACATGTCGAGCGGCTACTTGAAGGTTTCGCCTTGCTCGCCGCACGCCTGCAACGACGGCTCGATGACGACTATGCCGAGTTCAGCGACGCCTTGCTCGAACAGCTGTACCCGTTGGCCATGCGGCCGTTGCCGTCCTGCGCGATCGTGCAGTTCGAGCCGGACCCGAGCAAGGGCAACCTGAACGATGGTTATCCGTTGCCACGGGACACACCGCTGTTCGTCACTACCAGCAAAGGCGAGAGCATCCACTTTCGCACCAGCGCCGCGGTTCGATTGTGGCCGGTGGAAATCAACGAAGCGCTGCTGCTGGGCAGCGACGAAGCCCAGGCCCTGACCGGTGTGGCGCAAGCGCGTTCGGCCCTGCGCCTGAGCCTGCGTTGCCTGGGTGAAAGCCAGTGGTCGACGCTGGCCATCAAACAATTGCGCGTGCACCTGGCCGCCTCGCCGGTGATCAACGCCTGCCTGTATGACCTGCTCGGCGCCCATGCCGTGAAGGTGCTGGCCGGACCAGTCGGCAGCGTACCCGTCGTGCTGAGCGGGTTGCCGCAGATCGTTGGCTTTGCAAGCGACGAAGTGCTGTTGCCAGACGAGGACGGCGTGCATCCAGGCATGCGCCTGCTCGCCGAGTACTTTGCGTTCCCGGACAAATTCAACTTCTTCGACATTCCACTGGCCGGCGCCGCCAGCGACAGCCAGACGTTGTACCTGTACATCGTGTTCGACCGCGCCCCGGCCAACCGCCTGCACCTTCAGGCCAGCGACTTCGCCCTGGGCTGCGCGCCGGTGATCAACCTGTTTCCCCGCACCTCGGAGCCCCTGCGCCCGGACGGTACCCGCAGCGAGTATCGTCTGGTCGCCGACAGCCACCGGGAAAACAGCGTCGAGATCCACAGCATCCGCGCCATGCGCGCCAGCTCCAGCCAGGGCGTGCAACGGGTGCCCGCGTATTACGGCAGCCAGCATATCGGCGGCGACAAACAGTGCTATTGGCATGCGCGACGGGTCAGCGGCATGACCCCGAATCGGCTGGGCACCGACCTGATGGTGAGCCTGGTGGACACCCGGCTCGATCCGCTGACCGAGGCCAGCGAATACAGCCTCACCGCCGAACTGCTGTGCACCAACCGGCACCTCGCCCAAAGCCTGCCCGCTGGCACGCCCCTGGGTTTCGAACGACCGGGGCCGGTGGCCTGGGCCCGTTTGCGCAACCCGCCGAGCCCGCAGAGTTTGCCGCGACTGGACGGCGAATCCCGTTGGCGGCTGGTGTCGCAACTGACCCTCAATCATTTATCACTGGTCGAGGGGCCGCAGGCGCTGGATGCCCTCAAGGAAATCCTCCAGTTGCACAACCTGCGTGACGAGGCCAGCGCCTTGCGGCAAATCGACGGCTTGTTGAGCCTCGGCTGCGAACGAGTGATCGCCCACGTCGGCGAAGACGCGTGGCGCGGCTGGCGCAATGGGCTGGAGGTTCAGCTGCAACTCGATCCGCAGCATTTCGTCGGCAGCAGCGCGGTGTTGTTTTCCGCGGTGCTGGCGCAGTTCTTTTCACTTTATGCCACGGCCAATCGCTTCGTGCGCACGGTTCTGGTCCAGTCAGACAAGGAGGTCAAGACATGGCAACCCCAAGCTGGCATGCCGCTGTCCCTCTGAGCCTGAGTCAGAAGCTGCGGCGCGATCCGCAGGCGTTCCAGTTACTGCAAGCATTGTTGCTGCTGGAGCGCGAACACCCGCAAGCCGAATCCCTGGGCAGCGGCACCGCCCCTCAAGCGGAAGCCTTGCGTCTGCGCGGGCCATTGACGCCGCTGTTTTCCGCCAGCGAAATCGAAAGCCTGACCCAGGACACGGGCCAGCCACCGACGCTCACGACGCCAGTGTTCGGCCTCGGCGGACCCGATGGCCCCCTGCCCTACGCCTATCAGGAATGGCTGCAACAACGGGCCCGCGCCAAGGACTATGCCCCGGCCGAATTCCTCGACCTGTTCCAGCATCGCTTGCTCAGCCTGCTATACAAGGTGATGCGCAAACACCGGATTGCGGTCGGCTTCACGGCGCCCGGCGCGTCGCCGGTGCAGGCGCAACTTCGGGCGCTGACCGGACTGTTGCCCAAAGCCTTGCAGGAACGGCAGGCCGTACCCGACTCTGCGGTACTGGCGTGCAGCGCGCTATTTGCCGACGGTCGTCGTTCCCTGGCCGGCTTCGCCGCGATCGTGCGTGAGCACTTCGAATTGCCGGTAGAGCTCAGTGCCTATGAAGGTGCCTGGCGGGAGATTCCGCCGGCCAGTCGCAGTCGCCTGCAACCGGGTGGGCGCAACCTGCAACTGGGTCGTAGCGCGGTGGCCGGCACTCGGGTCTGGGATGAACACGCCGGCATCCGCCTGACCCTCGGCCCGCTGACCTCGGCGCAGGCGGCGCGGTTTCTGCCGGACGGTGAAGCCCATCCGGCGCTGGCCAGTCTCAGCGCGCTGTATTTCGGCCCCGACCTGGATTGCACGCTGGTGCTGTTGGTGCGCGGTGCCAGTCCGATGAAACTCGGTCGTCAGGCCCCGGCCTTGCTCAGTTGGAACGGCGGCCTGCAACGCCAGACCAGCCTTGCCGTGCAACGGATCGAAACCCGCCTTCGTCAGCTGGAGATCACCTGAACATGGAACTGGCCAGCCTGATCGGACGCCTCAACCCGGACAACCGCCGCGCCCTGGAACGGGCCGCGCAGCGCTGCCTGCAACGGGGTCATCATTACGTCGAAATCGAGCACTTGCTGCTTGAATTGCTGGACATCGAGGGCGGTGACTTCGCCTGGCTGCTGCCGCGTTTCGGTCTGGAGCGCGATGCCCTGACGGCAGAAATCAACAAGGCCCTGGAACTGTTCAAATCCGGCAGCACCCGCACCCCGGCGCTCTCGGCGCACACCATCGGCCTGCTTGAAGATGCGGTGGTTCAGGCCAGTGTGCTTGGCCTGGAGAGCATCCGCTCCGGCTTGCTGCTGCTGGCCCTGCTCGACCGTGATGAACGTCGCAGTTTGCTGCTCAATAGTGCCTCGTCGCTGTTGAAAATTCCACGGGAAGCCTTGCGCAGCAATTTGCTGGAGTGGACCGAAAACTCACGCGAACACGTTGGCGGCACGCGGCCGGTCAGTGCCAGCCATCCGCAACCGAAACAGGATTCAGTGCTCGACCAGTTCACCCAGGACCTGACCGCCGATGCCCACGCCGGGCGCATCGACCCCATCGTCGGCCGCGACGGCGAGATTCGTCAGTGCATCGACATCCTGCTCAGGCGTCGGCAAAACAACCCGATCCTGGTCGGCGCGCCGGGGGTGGGCAAGACGGCGGTGGTCGAAGGCCTGGCCTTACGCATTGCCGCCGGGGATGTGCCGCCGTCGTTGCAGGAAGTCAGCCTGCGGGTACTCGACCTCGGCCTGTTGCAAGCTGGCGCCGGGGTCAAGGGCGAGTTCGAGCAACGCCTCAAAGGCGTGATCGACGCGGTGCGCAGCGCCGACAAACCAATCATTCTGTTCATCGACGAAGCCCACACCCTGATTGGCGCTGGCGGTGCGGAGGGCGGCAGCGACGCGGCCAATCTGCTCAAACCGGCGCTGGCCCGTGGCGAGTTGCGCACCCTGGCCGCGACCACCTGGCTTGAGTACAAAAAATACTTCGAGAAAGACCCAGCCCTCGCCCGGCGTTTTCAGTTGGTGCAAGTCGAGGAGCCGGACGAAATCACCGCCGTGGAAATGCTCCGTGGCGTGGCCGCGAAACTCGAACAACACCACGGCGTGCAGGTGCTGGACGCGGCGATCCACGAAGCGGTGAAACTGTCCCACCGCTACATCTCCGGGCGCCAGTTACCGGACAAGGCCATCAGCGTGCTCGACACCGCGTGTGCCCGGGTCGCCCTCGGCCAGCACGACGTGCCGCCACCGCTGGAAAGCCTGCGCCATCGCCAACAGAGCCTCAAGGACGAAATCGAACGCCTGCGTCGCGAACAGGCCACCGGGCTCGATCACCGTGAACGCATCACGCTGCTGGAGACCGAATCCGTGGGTAACGTGCAGGCCATTCGCGAACTGGAAACCCGCTGGAACGAAGAACGGATTGCCGTGCGCGAACTGCTGGAAACCCGTCGCGAATTACTCACCTTGAGCGAGCGCGCCGACAACGACAAACCGGACGAAGCCACCGACAGCCGCATCGATCATCTGGCCGCCGAACTGGTGCGCCTGGAGGCCGGGCTGGATGCCATTCGCCAGGACGATCCGCTGGTGCCGGAGCAGGTCGACGGCAAAACCGTGGCCGCGGTGATCGCCGGCTGGACCGGCATCCCGGTGGGCAAGATRCTCGCCGACGAAGCCCACGCCGTGCGCACCCTCGGCCAGCGCATGGGTCTGCGGGTGATGGGCCAGAGCACCGCGCTGAACACCATTGCCCAACGCCTGCAAGCTTACCGCGCCGGCCTCACCGACCCGCAAAAACCGGTCGGCGTGTTCCTGCTGGTCGGCCCCACCGGCGTCGGAAAGACCGAAACCGCTTACGCCCTGGCCGACGCGCTGTATGGCGGCGAACGCAACCTGATCAGCATCAACCTTTCCGAATACCAGGAAGCCCACACCGTCAGCCAACTCAAAGGCGCCCCGCCCGGCTACGTCGGCTACGGCAGTGGCGGTGTACTCACCGAAGCGGTGCGGCGCAAACCCTATTCGGTGGTGCTGCTCGACGAAATCGAAAAGGCCCACCCGGACGTGCTCGAAGCCTTCTACAACGTCTTCGACAAAGGCGTGATGGAAGACGGTACCGGGCTGGTGGTGGACTTCAAAAACACCGTAATGCTCGCCACTAGCAACGTCGGGGCTGAGTTACTACTCGACACACCGACCGCGCAACTGGGCACCGATGCCTTCAACGAAGCGCTGCATCACGTGCTACTGAAAGCCTTTCGCCCGGCGTTTCTGGCGCGCATGACAGTGGTGGCATATCGGCCGCTGGATGAAGCGACGCTGGAAGGAATTGTGTTGGCGAAGCTGGAGAAATTGCGTGGGCGCTACAAGGCTGCGACCGGAAAGCAGTTCGAGTTCGATGCCGGAATTGTGCAGGCGGTGTTGGCCAAGTGCAGTGCTGCGGGTGCGAGGGATGTTGAGAATGTGTTGATGACGCAGGTGACGGGGAAGTTGGCGGAGTGGGTGTTGGAGTGAGTGCTCTATCGGCCTCGGGATTGGGGCCAAAGCTAAGGCACACCATAATAGGAAGGAACAACCGGCATGGCCAAGTACATCGTCTACGATCGTGAATCCAATAGCATTCTGATCACCGCCGTAAAACCACCGGACACTGTCAGCGAGGTAATGTCTCTTGGAGGTTTCAACCTGCCGGCGTGGTTCCGGGAGGCTGATAGAGAGCAGTTCAACCAGATAAAACCGCTGATGAAGCTCCGCAGCACCGCACTGTTAAAAGATATCGAGTGGCTGTCGAGTGATTTGATCGTCAGATACCCAGGTTCGGGTTTCATCTCCCTGGGGGCCAGCCCGAAACTGGTCAAGTGGCGGATGAAACAGAAAGGCGCAATCATTAAATCCGTCGGCGTCAGCAGCATCAAGGCAAACGTCGCGGCCCCCGACGCATTTACGGTATACCTGACCGGCAAACTGGCCACATTGCCAAAAAACAAACCCATTGTCGTGTTCGACTTTGTCGACAGTGGCGCTAGCCTTTATCAAATCAAGAAGAACCTTGAGGCCATCGTTCCCGAGACGCCGATCAAGACCGTCGCGATCGGCCGCGCGCCTGCCCTGCTAACCGAAGTTAATAAACCATACAAGGACGACCTGGATCACATTTACCATGAACACATCGCCATATTGAGCGGGTTACTGCTTACCCAGTCGATAAAAAATACATTAGGTCGGGCGAAAGGGAAAAACCCGTTTGCCACGTGGTCGTTAGCCAATCGCACAGCAGATGCAAGCGCTGAAAAATTTCAGGCGGCGAAGACCCTGCACCTTCGGGCATTTGCTGCCGGGCCATTCAGTTTCGCCGCTGGTGATGCGCTCGCCATCGCCGAAACCTTTGCCGAAGAAAATCCCCCAGCCGAAGATGATGATGCTGATTTCATGGATTGAGAACGGCGACATGTGTGGCAAACCGGGGCTAAATAAACCGGTCCCTGTTCAGTCTGTCGAAAGCGACTAAAAAGATGAATGTTTACGTACATATCAGGAGCTCAGATGACCACTTGCTACTTTGCCCTCATGCAGCGTCATCCTTTTCGAAAACAAGGTGACAGTGTTCCCGACGAATCGTACTCTCAGCCTGAGATACGAGTCCAACAAATTGAAGAAATGATTAACAACGCCGAGATTGCGTTCGCTGGAAGCGGCCACCCCCAACCCGAGGTAAAAATAGCAATATGTCCAGAGCATTTCCTGGCACGACAACACGGTAAAAAAATATCAAGCCCTTCCGACGGCCGTTACTTCAATGAGATAAGTGAAGTAATTCCTATCCTCCAACAACTTACCTTAATCAGTAAAAGCCGCCCGGACTGGCTTATTATTCCCGGCAGCATCACCGTTTTCGCGATAGAACCTCAAGTAGGAAGCAGCATCGCTCCACACATGATTTATACAGACGAAATGGTCAAACGAACAAATAGCGTCAGCCCGAATGCGACCCGGCAAAACGCCTCACTAAAAACAGAGCTTGAGGCCACGCAGGCGTTCATCAGCAAACGGCCGGACAGATTATTTCGCCCGTGCTACAACGTCGCCCCTATTTATTTGGCCGGAAAAATAATAAAAATCTGGCGCAAAAAGTACGAGGCCTTTGGAGACAGAGGTAGCCTCGATGTAATCGGATCGGGATCAGAGTCTGGTTATTTCCCAATGAGTACCGGAAGCGCCGTTTTTGAGCATAAGGGTTTGACAATAGGCGTAGAGATTTGTGTAGAACATGAACATGGCTTGTTGAAAGCTGAAGCACCGGCCGGACTTGATCTGCACATCATCATCTCAAACGAAGTCTATCCTTTTTTAGAGCATGCCTCACTTAAAGAGAACGGTGCACTGGTTCACGTAGATACCAATACCACCGGCGTATATCGAAAAAATGAATTAGTCAGCTCTGACAGGCCCGACACATTTCAAGCGAAAAATATTGGCGAACAGAAAACTCACTTTATCCGACAGACCGTTGGCGTGGAGGCTGCCCTTAACCTGAATGTCGGCCCGTAAAGATTGTCCGTTTGTTTTGATGAAAAAACGCCGCCGTCTTTTTGTCGAAAAAACAGGAGCATTGCAACATGAGAATCGCCAGTTTCAACATCGAGAAAAACGGAAAATCCTCGACTTTGGACAAGCAGGCACAAGTTGAGTTTTTTATCAGCAAGTGCTGTTCAGGCGATGACTGGAACGCGGACATTGTTTTTCTATGCGAAATACATTCAGCCCAGACGGACAATTACGCGTCATACCTGGCCAGCGTCTATCCCCATTACCGCGTTTGCCCTTTCACCGGTGGCTACTCAAACGGCTACATCGTCATGGTCAAAAGTTTTGAAGCGTTGCAAGTGTGCAGTCAAGGCAGTCTGCATGGTTTGAATCGGGATCTGATTGCCGTCGAAGCTGCCGGTGTGGACGGCTACACCGGTTATGTATTTCTGGCGCATTTCAAATCAGGCCAGACCGGGCTGACCAAAAGCCAACTCAAATCCTGTACCGCCCTAGGTGGGAACTGGGTCGCCACGGGCGACTTGAATATGGAATATCAAAATGTCGGGCAACTCGATACAGCAGGGCTCGCATACGAATGCTGGGGAGGTCGACAGACCCAAAGCAAGGGCGGAATCCTGGACTGGGTACTGGCTTCGGTTGATGTGCAAGTCGTCCCGGTTGACATCACCCACTTGGACACCGTGTTTGATATGAGCGGCCCCGATCATCGCCCTATTCTTTTTGATGTCAGAACCTGAAAAGAGGTCGCTTGATGCCCCGCACTACCGACAGCAACACCAGCCTTTCCCTCACCGCCGCCTCGCTGTCGGCGCTTTACCCTGAGTCGCTATTCGGCGAAGAAACCCTGAACGCTCTGGGCTCGCAAATCCTGAACGGCCTCAACGACGGCACCTCACTCATCCTCACCACCGCCATCGCTACCCACGTCACCACCACCCTGCACAACGACGCCCTCAGCCGCCCGATGGACGCTCTGGTCGCCGAAATCCGCCAACTCCCCGCCGACGCCACCGCCGAACGCTATCAGCTTGTATTAAGGCCATGGCTCTGGTGGCTGACCCTGGCCAGCAACAATCGCGTGTTCCAGAACCTCAGCACCTCGGACATCGTCACCACGATTTTCAAGGCCCACGCCTTCACCGACTTCAAGCTCTCACTCACCGGCAGCTACACCCCACGCGAATACTGCGTGCAGTATGGCGAAACCGATTTCGCGTTCGTGTCACGGTTGCTGGAGGAAGACGGGATTTTCTGGTTCTTCACCCACGAGGATGGCAAGCACACGCTGGTGTTGGGCGACAGCAACGAGGCGTTCGTACCGATCCCCAACGGGCCGAAGGTGAGCTATCTCGGTCAGCAGTTGGGCGAACGTGAATTGCATGGCATTCGTTCCGGACAGGTCTGCGTGCAGGCGGTGGCCGGGGTGTACCGGGCGACGGATTACGAGTTCACCACACCGACCACGTCACTCTACGGCCAGGCCGAAGCGGTGGCCGGGCCGCGTTCGATGTACGAGCATCCGGGCGGTTACAACGCCAAGGCGCGCGGCGATGCATTGACCAAGCAGCGGGTCGACGGCTTGCGCAGTCAGGAGAAACGCTTTGTCGGTGAAAGCGACTGCCGCTGGCTGGTGCCGGGGCACTGGTTCACCCTGGCTGGGCATGATGACCCGACATTGAATATCGATTGGGTGGTGACAGCAGTCACTCACGAAGCCAGTCACGACAGCTATCGCGATCGCTTCGAGGCAATCCCCAAGGCCACGCCGTACCGCCCGGAACGCATCACCCCCAAACCGCGCATGCACCCGCAAACGGCAATTGTCGTCGGCAAGGCGGGCGAAGAAATCTGGACCGACGAATACGGCCGGATCAAGTTGCAGTTCCCGTGGGACCGCGATGGCAAGAACGACGAAGCCAGTTCCTGCTGGGTGCGGGTGGTGCTGCCCTGGAGCGGCAAGGGTTTCGGCATGCAGTTCGTGCCACGCATCGGCCAGGAAGTGATCGTGACCTTTATCGACGGCGACCCGGATCGACCGCTGGTGACCGGTTGCGTCTACAACGGCGATAACGCCCTACCCTATGCGCTACCGGCCAATCAGACCCAGTCCGGGATCAAGACCCAATCGTCCAAGGGTGGCGGCGGTTTCAACGAGTTGCGTTTCGAGGACAAGAAGGATGCAGAAGAGGTGTTTTTGCAGGCGCAGAAAGACCTGAAGATCAACGTGCTCAACGACACCACCGCCACAGTCGGCCATGACGAAACCCTGACCGTACAGAACGCCCGCACCCGCACGGTGAAGGACGGTGACGAGACCGTGACCCTGGAGAAAGGCAAACGCAGCGTGACCATCCAGACCGGCAGCGACTCGCTCGATGTGAAAGACAGCCGCACGGTGACCGTGGGCGCTGATCAGACCCACAGTACCGGCGGCAATTACACGCACAAGGTCACCGGTGATTACAGCCTGACGGTAGACGGCAACCTGACCATCAAAGTGACCGGCAGCCTGACCCTGCAAAGCGGCGGCAGTTTCTCGATCAAGAGCGGCGCCGATCTGGCGGCCGAGGCCAGTACTTCGATCAGTCAGAAGGCCGGGACCTCTCTGAGCAATCAGGCTGGCACCTCGCTGGAGAACAAGGCCGGTACGACCATGACCAACGATGCCGGGATCAGCCTGACCAACAAGGGCGCCGCTTCGCAGACCGTGGATGGTGGCGGCATGCTGACCATCAAGGGTGGTCTGGTGCAGGTCAACTGATCAGGAGAACCCATGGCCATCACACCGCTGGATTTGCAGCAGAACGATAAACAACTCAAAGGGCGCTTGCTCGATGGCCAGCTCGACGGTGCGCTGCACATCAAGGATGACGGGCGCGCGCAGGCTGATTTGCACTACAACCGAGGCGAGCTGCAAGGCACCACCCTGCTCTACCACCCCAATGGCAAGGTCTCGGCGCAGTTGCCGTTTGTGCGTGACAAGCTGCAGGGGGTTGCCAGTTTCTATGCCCCCGAAGGCAGTCTGCAGCGCAAGGCGACTTATCGCCGAGGGCTGTTGCATGGCGAGGCGTTCAATTATTTTCCCGATGGGCAACTGGCGGAGGTCGAGTTTTACCGCGACGGTGTGCGTGACGGGCGCTATCAACGCTTTCATCCCAACGGCAAGCCGGCCGTCGAGGCTCGGTATCTCAACGGTCAATTGCTGGAACCGGAACAGGGCTTCGCCAGCGACGGACGACCATTGGATGCCGACGGCAAGCCGATCTCACGAGTGCGCTGGTGGTTCAGGCGCTGGAGCGATCCCGAGCAGGCCTAAGCTCTGTTGTGGGCGATCAGGGAATCAGCATCTGCATTTGCCCCGGCATCACGATTTTGATCACGCCGGCCCAGTTGCACATCAAGGTGCTGTTGGCATCGATGGCCGGCATGCCGCCCAGCAGCAGGGTCGGCGCGCCGCCGGGGATCCACGGGGTGGCGGTGGCCGGGATGCACGGCATCGGCGTCAGCACGCCAAGCGCTGCGGCGGTGGCGGCCGCGACCATTGGGTTGGCCATGCTCATGCAGGTGCCGAACGGCATGACGTTCACCAGCGGAATGTGATCCATGATGTTCGCCGCCGGCATGCCCCCGGTCATTGTGCGGTTCACCGGCAGCACGTTGAGTACCGCCGGCGCCGCGCCGAAACTGCATTGCAGGGTCGCGGTGGCGCAAACTTGCGGACAGCCCATGTCGAATCTCCTTCCTGGAAGCTACGCTCCCTGAACCATAGCCCGCCGCGCCTGTTCGCGCACATCAGGAACGCTGATTATCCGGCAACACGCTAACCTATAAGACCGTGCCGCGCTTGTGGCCACCCCAGCACGCCATTAGATTAGCCAATGATGTCTGGCCTCCAAAATAAGCAGAAGGGATAAGCATGGCGCTTACTGACCAGTCCACCCGTATCCGCTCCGGCGAAGAACTCGATGCCAGCCTGATCGATCCATACCTCAAGGCGCACATTCCGGGCCTGAGTGGCTTGCCTGTGATCAGCCAGTTTCCGGGCGGTGCGTCGAACCTGACTTACCTGCTGGAATACCCCGAACAGGAATTCGTCCTGCGTCGGCCGCCGTTCGGCCACAAGGCCAAGTCCGCCCACGACATGGGCCGCGAATTTCGCATCCTCAATCAGCTGCGGGACGGTTTTCCCTACTGCCCCAAAGCCTATGTGCACTGCACCGACGAATCGGTGATCGGCGCCGAGTTCTATGTGATGGAACGGGTCAAGGGCATCATCCTGCGCGCCGAACTGCCGCCGGAACTGGGCCTGGATTCGGCGAAAACCGAAACCCTGTGCAAGAGCTTCATCGACAAGTTCGTCGAACTGCACCGGGTCGACTACAAGGCCTATGGCCTGGGTGATCTCGGTAAACCCGAAGGTTATGTCGCGCGGCAAATCAAAGGCTGGAGCGAGCGCTACGAAAAAGCCCTGACCCCGGACGCGCCGAAGTGGGAAGCGGTAAAGGCCTGGCTGAACGACAAGATGCCGGCCGATCACCCGACGTCGAGCATCGTCCACAACGATTACCGCTTCGACAACGTGATCCTCGACCCGAACAACCCGATGCAGATCATCGGCGTGCTGGATTGGGAGCTGACCACCCTCGGTGACCCGTTGATGGACCTGGGCAACACCCTCGCCTACTGGATCGAAGCCGACGACCCGGCACCGGTGCAACTGATGCGCCGCCAGCCAAGCCACGCCCCCGGCATGCTGACCCGCCGCGAATTCGTCGATTACTACGCCGAGCGTGCCGGCATCCAGATCGACAATTTCGACTTCTACTACACCTATGGCCTGTTCCGTCTGGCCGGCATCGTGCAGCAGATCTACTACCGCTTCTTCCATGGTCAGACCCAGGACAAACGCTTCGCACAGTTCATTCACATGAACAAACTGCTGGAGCAGATGAGCTTGCAGGTCATTCAGAAATCCAGCCTCTGATCAGGCCCCATAACAAGGAAAAATCATGTCCAAGACTCAGTTGTTCGACCTCGACGGCAAGATCGCTTTCGTCTCAGGTGCCAGTCGCGGCATCGGTGAAGCCATCGCCAAACTGCTGGCGCAGCAAGGTGCCCACGTGATCGTTTCGAGCCGCAAGCTCGACGGCTGCCAACACGTCGCCGACGCGATCATCGCCGCCGGCGGCAAGGCCACCGCCATTGCCTGCCACATCGGTGAGATGGAACAGATCACCCAGGTCTTCGCCGCCATCCGCGAACAATTCGGGCGTCTGGACATCCTGGTCAACAACGCCGCGACCAACCCGCAGTTCTGCAACGTGCTGGACACCGACCTCAGCGCCTTCCAGAAAACCGTCGACGTGAACATTCGCGGCTACTTCTTCATGTCGGTGGAAGCCGGCAAGCTGATGCGCGAACACGGCGGCGGCAGCATCATCAACGTCGCCTCGATCAACGGCATCTCACCGGGGATCTTCCAGGGCATCTACTCGGTGACCAAGGCAGCGGTGATCAACATGACCAAGGTGTTCGCCAAGGAATGCGCGCAGTTCGGCATTCGCTGCAACGCCCTGCTTCCGGGTTTGACCGACACCAAGTTTGCTTCGGCGCTGGTGAAGAACGACGCGATTCTACAAACCGCGCTGCAGCAGATTCCGCTCAAGCGCGTGGCAGATCCGAGTGAAATGGCCGGTGCGGTGTTGTACCTGGCGAGTGATGCTTCCAGCTATACGACCGGGGTTTCGTTGAATGTGGATGGCGGGTTCCTGTCCTGATTCGGTTTTGCGAATAAACCAAAGGCAGCCTCAGGGTTGCCTTTGATGTTTTACCGGAGGACTCGTGGAAGACTCTCGCCTGTTTCTGAGATGCATCGGGTGTCAGGTAATCGTTTGATAGATGGGACTGGGCCAGAGACGGCACTATTCACCCCGCACAAACTCAACCGGCTTACCTGTCAAATCCAGAACTCTAAAATAGCCCTTGATACTCTTTACGTTACGGATCGCCAGCTGAACATGCGTTTCATGCATAAAGTCTGTATCAGGATAAAGACATTCGCCCTCCCAGAATGGTGAACGAACGGAATCATACGCAGGTGCCTCTGTAAGCTCCCGGAAGGTATGCAACGCATCAATGACCTGACAATCCAAACGACGTAGATACTGACTATTTTTCTTAAGAGGTTGACCGCCTTCTTCTTTTGAGGCGGCTTCAAGCCAGAGGTAGGTCTGACGGATTTCACGCAACGCACTCTCAGTTGTGAAATCCAGGCAACGCCCCAAGTCAATCACTGCCCCAATCACGAATGGATTTTTGATAGAGCTCCGTTTTTGTGCATTGGTCGCAAAACTTAACGCGCGCTGCGGGTTGTTTTCCCAAAAATAGGCGCCGCGACCAAGCCAATCATAGTCATTAGTGCTATCAAGGAGTGTTGCTTCTCCAGCCAGCACACGCTCCCCAATTTCTCGCTCACACCCATGGAAACCAAGAACAAAAGAAGGAGAAATGCAATACATCAGCGAGCCTTGGTTTCGCCATTCACACGTTTGAAGAACTCCCGAACCTTGTCCGGATCCTTGAGCATTTCAGTAGCGTATTCATCGATACGTACCGAAGCACAAGTGGCGGCTGATAGCCTGCTACCGTTAGAACCAACCATGACCCAGCCAGTCCCAGTCGATGCTTTGTGTCCCTCTCTATCCATATCCAGCATTACTCCTGATCCACTCTTTGCAACCGCTGCGGCGATAAGTCCGTATGTCTTCTCGGCGTTTATTCCGGCAGCACCGGTACGACCGCTAACGATTTTGCCATTCGTTAGCCGAACAATGCCGCCGTGCTGGAATCCTKCAGAATCACGTACAACCTTAGCTTCGTGACGGTCACCATCAACAAAAACATAGGCCGTTTTTTCGAGATCCTTCGACATAGCCACCTCTATTCGAGCTTGGTTGCATTGCTCAAACTTGATTAATTAGTGGCCAATATAGTCTGTGGTGTCTGTCCCGTCATCAAAGCCCGCGATTTGTGGCTGATCTGCACACATGGAAACGATAGAGGCCGCTAACAAGACGCACAAGCCGGCAGATTCCGGCGTTGTTGTAGGCAATGACGCAAGGCGGTGTAGCCATTCTCAGCGCCTCCTGACCTCGCCAATAAAAGAATATTTATTCCACTTTATTGCAAATTGAGAATTTTTATTCCATAAATAGCCCTCCTGAAAATAAAAATCCAAAGGACCCCGGCTATGCGCGAACTCGGTATCGGACTCATCGGCACAGGTTTCATGGGCCGCGCCCACGCCCTGGCCTTTCGCAATGTCAGCGCGGTTTTTGAACTGCCCCTGAAGCTCAAACTCGCTGCCCTTGCCGACGCCGACCCGCAGCGCGCCCGCCACTGCGCCGCCGCCTGGGGCTTCGATGCTGCTCACAGCGACTGGCAACAGCTGATCGATGACCCGAAGGTCAACCTGATCGCCATCACCACCCCCAATCATCTGCACTACCCCATGGCCATGGCTGCCCTCGCCGCCGGCAAACCGGTGTACTGCGAAAAACCGCTGGCGGTGAGTCTCGAGCAGGCCAGTGCCATGCGCCTTGCCGCTAAAGCCGCTGGCGTGGTGACGCGGGTGGGTTACAACTATCAGCACAACCCGATCATCGGCCTGGCTCGGGATTTGATTCAAAACGGCGCGCTGGGGCAGATCATCAGTTTCCAGGGCGAATTCAGCGAAGACTTCATGGCCGATCCCGTTTCACCCTGGTCCTGGCGCTGCGACGCCAATTACGCCGGCGGCGCCCTGGCGGACCTGGGCAGTCACTTGCTGGCCATGGCCCGCCATCTGCTGGGCGACGTCGAGGCGGTGTGCGCGGATACCCAAACTGTACATGCGCAACGCCCCGTGACGGCGGGTGGTCAGGAACGACGCGAGGTCGCGGTCGACGATCAGGTCCACGCGTTGCTGCGGTTCGCCAATGGCGCGCGAGGGACGTTCAGCAGCAGCTGGCTCAAACACGGTTACAAGAATCACCTGAGTTTTGAAATCAGCGGCACCCGAGGCACCCTGGCGTTCGATCAGGAACGCTTGAATGAACTGCGGCTGTATCGTGCCGGGCAAGGCGGTTTCCAACGGCTGCTGGCGGGGCCGGATTTGCCGGGTTACGCCGCCTTCAGCCCGGCGTCGGGGCACCAGTTGGGTTACAACGAACTCAAGACCCTTGAAGTGCATGAGCTGGTGATGGCGTTGGCCGGCCTCGGCCAGGACGGCACGGATTTCGAGCAGGCATGGGAAGTCGAACGCCTGGCGACGGCGATTCGTCTGGCGGCACGGGAGTCGCGCTGGGTCAGGATCGAGGAAGTCTGAACCGACGCTCAGGTCATACACCGCCAGTTGCACGTGCTACTGGCGGTACACCAGACCCGGTTTACTGAGTGACGCAACGGGTCAGGGTCGTGGTTCGGGTCACCTGCCCTTCAGCCCTCATATCACCCTGTACATCGGTGCTTTCGGTGGTCGAACAGGTGCGAACCGGTGTCGGTGGCGGTACGGCTGGGGGTGGAGGCGGCGGACTGGCGCAACCACCCAGAATCGCCACGCAAAGTGCGAGCGACAGTGGTGAAAAAGCACATTTCCCAAAATTGTTCATAGGCTGACCCGCGGTAAGTAATCGACATTTTCCGCGACTCGAAAACCATCCCGCGAACCCGCGGCCCTGTCACAGAAAAGAAATACCCTCGCATTCCTTATAGCTTAGCTACCCGCCAATGCCAGAAAGACAACGACCATTACCGCAAGCCGGGGGATATGACATCTAAAGAGCGGAGGATCGATGCAAGCCACTGCTTTCAAGCTCATAGCGCAGCTCTTCAATCAACGCCGCCACTGCCTCCGGCGTCCGGAGCGTCGCCACGTTCAACCCGCTGACCACCAGATCCACCTGCCCTGTCGCCGGATGGTAAAGCTTCACCGTCAACGAATTATCTCCGGCAAGCGCACAATCACAGGCCAACGGCGAAAAGCTCCGCTCCAATCGCGTACGCAATTGCGCCAGATAACTCATCCCGACTCACCTTGGCGACAGCGCAAAATCGACTGCCCGTTTGTTTTGTTCGCACCCATGTGGCTGTTCCTATAGCTGCATTGAAAGGGACGCAACAGCGGGCCGAAGCCACGTATCGCACCCTGACAGCCTAGAAAAAAGCCCCATCCGGGTAACACATCAAATTGCACCACCCGCACTGGTGCATTTGCACCTTAACGTTGCCCCTTGGTCCGCTTCACGCCGGAGAACAGACCTCGTTCGCGAGCCCAGACAATCGCCTCGCTACGGCTATGCACGTCGAGCTTGGAGTACACCGTCGACACATGATTGCGCACCGTATTGGGTGCCAGTTTCAGACGCGCAGCAATCTCCTTGTCGGCCAGGCCTTCACAGATCAGGCCGAGCACATCGCGCTCCCGGGCGGTCAGGTCGGTGAACGACACACTGGGCAACTGCGGTGAATTGACGTTTTTCACGTTGGCGAGTTTTTCGATCAGCGTACGGCTGAACCAGGACGCATCTTTCATCACCTCTTCGATCGCCGACACCAACTCCAGCTCGGTGCGTTTGCGCTCGGTGATGTCCATCAACACCAGCAGGTAGCAAGAGCCGTCCTGAATATTCACGGTGTCCGCCGAGACCGCACAATCAATCAGCCCGGCATCCTTCCTGCGCACCCTGACATCGACACGATCCACCCGCCCGGCTTTCTCCAGAGCCGTAAACAGTCGCGTGCGAGCGCCCGCTTCCTCGATGAAACCGAGTTGTGCCACGGTCTTGCCGAGCACCTCATCACTGGGATACGCCAGGGACCCGAGGAAGGCTTCGTTGACGTCCATCACCACTTGGTCGGCGGCGCGGCACACCAGGATCGGCACCGGAGTGAGGCGAAACGCTTTGGCGAACCGTTCCTCGCTCTGGCGCAGGGCGATTTCGGCCTTGTGCCGAAGCTCCATGTCGACGAAGGAAAACAGCATGCAAGCTTCGTCGTTGAGTTCAAGCGGTTGCCCGGCAACAATCACCTGCCTGCTGCCTCCGTCGGCCAATTGCAGCTCGGCCTGCATCTGCGGAATGGTCGCGCCGTCACGCAGACGCTGCTTGGCCAAATCCTTGTTTTCGGCACGTTCCAGCACATCCAGTTCATAGGTCGAAGCGCCGATCACCTGGTCCCGGGCATAGCCGGTCATGTCCACGAAGCCCTGGTTGACTTTGATGTAGCGCAAATCGCTGAGGCGGCAGATCACCGCCGGGGCCGGGTTGGCGTTGAACGTTTTTTCGAAACGCTGCTCGGCGCTGGCCCAGTCGGTGACGTCGCTCATGATCAACACCAACGACTCCGGCTCACCGGCACGGTCCGCCAGCACCATGCTGCGCACGCTGTGAACCCAGGTGTGCTCGTCGTTTTCCACCGGCGTCACCTCCACCAGCACATCGCTGAACGTCTCGCCGCGGGCCACGCGGCTGATCGGATAGTTCTCGATCGCGACCGGATGATTGTTGCGATAACGCAAGGCAAAACGCTGGGCGTACTCCCCGGCATTGGCCCCCAACTCGCCAATCTCGCTGACACCGTGCATGGCCAGCGCGGCGTCATTGGCCCAGAGAATGGTCTGGTCGAGCTCCAGCAGAATCACCCCATCGGACAGGCCGGCGATAATCTGCTGCAACTGGCGGCGATTGGTTTCGGTGGTCAGGACGTCCTGGCTCATTGCAGCTCCACAATTGCGGCGGCACCTTTGCGCGCAGCCCAGTGAAGATTACGACCGCAGACGCTGGTGATAGTGCAAAGCCCGGCACCCGCAGCCCTCCCAAAGTAGCCCTATGCTCAATACGGAAAGAGTGGTTTAGTGCCGCTCTTTGTCTGTACGGAGAGTTGCCATGGTGTTTGATTCTCTTCACTTCACCCCCTGGTCTGCCCTCGCGGGAGGAGCGCTGATCGGCCTGGCCGCCAGCGTAATGGTGGTGGCCAACGGACGAGTTGCCGGGATCAGCGGGCTGTTGGGCAGCCTGCTTGAGCGTAATGATTCAGGACGGGGCGAAAAAGCCCTGTTCCTGCTTGGGCTGCTGGCGGCACCGTTGGTGTGGGCGCTGTTTCATGTGTGGCCGGCAATCGAATTCAAAACCGGTACGGTGGGGCTGATCATCGCCGGATTGTGTGTCGGCGTCGGCACTCGTTATGGCTCCGGCTGCACCAGTGGCCACGGTGTGTGCGGTATATCGCGCCTGTCACCACGCTCCATTGCCGCGACATTGAGCTTCATGTTCGCCGGCTTCGCGACCGTGTTCGTCCTGCGTCATCTGCTGGGGTATTGAGCATGCGCAAACTGACCGCTTTCCTCGCTGGCCTGCTGTTCGGCATCGGCCTGTTGCTGGCCGGCATGGCAAACCCGGCCAAAGTGCTGGGGTTTCTGGATATTGCCGGCGTTTGGGATCCGTCGCTGGCGCTGGTCATGATCGGCGCCATTGCCGTGGCTTGGGGGCCGTTTCACTGGGCCATGAAACAACCGACGTCCTTGCTGGGTGCGCCTATGCAATTGCCGGTCAGCCGTGAGCTGGACCGACGCCTGATCGGTGGCAGCCTGCTCTTCGGCATCGGTTGGGGTATTGCCGGCATATGCCCCGGCCCGGCACTGGTGTTGCTGCCGACGGGACACTGGCAGGCCTGGGTGTTCGCCATCGCCATGTTGGCGGGGATGCTGATGTTCAAAGCGCTGCAAACCCGCCGTTGAGCGTCCCCGCCAGGCCAGTGGTCAAGCCGCCTGCTTGCCACTGGCAATCGCCTGCGACGCCGCCAGCATCGCCCGCAACAACACGGCGCACCCGGCGGCCAGGTCATCCGGCGCGGCGTTTTCGATTTCGTTATGGCTGATGCCACCTTCGCAAGGCACGAAAATCATCCCGGCCGGGCCGAGTTCGGCGAGGAAGATTGCGTCGTGCCCTGCCCCGCTGACGATGTCCATGTGCGACAAACCGAGCCCTTGAGCGGCCCCGCGCACCGCTTCGACGCAGCCCTTGTCGAAGTACAGCGGCGGGAAGTCGGCGGTGGGCGTCAGTTCGTAGGTCAGGCCGTGTCGCTCGCAGGTGGTTTCGATGACCTCGCGGACTTCGGCGATCATTGAGTCGAGTCGCGCCGGTTCCAGATGACGGAAGTCCAGGGTCATGCGCACTTCACCGGGAATCACGTTGCGCGAGCCGGGATAGGCTTGCAGGCAGCCGACGGTGCCGCAGGCATGGGGTTGATGGCCAAGGGCGGCGCGATTGACTGCGCCAACGATCACCGCGGCGCCGACCAGTGCGTCCTTGCGCAAATGCATTGGCGTCGGGCCGGCGTGGGCTTCGACGCCGCGCAGTTTCAGATCGAACCATTTCTGCCCGAGAGCCCCCATCACCACGCCGATGGTTTTGTGTTCGTCCTCAAGAATCGGGCCTTGCTCGATGTGCGCCTCGAAATACGCCCCAACGGCATGGCCGCTGACCTTGCGCGGCCCGGCGTAGCCAATCGCATTCAGGGCTTCGCCGACGGTCACGCCCTCGGCATCGACCTTGGCCAGGGTTTCCTCGAGGGTGAATTTTTCCGCGAACACGCCGGAGCCCATCATGCATGGGGCGAAGCGTGAGCCTTCCTCGTTGGTCCAGACCACCACTTCCAGCGGCGCTTCGGTTTCCACGCCGAGGTCGTTGAGGGTGCGTAAGACTTCGACCCCGGCCAGCACGCCGAAGCAACCGTCGAACTTGCCGCCGGTGGGCTGAGTGTCGATGTGGCTGCCGGTCATTACCGGTGGCAGGTTCGGATTGCGCCCCGGACGACGGGCGAAGATGTTGCCGACGGCGTCGATGCTGACCGTGCAACCAGCCTCCTCGCACCACTTCACGAAAATATCGCGCGCCTGGCGGTCGAGGTCGGTAAGGGCCAGCCGGCAGACACCGCCCTTGACCGTCGCGCCGAGCTTGGCCAGGTCCATGAGCGACTGCCACAGACGGTCGCGATTGATGTGCTGATGGGTGGATTGCAGAACGTCTACGGCAGCGTTCATGGTGATCTCCTCAGGCAGTTGTTATCGGTTTCTTCGCTAGTTCCCACGCTCCGCGTGGGAATTCATCTCTGGACGCTCTGCGTCCGCTCTTGGAACGCGGAGCGTCCCTGGCTGCGTGCCCACGCAGAGCGTGGGAACGATCACCCATCACACCGCAGATTTCACGACAGTCGGACTCGGCCGCATCGAACTCAACCCGTAATAAATCAGCCCTCCCAGCGCCGAGCCGGTGAACCAGCCGTAGCTGTAGAACCAGCTGAAGGCATCGCTGCCCAGCGACAGCAGCGTCAACACCACCGGCACGCCGAACGCGATGAAACCGAACCAGTTCCACGCCGGGTAAACGTCGTCACGGTAGAGGCCGGCCAAATCCAGTTGCTGTTTCTTGATCAGGAAATAGTCCACCACCATGATCCCGGCGATCGGCCCCAGCAGGCTCGAATAGCCGAGCAACCAGTTGGAATACACCGTCTCCAGGCTCAGATCCGAGACGATCAGCCCGAGCTTTTTCAGCAGTTCATGGGCCATCAGCGCCAACCCGACCAACCCCGTGAGCATCACCGCCGTGGTGCGGTTGATGTACTTGGGCGCGACGTTCTGGAAATCGTTGGTCGGCGACACGATGTTGGCCGCCGTGTTGGTGGACAAGGTGGCGATGATGATCAGCGCCATGGCCAGTGCCACCCAGACCGGGCTCTGGATATGGCCGATCAGGGTGACCGGATCAGAGACGGTGACACCCACCAGCTTGACCGACGCGGCCGTCATCACCACGCCGAGGGAGGCGAACAGGAACATGGTCAGGGGCAAACCGATAATCTGCCCGATGATCTGGTCCTTCTGGCTTTTCGCGTAGCGGCTGAAGTCCGGAATGTTCAGCGACAAGGTGGCCCAGAAGCCGACCATGGCGGTCAGCCCGGCGGCAAAATAACTGGCCACGCCGGCCCCTTCCGGACGCTTGGCCGGGATCGCCAGCAACTCGGTCATCGATACATTCGGCATTGCCCACACCAACAGCCCCACACCCACCAGCACCAACAACGGCGCCGAGAGGGTCTCCAGCCATTTGATCGAATCCGCGCCGCGAATCACCACCCACAGGTTCAAGGCCCAGAACAGCATGAAGCCAATCACTTCACCGGTACCGCCGAGAGCCTTCCAGCCATCGAACACCGAGCCGAGAAACAGGTGAATCGCCAGCCCGCCGAACATGGTCTGGATGCCGAACCAACCGCACGCCACCAAGGCACGGATCAGGCATGGAATGTTGGAGCCGAGGATGCCGAAGGACGAGCGCAGCAATACCGGAAACGGAATGCCGTACTTGGTGCCGGGGAAGGCGTTCAGGGTCAGCGGGATCAGCACGATGATGTTGGCGAACAGAATCGCCAGCAGCGCTTCGCCAACGGTCAGGCCGAAATAAGCGGTGAGCACACCACCGAGGGTGTAAGTCGGCACGCAGATCGCCATGCCGACCCACAGCGCGGTGATGTGCCATTTGTTCCAGGTTCGTTCGTGCACCTTGGTCGGTGCCATGTCGTGGTTGTATCGGGGACTGTCGAGGACATCGCTGCCGGCTTCGAGCTCAAACAAGCCGTCGCGCTCGGTCACTTGCGATCTAATCTGTTGCATGGCCGCTCCACTGTTCTTTTGATTATTTTTGCTCATCAGAGGCTGGCGCAATGCGCGCGAGCCGGACGATGGCCGGAGAAACTGACAACTTTTACGGACCGGCCACGGTGTCAGCGGCGGCATCAATAAACGTGCCGGGTGCCCCGCTTGCGCCTCGGGCAGTGCCATAAAACTTTGCTAACCAACTGATGTTAATCAGCTTTATTTATCCAACTTTCGAGTCCCCGGTCAGTTGCCCTGTCACTCAGGCCGAATGCCAGGCAAGTTGTCCGAACAGTCAGGACTCAATCTGGTGCGTCGATCTTTTTTTAAAAGGTTGCGCATCAACCATAGACCATCCTCAACCGGCTGATTTCACATAGAAAATCTTGACCATATTTCCAACCTGTCAAGTGCGTCAAAATGGTGAGCGCTCTCACCATTTTGGTGATTTTCATTTTTTATCGTTATTTATCAAATAGTTAAAACAGTAATAAGCTTATAAAAAATATTCTTGCTCAATCCATAAACTGCAGCTAGCGTCTATTCTTGACAGCGCTGACAGGAATACACCGATTGGCGTCTGCTTCCTATAAAACATCTAGAACCGGCAATAGTCGGTCATGCCTGCGAGGAACTCGGAATGTCTCTGTTGATCCGTGGCGCCACCGTTATTACCCATGATGAAAGTTATCGCGCCGACGTCTACTGCGCCGACGGCGTGATCAAAGCCATCGGTGAAAACCTCGATGTTCCCGCCGATGCGCAAGTGCTCGACGGCAGCGGCCAATACCTGATGCCCGGCGGCATCGATCCGCACACGCACATGCAACTGCCCTTCATGGGCACGGTGGCCAGCGAAGATTTTTTCAGCGGTACCGCCGCGGGATTGGCCGGTGGCACCACCTCGATCATCGACTTCGTGATACCCAACCCACAACAATCATTGATGGAGGCCTTTCATCAATGGCGCGGCTGGGCCGAGAAGTCGGCGTCGGATTACGGCTTTCACGTCGCCATCACCTGGTGGAGCGAACAAGTCCGCGAGGAAATGGCCGAGCTGGTCAGCCAGCACGGGGTCAACAGCTTCAAGCATTTCATGGCCTACAAGAACGCGATCATGGCCGCTGACGATACGCTGGTGGCGAGTTTCGAGCGCTGCCTGGAATTGGGCGCGGTGCCGACCGTGCACGCGGAAAACGGCGAGCTGGTCTATCACCTGCAACGCAAGTTGATGGCCCAGGGCATCACCGGGCCGGAAGCGCATCCGCTGTCGCGGCCTTCGCAGGTGGAAGGTGAAGCCGCGAGCCGGGCGATCCGCATCGCCGAAACGTTGGGCACGCCGCTGTACCTGGTCCACGTCTCGACCCAGGAAGCCCTCGACGAAATCACCTATGCCCGCGCCAAGGGCCAACCGGTCTACGGCGAAGTGCTGGCCGGGCATCTGCTGCTGGACGACAGCGTCTACCAACACCCGGACTGGCAAACCGCCGCCGGTTACGTGATGAGCCCGCCCTTCCGCCCTCGTGGCCATCAAGAAGCCCTTTGGCATGGCCTGCAAGCGGGCAACCTGCACACCACCGCCACCGACCACTGCTGTTTCTGCGCCGAGCAAAAAGCCGCTGGCCGTGACGACTTCAGCAAGATCCCCAACGGCACCGCCGGGATCGAAGACCGCATGGCGGTGCTGTGGGATGAAGGGGTGAGCACCGGGCGCTTGTCGATGCAGCACTTCGTAGCGCTCACCTCCACCAACACCGCGAAGATCTTCAACCTCTATCCGCGCAAGGGCGCGATCCGTGTGGGGGCCGATGCCGATCTGGTGCTGTGGGACCCGGAAGGTACGCGGACGATATCGGCCAAGACTCACCACCAGCAGGTCGACTTCAACATCTTCGAAGGCAAGACCGTGCGTGGCGTACCGAGCCACACCGTCAGCCAGGGCCGAGTGGTGTGGGTCGACGGTGATTTGCGCGCCGAGCGTGGCGCGGGCCGGTATATCGAACGGCCGGCGTATCCGGCGGTGTTTGATTTGCTGAGCAAGCGGGCTGAGTTGCATAAGCCGACAGCAGTGAAACGCTGAACCTGTACTTCCGGACCTGATCGTTCCCACGCTCTGCGTGGGAACGATCAGCCCATCAGAGACAGTACCTCAATTAACCGTGAGGCCAACACCGTGATCAAGACTTTGAGCCACCTCCCGCATCCCCATGAGGACGCGGCCGCCCTCGCCGGCCATTTCACCGACCTGGCGCCACCGCTCAACGAGCGTCAGGCGCATCTGGAAGCCTCACGCTGCCTGTATTGCTACGACGCGCCGTGCGTGAACGCGTGCCCAAGCGACATCGACATTCCATCGTTCATCCGCAATATCCATCAGGAAAACGCGCAGGGTGCGGCGCAGAAAATCCTCTCGGCCAACATCCTCGGTGGCAGTTGTGCCCGGGTCTGTCCGACGGAAATCCTCTGCGAGCAAGCCTGCGTGCGCAACAACGCCCAGGAATGCGCGCCGGTACTGATCGGCCTGCTGCAACGCTATGCCGTGGACAACGCACACTTCAGCGAACACCCGTTCCAGCGCGCCGCCGCAACCGGCAAGCGCATCGCCGTGGTGGGTGCCGGTCCGGCGGGTTTGTCCTGCGCGCACCGCAGCGCCATGCACGGCCATGACGTGGTGATTTTCGAGGCCCGGGAAAAGGCTGGCGGCCTCAACGAATACGGGATCGCCAAGTACAAGCTGGTGGACGACTATGCGCAGAAGGAGCTTGAGTTCCTGATGGGGATTGGCGGGATCGAGATTCGTCACGGGCAGAAACTCGGCGATAACCTGACCCTCAGCGAACTGCATCAGCAATTCGACGCGGTGTTCCTCGGCCTCGGCCTGGCCGCCAGCAAACAACTGGGCCTGCCCAACGAGGATGCCCCCGGCCTGCTCCCCGCCACCGACTACATCCGCGAACTGCGCCAGGCCGATGACCTGACGCAGCTGCCACTGGCCGAACGCTGCATCGTCCTCGGTGCCGGCAACACCGCCATCGACATGGCCGTGCAAATGGCCCGCCTCGGTGCCCGCGACGTCAATCTGGTGTACCGCCGTGGTGTCGCGGACATGGGCGCCACTGCTCACGAACAGGACATCGCCAAGGCCAATCAGGTGCGCCTGCTGACCTGGGCACAACCCGAAGAGGCGCTGCTCGACGATCAGGGCAACGTGCGCGGCATGCGCTTCGCTCGTACCCGATTGGTGGAAGGTCGCCTGCAAACCACCGGCGAAACCTTCGAACTGGCCGCCGACGCGATCTTCAAAGCCATCGGCCAGGCCTTCGACGCCGGCGCCCTCGCCGATCCGCTGGCCCGTGAACTCAAGCGTCAGGGCGATCGCATCCTCGTAGACGAACAGCTGCGCACCAGCATTCCCGGCGTGTATGCCGGTGGCGACTGCACCAGCCTCGATCAGGACCTCACCGTGCAAGCCGTGCAGCACGGCAAGCTGGCCGCCGAGGCGATCAACGCTCAACTCATGCTCAACGTGGAGGCTGCGTAAATGGCCGATCTCTCGATTGTCTTCGCCGGCATCAAGGCCCCCAATCCGTTCTGGCTGGCCTCCGCGCCGCCGACCGACAAAGCCTACAACGTGGTCCGCGCGTTCGAGGCCGGCTGGGGTGGCGTGGTCTGGAAAACCCTGGGTGAAGACCCGGCGGCGGTCAACGTGTCGTCACGCTACTCGGCGCACTTCGGTGCCAACCGTGAAGTGATGGGCTTCAACAACATCGAGTTGATCACCGACCGTTCGCTGGAGATCAACCTGCGGGAAATCACCCRGGTCAAAAAGGACTGGCCGGACCGCGCACTGATCGTGTCGCTGATGGTGCCCTGCGTCGAAGAGTCGTGGAAAAATATCCTGCCGCTGGTGGAAGCCACCGGCGCCGATGGCATCGAGCTGAATTTCGGCTGCCCTCACGGCATGCCGGAACGGGGCATGGGCGCGGCGGTCGGCCAGGTGCCAGAATACGTCGAACAGGTCACGCGCTGGTGCAAGACCTATAGCTCGTTGCCGGTGATCGTCAAACTCACGCCGAACATCACCGACATCCGCGTCGCCGCCCGTGCCGCCCACCGTGGCGGCGCCGATGCGGTGTCGTTGATCAACACCATCAATTCGATCACCAGCGTCAATCTGGAGCGCATGGTCGCCAATCCCGCCGTCGGCAGCCAAAGCACCCACGGCGGTTATTGCGGCTCGGCGGTGAAGCCGATTGCGTTGAACATGGTCGCCGAGATCGCCCGCGACCCGCAGACCCAGGGCTTGCCGATCAGCGGCATTGGCGGCATCGGCAGTTGGCGCGATGCGGCGGAATTCATTGCCCTGGGCAGCGGCTCGGTGCAGGTGTGCACGGCGGCGATGCTGCATGGCTTCCGGATTGTCGAGGAGATGAAAGACGGTTTGTCACGCTGGATGGACAGTCAGGGCTACGCCAGCGTGTCTGAGTTTTCCGGGCGTGCGGTGGGCAATACCACGGACTGGAAGTACCTGGACATCAACTATCAGGTGATTGCGAAAATCGATCAGGAGGCGTGCATCGGTTGCGGTCGCTGCCACATCGCTTGCGAAGACACCTCGCACCAGGCGATTGCCAGCCTCAAACAGGCGGACGGTACGCATAAATATCAAGTGATCGATGACGAGTGCGTGGGCTGCAACCTGTGCCAGATCACCTGCCCGGTGCAGGATTGCATCGAGATGGTGCCGGTGGATACGGGCAAGCCGTTTCTGGATTGGAACCATGATCCCCGCAATCCGTATCACGTTGTGGTTTGATCGCCGATCATTCCCACGCTCCGCGTGGGAATGCAGCCCGGGACGCTCCGCGTCCCAAGAGCGGACGAAGAGCGTCCATTGAGGCATTCCCACGTAGAGCGTGGGAACGATCGGGTTACGGCTCCAACCCGATCCCGCGCAAGATCACACTGGTCACCGTCTGCACCGCCCGCTCGAACTGCATATCCGACAACGGCTGATGATCATTCAGGATGTTCACCTGATGATCGAAGTCGGCGTAGTGCTGGGTCGAGGCCCAGATCATGTACAACAGGCTGGAAGGCTCCACCGGCAGGATGCGTTTGTCTTCCACCCACTGGCGAATTTTCGCTTCCTTCATCTTGGCCCAGTCGTACAGGCTCGCGTCCAGCTTCTCACCCAGGGTCGGCGCGCCGTGGATGATTTCGTTGGCCCAGACTTTCGAACCGTACGGCCGGCTGCGGGAATGGTTCATCTTGGCGCGGATATAGCTGCTGAGCACCACGCGCGGGTCGTCGAACATCTCGAAGCACAGGGCGTCCTGCTTCCAGACCTCCAGCAAACCCAGGAGCACCGCGCTGTACAGCTCGCTCTTGGTGCTGAAGTAGTAATGCAAGTTGGAGCGCGGCAGTTGCACTTCGGCGGCGATGTCGGCCATGGCGGTGCTGCCGAAGCCTTTTTCGGCGAAGACCTTTTCGGCCGCCAACAGGATTTTTTCGACGTTACTGCGACGAATCTCGATCTTGTGATTGCCCATGAGGGCTCCCTGACAACAGCGTTGCTCAAGACTAGCATCCGCTCTACGTCGCGGCGACAGGGGAAAACGAAACTTCGTACAGAGGCCCAGCGGCAGGTAAACTGCCCGCCACTTTGAACCTGCCGCTGAGGTCTTCACGATGCTGCTCAAGAACGCCCTGACCACCACCGCCCTGCTCGGCTCGCTGTTCGCCGCCTCATCGGTGTTTGCCCACGCCCATCTGAAAAGCCAGACCCCGGCGGCCGACAGCACAGTGAGCGCGCCTACGGAACTGCGCCTGGTGTTTTCCGAAGGGGTTGAAGCATCGTTCAGCAAAGTGACGATCAGCAAGGACGGTGCCGACGTACCGGTAAAAAGCCTCGCCGCCGACGGCAGCGACAAGAAAACCCTGGTCGTCACCCCGGCAGCGCCGTTGGCCGCAGGCGATTACAAAGTCGAATGGCACGCCGTGTCGGTCGACACCCATAAAAGTGAAGGCGCCTACCGCTTCAAGGTGGGTCAGTAATTCATGACCGAGGCGCTGGTGCTGTGCCGCTTCCTGCATTTCACCGTGGTGCTGATGCTGTTCGGGGCCTGGGTGTTCAGGCCTTTGCTGTTGGGCCATACAACGAAGGAGCTGGATCCGGCCCTGGCGCGAGCGACCCGCTGGCTCAGCGCGGTGGCGTTGCTCAGTGGCGTCGGCTGGTTGCTGCTGATCAGCGCCAGCATGGCCAGTTCCCCGCAGGCGGCATTCGACCCGGCGACGCTAGGCCTGGTGCTGAGCAATACCTTTTTCGGTCAGGTATGGCGCTGGCATCTGCTGCTCAATCTGTTGCTCGTGGCATTGTTGTTGACACCCTGGCGTTCCAACATGGCCTGGCGCATCGGCCTTTCCAGCTTGCTGCTGGCGACCCTGGCCCCGGTCGGTCATGGCGCCATGCTCGATGGCCTGCAAGGCCAACTGTTAATCCTCAACCAGATTGTTCACCTGACGTGCGTCGGCGCCTGGCTCGGTGGGTTGATGTTGCTGGTGATGATCCTGCGCCAACCGGACGATCATCCCTTGAGCGCGATACTGCGACGCTTCAGCGGGATCGGTTACGCGTTGGTGGCGGGGTTGGTGATGACCGGCCTGATCAACGTGCGCGTACTGACCGGCGCGTTCTGGCCGACGCCGTTGCTGTCCGGGTTTGCGCTGATTCTGTTGGTCAAGGTCGTGCTGGTGATCGCGATGCTGGGGTTGGCGCTGTTCAATCGGTTGCGGGTCGAGGATTGCCAGCAGTCTCCGGGCGTGTTGCGCACCAGCGTCGTGCTGGAATGGTTACTGGGGATCGGTGCAGTGGCGGCGGTTTCACTGCTTGGCACCCTGCCCCCGATGATCGCCCCCTGACTGACATCTCCCCTGTAGGGGGCGGTGTCAGTCAGGGGTGATCGGTGCTGCGGTATCAATACTCACCACCACCGACATCCCCGGCCGCAGCCGTTCGCTCTGTTCCTGATCGGCATCGACGCTGATCCGCACCGGCACTCGCTGGGCAATCTTGACGAAGTTGCCAGTGGCATTGTCAGCCTGCAACAAGCTGAACTCGGAGCCTGTGGCCGGTGAAATCCGCTGCACCCGCCCGTGGAATTTCTGGTGGTTCAACGCATCGACGGTAAAGCTCACCGGCTGACCGACCCGCACGTTGTCCATCTGGGTTTCCTTCATGTTGGCGATCACCCACAACTGGTTCGGCACCAACGCCATCAACTGCGCCCCGGAGTTGACGTAGGCGCCAAGGCGCACGCCGATCTGCCCGAGTTGACCGTCGCGCGGCGCCACCACGCGGGTGTTCGACAGGTCGATGCGCGCCAGTTGCACCGCCGCTTCAGCACTGGCTACCGCCGCTTCCAGCGAGCCGCGATTGACGATCACCGTTTGCAGATCCTGGCGGGCGATGTCCAGATTGGCCTGGGCTTGCGCCACGGCGGCAACGGTCTGGGCGTTGGCGGCCAGGGTCACGTCCAGCTCGCGTTTCGACACCGAGCCATCACCGACCAGCTCTTTGTTGCGGCGCAAATCCGCTTCACTTTTGCGCAACTGCGCCTGGGCGTCGGCGACGGCGGCCTGACGCAGCTTGATGGTTGCTTCGGCACTGTTGCGTTGCTGCACCACGTTGGCCAGCGCGGCTTTCTGCACCGCCAGTTGTGCCAGGGATTGATCGAGACGCTGCTTGTAGATGCGGTCGTCGAGGCGCACCAGCAAATCCCCGGCCTTCACAAACTGGAAATCCTGCACCGGCACTTCGTACACGTAACCGCTGAGTTGCGGGCCGATGATCGTCACCTGCCCGCGCACCAAGGCGTTTTCCGTGGTCTCGACCGCGCTGCTGAACGGTGGCAGTTGCCAGGCGTACAACACGATCAGTACACCGACGAGAGCAATCGCCGCAAAGCCCAGGGACGAGATGATCCGCACCCCCAGCGAGCGCGGTTCAGAGCCCGGCGAGGATGGCGGCGTCACGCCTTCGGGGGTGGCGGCAATAGTGTTGGTGGTCGTGGTGGTCGGTTCGGTCATGAAGAAGTGGCACCGCTGGATTGTTTGGTTGGAGTGGCAGGCGCCGGGGCAACGGCTTGGGTAGTGCTCATCAGCCACAGGGCACGAATGGAAATCCAGATCATGGTCAGCACCGCGATCACGGCAATCAGCATGAACACATCGTTATAGGCCAGGACATTAGCCTCGCGAGTGGCGGCAGCGGCCAGGCTACGGATGCCCTGCAGGTTGCGCAGGCTCGGGTCGGCAATTATCGAGCCGACCGCGTTGCCGCCGCTCTGGACCCGCGCCGCCACACGCGGGTCGAGCAACGTCAGCTGCTCGACGATGTGACTGGAATGAAACTTCTCGCGCGCGATCTGGAACGTCCCCAGCAGTGCCGCGCCGATCAAGCCGCCGAGGTTCTGGCAGATACCGAACAGCACCGAGAAACTCACCAGGTTGCGCGGGCTGGACAGCACGTTACGCATGCCGAAGACCATGGTCGGCCCGAGGAAGAACGTCCCGCCGAAGGCCAGCAGAAACTGACTGAAATACAGGTTTTCCGGGCGGGTCAGGTTGCTCGAATAACTGTCCATCACCGAACCGACCGCCATCAGCGCCAGGGAGATGTTCAGCGGCATGATCAGGTGCTTGGGGTCAATGGTCAGGGCGCTGGTGACCAGGCCGGCGATACTGCCGATCAACATCACCACATACAGGCTGTGCAGCTGTTGACTGCTCATGTTCAGCGTCTGCATGAACCCCACCGCACCGGTGGACTGTTCCGACGTCACCATGCGAATCAGGATCACCGCCAGGGCCAGGCGAATCATCGCCCCGCTGCCGAGCCAGCGGGTCATCAGCATCGGGTTGCTGCGGTTATGCTCAATGGCCAGGCCCGTGAGGATCAACACGATCGAAGCCGCCGAGGCCACCCCGATCCACTGCGCTTCGAGCCACCAGTCGATCCGCCCCAAAGACAACACCGCGCAGAGCAAGGCCACGCCGCTGGCGAGGATGGCGAAGGTCAGGAAGTCGAGTTTTTCGAAGGTTTTAAAGCGGTCACCCGGCGGCAGTTTCAACAGAAACACGCAGCCCAGGGACAACAGCGCCATACCCAGCTCGAACAGGTACAGCCCGCGCCATTCGGCGATCTGCAGCAGGTCTTCGGAGAACAACCGCGCGAGGGGCAACGCCAGTTGCGAGGTGCCGAGGCCCAATACCAGCGCCTTCATCCGCCATTTCGCCGGGAAGGCCTGGATCATGTAATACAGGCCCAACGAACTCAACGCCGCGCCGACCATGCCGTGGGCCGCCCGCACGGCGATTGCCGAACTCAGGTCGTTGACGAACAGATGGCCGAAGGTCACCAGCGCATAAAGCATCAGGAACACTTCGGTGAACGCCCGCAGGCCGAACTGCTGACGAAACTTCACCAGCAATAGGTTCATCGACACGTTGGTCATGACGTAAGCCGCCGGCAGCCAGGCCATCTCGGCCGTGGTCGCGCCCAGCGCGCCTTGCAGATACGGCAGGTTGGCGACCACCAGCGAGTTGCCGAGACCACCGGTCAATGCCACCAACACCCCCACCAGCGCGTAGGCCAGCCGCCTGGGGTTGGAGTGCAACGGCGTCGAGGGCGATCCGGGCAGGCTGGGCCGTTCGTGGGGCTGCCAGTCGCGCGGGGTGTAGTGATCCATTCGATGGCCTGGGTTCAAGGAGTGTTGTCAGTTTGCCGGAAAATCACGGGGGAAACACACCCACGCTGGACTGTGTGTTCGGCGGGATTCGTAAATTCTGTTTAAAAGTCTTCTCGCCCGTAGCGGATTTTTCCGGAGCGCCCCAACTGACACCCTCACGGCACTGTTCAACTCAAAAGGTGCCCCCTATGACCACTGCCCGTTGGCAACGCTCCCCCCGCTGGCTGAAAAATCTGCTGGCCGCCGCCCTCCTGCTGCCGTCCCTCGCGTTCGCCCAGGAACGCCCGTGGCCGGATGGCTCGCAACTGGTGATTTCGTTCTCCATGCAATTCGAAACCGGGGGCCAGCCCGACGGTGCCGAAAGTCCGTTCTCCGGCACTCCGCTGCCCAAGGGTTATCCGGACTTGCCGGCACAGACCTGGTTCGACTACGGCTACAAGGAAGGCCTGTGGCGGATGCTCGACCTGTGGGACCGCAACGGCATCAAGGTCACGTCCCATGTGGTGGGCGAAGCGGCATTGAAACACCCCGAACTGGTGCGGGCGATCGCCGACCGTGGCCATGAAGTCGCCGCCCATGGCATGCGCTGGGCCGACTCTTACAACATGAGCTACGAGCAAGAGAAGGCCTTCATCGGCGACGGCGTCGAGGCGGTGCAGAAACTCACCGGCCAGCGCTCGGTGGGCTACAACGCCAATTGGCTGCGGCGCAGCCCCAATACCCTGAAAGTGCTGCAAGACCTGAACTTCACCTATCACATCGATGACGTCAGCCGCGACGAGCCGTTTGTGACACTGGTCCGTGGCAAGAAATTCGCCGTGGTGCCATACACCCTGCGCAACAACGACATTGTGCTGATCGAAGGCCGGCACTTCTCGACGCAACAGTTCTACCGGCAATTGGTGCTGGAATTCGATCGCCTGTACGCCGAAGGCGCCAACCGGCGGCGGATGATGTCGGTGAGTCTGCATGACCGCATCGGCGGCACCCCGGCGATGGTCGAGGCGGTGGAGCGCTTTATCCGTTACGCCAAGTCCCATCCGAAGGTCAGCTTCATGCGCAAGGATCAGATCGCCCATATCGTGCTGACTGAAAAGAACCCGCTGATCGATAACACCGAGGCAGCGTATAACCACTGACTCAGGTGAACGCAGCCCTTGCCGGGGCTGCATCCTTCGGCAAGTCATCGTATAACCCACCCTTGGCCGGGCGCTTATCCGGCTCATTGATAGGTCACCATCACGGCGATCTATTTCAGAACTCGGTCGCCTGCAATGTGGAATGACCCTCCGTCAATTTCCACGAACCTGTCGTTGACAAGCACCGGAAAGCCTACCAATACTTCGCCAAGTCATACGACAACCTACAACAAACCAATAACAACTTCATGTACAGGGACTTTCATGACGACCACACCCCCAGTCCGTGCGCCTTTCAATCGCCTGCTCCTGACCGGCGCCGCCGGTGGCCTCGGTAAAGTCCTGCGCGAACGCCTGCGGCCATACGCCAACGTGATCCGCCTGTCGGACATCGCCGCCATGACGCCGGCCATCGATGACCGCGAAGAAGTCGTGCCTTGCGACCTCGCCGACAAGCAAGCGGTGCATCAGCTGGTCGAAGGCGTGGACGCGATCCTGCACTTCGGCGGCGTGTCGGTGGAGCGTCCGTTCGAAGAGATCCTCGGTGCCAATATCTGCGGGGTGTTCCATATCTACGAAGCGGCCCGCCGTCACGGCGTGAAGCGGGTGATCTTCGCCAGTTCCAACCACGTCATTGGCTTCTACAAGCAGGACGAAACCCTCGACGCCCACTCCCCTCGCCGCCCGGACGGCTACTACGGCTTGTCCAAGTCCTACGGCGAAGACATGGCCAGTTTCTACTTCGATCGCCATGGCATCGAGACTGTCAGCATCCGCATCGGCTCCTCGTTCCCGGAACCGCAAAACCGTCGAATGATGAGCACCTGGCTGAGCTTCGGCGACCTGACCCAGCTGCTCGAACGCGCGCTGTACACCCCGGATGTCGGCCACACCGTGGTGTATGGCATGTCCGACAACCAGCACGTCTGGTGGGACAACCGTTTCGCCGCGCACCTGGGTTATGCGCCGCAAGACACGTCCGAAGTGTTCCGCGAAACAGTCGAAGCCCAGCCGATGCCCACCGAGGATGATCCGGCCAGGGTCTATCAGGGCGGTGCCTTTGTCGCGGCCGGGCCGTTCGGCGACTGAGCCCTCCCCCATCACAACCCAAGGGAATGAGTTGCCATGCAAGCCGAATTGATTGTCGATGCCCGCAATGCGGTCGGTGAAAGTCCGGTGTGGGTCCCCGAGGAAAACGCCCTGTACTGGGTCGATATTCCGGCCGGAAGGTTGCAGCGCTGGAGTGCCGACAGCGGGCACGTTCACGTCTGGAAAGCCCCGCAAATGCTCGCCTGCATCGCCCGTCACAGCGCCGGTGGCTGGATCGCCGGCATGGAAAGCGGATTGTTTCACCTGCATCCGCACAACGATGGCAGCCTCGACAGCGAACTGCTGGCCCACGTCGATCACACCCGCCCCGACATGCGCCTGAACGATGGCCGCTGTGATCGTCAGGGGCGGTTCTGGGCCGGCAGCATGGTGCTGAACATGGGCGCCAACGCCGCTGACGGCCGGCTCTATCGCTACAGCGCCGGGCAACCCGGACCACTCGCCGCCCGACTCGGCGATTTCATCGTGCCCAATGGCCTGGGCTTCAGCCCGGACGGCAAGACGATGTACCTCTCGGACTCGCACCCGAACGTGCAGCAGATCTGGGCCTTCGATTACGACATCCACAGCGGTACGCCGTCCAACCGTCGACTGTTCGTCGACATGCATCACTTCCTTGGCCGCCCCGATGGCGCCGCCGTGGATGCCGACGGTTGCTACTGGATCTGCGCCAACGACGCCGGGCTGATTCACCGCTTCACCCCCGCTGGTCGACTGGACCGTTCCCTCCCCGTGCCGGTGAAGAAACCGACCATGTGCGCCTTCGGTGGCAGCCGGCTCGACACGCTGTTCGTGACCTCGATCCGCCCCGCTGACGACCATGACGAACAGTCCCTGGCCGGCGGCGTATTCGCCCTCAACCCCGGCGTTCAAGGTTTACCCGAACCCCAGTTCAACGACTCGCTTTAACCGCTCCCGCCGCACCGCTGTGCCTTGAATAAAAAAATAACAAGACTGGAGAACCACCCCATGGACTTCAAACGCACCTTGCTCGCCGCCGCACTTCCCATCACCGCAGCACTCACCTTCACCCTCAGCAGTGCCGCCCAGGCGCTGGAAATCAAATTCGCCGACATCCACCCCGCCGGTTACCCGACCGTGATCGCCGAGGAACAGCTGGGTAAAACCCTGGTGGCCGACAGCGACGGCAAGCTGACGTTCAAGATGTTCGCCGGCGGTGTGCTCGGCTCGGAAAAAGAGGTGATCGAACAGGCTCAGGTCGGCGCCATCCAGATGGCCCGGGTCAGCCTTGGCATCGTCGGGCCAGTGGTGCCGGACGTGAACGTGTTCAACATGCCGTTCGTGTTCCGCGACCAGGCGCACATGCGCAAAGTCATCGACGGTGAGGTCGGTGACGAGATCCTCGACAAGATCACTCACTCCGAATTCAACCTGGTCGCCCTGGCTTGGATGGACGGCGGCACGCGCAATATCTACACCAAGAAACCGGTGCGCAGCCTCGCCGACCTCAAGGGCATGAAGATCCGCGTGCAAGGCAACCCGATGTTCATCGACACCATCAACGCCATGGGTGGCAACGGCATCGCGATGGACACCGGCGAGATCTTCAGCGCCTTGCAGACCGGGGTGATCGACGGCGCGGAAAACAACCCGCCGACCCTGCTTGAACACAACCACTACCAGAACGCCAAGTTCTACAGCCTGACCGGGCACCTGATCCTGCCCGAGCCAATCGTGATGTCGAAAATCACCTGGGAAAAACTCACCCCCGATCAGCAAGCCCTTGTGAAGAAAGCAGCCAAAGCCGCACAGGCCCAGGAACGCACGCTGTGGGACGCCAAATCCGCCAGTAGCGAAGAGAAACTCAAGGCTGCCGGCGTCGAGTTCATCACGGTCGACAAGAAACCTTTCTATGAAGCCACAGCCTCGGTCCGGGAAAAATACGGCGCGCCTTACGCCGACCTGATCAAGCGCATCGAAGCCGTTCAGTAACCCTCCCTAACCTTCATGAAAGGCCCGGCACCGTTGACGAACGGATCGTCAGCGACGCCCGGTTACGGTGAAACCCGATGAAGAATCTGCTGCTGCGCATCAACGACAGGATTTACATGACCTGCATCTGGGTCGCCGGCCTGTCGGTCCTGGCCATTGCCCTGATCATTCCCTGGGGCGTCTTCGCCCGTTACGTCCTGGGCACCGGTTCGAGTTGGCCGGAGCCCACCGCGATTCTGCTGATGATGCTGTTCACCTTCATTGGCGCCGCCGCCAGTTATCGCGCCGGTGCGCACATGGCCGTGGCCATGCTCACCGACCGCATGGCCCCCGAACTGCGCAAGACCATGAGCATCGTTTCGCAGCTGCTGATGGCGACCATTTGCCTGTTCATGGCCATCTGGGGCACCAAGCTCTGCCTGTCCACCTGGAACCAGTTCATGAGCTCTCTGCCCACCCTGCGCGTGGGCATCACCTACATGCCGATCCCAGTGGGCGGTGTACTGACGCTGATTTTCGTGCTGGAAAAACTCTTGCTCGGTGACCAGAGCAACCGTCGGGTCGTGCGTTTCGATCTGGTTGAAGAAAGCGAAGGGGCGGCATGAATGGACGCATTGATCCTGTTGGGCAGTTTTATCGCGTTGATCCTGATCGGCATGCCGGTCGCCTACGCCCTGGGGCTTTCGGCCCTGATCGGTGCGTGGTGGATCGACATTCCGTTCCAGGCGCTGATGATTCAGGTAGCGGGTGGGGTGAACAAATTCTCGTTGCTGGCGATTCCGTTCTTCGTGCTCGCCGGGGCGATCATGGCCGAGGGCGGCATGTCCCGGCGATTGGTGGCTTTTGCCGGCGTGCTGGTGGGGTTCGTGCGGGGCGGGTTGTCGCTGGTGAACATCATGGCCTCGACCTTCTTCGGGGCGATTTCCGGCTCTTCGGTGGCGGACACGGCGTCAGTCGGTTCGGTGCTGATTCCGGAAATGGAGCGTCGCGGCTACCCGCGGGATTTCTCCACCGCAGTGACGGTCAGCGGTTCGGTGCAAGCCCTGCTGACGCCGCCCAGCCATAACTCGGTGCTGTACTCGCTGGCTGCCGGCGGTACCGTTTCGATCGCTTCGCTGTTCATGGCCGGCGTGGTGCCGGGGCTGTTGATGAGCGCGTGCCTGATGGTGCTGTGTCTGCTCTTCGCCAGAAAGCGCAACTACCCCAAGGGCGAAGTCATCCCCATGCGCCAGGCGCTGAAAATCTGCGGTGAAGCGATGTGGGGCTTGATGGCGATGGTGATCATCCTCGGCGGCATTCTCTCGGGCATTTTCACCGCCACCGAATCAGCGGCGATCGCGGTGCTCTGGTCGTTTTTCGTCACCATGTTCATCTACCGCGACTACAAATGGCGCGAACTGCCCAAGTTGATGCACCGCACGGTGCGCACCATCTCGATCGTAATGATCCTGATCGGCTTCGCTGCCAGCTTCGGCTACATCATGACGCTGATGCAGATCCCGGCGAAGATCACCACGATGTTCCTGACCCTGTCGGACAACCGTTACGTGATCCTGATGTGCATCAACGTGATGCTGCTGTTGCTCGGCACGGTGATGGACATGGCGCCGCTGATTTTGATCCTCACGCCGATTCTGATGCCGGTGATTCTCGGCATCGGCGTAGACCCGGTGCAATTCGGCATGATCATGCTGGTGAACCTGGGGATCGGCTTGATCACACCGCCGGTGGGCGCGGTGCTGTTTGTCGGCTCGGCGGTGGGCAAGGTCAGCATCGAAAGCACCGTGAAAGCGCTGCTGCCGTTCTACGGCGTGCTGTTCCTGGTGCTGATGGCCGTGACCTACATCCCCGCCATTTCGCTGTGGTTACCGCATTTGGTGTTGTGACCCTTTGAAAAATCGCTACGCCAACAGCTGACTCAACACCGCACGCAACTTGCCGGGCTTCACCGGTTTATTCAGCAGCGGCGCGTCGAGTCGCTGCAACGAACGCCGACACTGGTCGGTGCGGTCGGCGGTGATGATCACCGCCGGTATCGCCCGGCTGAAATGCTCGCGCAGATGCCGGACCACTTCACAACCCACCACCCCGTGATCCAGGTGGTAATCCGCCAGTATCAGTTCCGGCGCCTGCCCCTGCAAAGCCACCAGCGCGGTGGCCTCGTCGGTGGCGGTGACCACCTCGCAGCCCCACTGCCCGAGCAGCGCGCTCATGCTTTCAAGGATGCTGACTTCGTTGTCCAGCACCAGCAGGCGCCGCCCCGGCAGTGGGTTGCCGGTGCTCGGCTGCGGTGCGGCCTGGCTGATCGGCAGTGGAATCTCATGGGAAATCGGCACCTCGATGCTGAACATCGAACCGCGCCCCGGCAGTGAATGCACCTGAATCCGGTAATCGAGGATCTTGGCGATGCGTTCGACAATCGCCAGTCCCAGGCCCACGCCCTTGCGGTCGGCGGCACGGCCAACGTCCAGTTGGTTGAATTCGAGGAAGATCGAGTCGAGACGATCCGCCGGGATCCCGCGTCCAGTGTCCCAGACTTCAATTCGCAGCGCGTCGCCCCGGCGTCTTGCCCCCAGCAGAATGCAGCCTTCGTCGGTGTAGCGGCAGGCATTGCTGAGGAAGTTGCGCAGAATCCGCGTCATCAGCCGCAAGTCGGTATGAATCGCGTAATCACCCATGTGCACCCGCAGGTTCAACCCGGCCGCCGCGGCCACCGACTGAAACTCCGAGACCAGTGGCGCGAACAGTTCGTCGAGGCGGTACAAGGCAATATCCGGCTTCACCGCGGCCTGATCGAGGCGGGAAATATCCAGCAGATCGGTGAGCAAGTCCTCGGCCCCTTCCAGCGCCTGATGCGTACGTTCCACCAGCACCTGCTCGACGTCGGGCAGCTTGCGCTCGCGCAACGTCGAGATCAGCAAACGCGCGGCGTTGAGCGGTTGCAGCAAGTCGTGACTGGCGGCGGCGAGGTATTTGTCCTTGCTGCGATTGGCCGCCTCGGCGGCATCACGGGCGTCACGCAAGGCTTCGGCGATCTGTTTACGCTCGGTGATCTGTTGTTGCAGATTGCGGTTGGCGTCCAGCAACTCATTGGTGCGCGCGGTGACCCGTTGCTCCAGTTGATCATTGAGCTGTTGCAAGCGCTCCTGGGCCTGTTTTCGTTCGGTGATGTCGGCGACAAAACCCTCCACCAGGCCTTGTTGGTCCGGCTTGAGCAACAGGTTCATCAATACGTCGAGGACGCTGCCGTCCTTGCGCCGCAGCCGGGTTTCATAGCCCAGCAGGCTGCGCTCACGCTGGAGGATTTCGCCGATGCTTTCCAGCTCTTGCGCGCCGCCGACGAACAGCGTGCCCGCCAGGTCCGTCAGGGAAAACAGCACCTCCTGCGGGTCCTGATAGCCAAGCATCCGCGCCAGCGCCGGGTTGGCGGCGCGCATGCCTTCCTGCAGGCTGGCCTGGAAGATTCCGTGCACCGCGTTTTCGAACAGCCATTTGTAGCGATTGCGCTCGGCCTCCAGTTCATCCAGGCGCGCGGCCAGTTCCGGGTAATGACTCTTGCGCGCCGAGTGATTGCCCAGGCCGAGTAACCCGGTCAGCGCCCGTTGCTGTTCGTCAGAGGGCTTCGCCATAGACGACCTCGACGTCGCGCTGACTGGACTCGCGCGGGTTGGTAAGGATGCAGGGGTCACCCATGGCATGTTGTGACAGGAACGGAATGTCCGACGTACTCACCCCGTGCAGGCCCAGGGTTTCGTGGAAGCCGATGGCGTGCTTGAGGGCGATCAGGTGGTCGACCAGACGCCCGCAGATCTGCCGGTGGTTCAGGCCGCGACAATCGATGCCAAACGTCTCGGCAATCACCTTGAAGCGATCCGGCGCCGAGCTGTAATTGAACGCCACCACGTGTTCGACCAGCACCGCGTTGCACAAGCCGTGAGGCAGATCGAGGAACCCACCGAGGCTGTGGGACATGGCATGCACCGCGCCGAGGATCGCGTTGGAGAACGCCAGCCCGGCCTGCATGCTGCCGAGCATGATTTTTTCCCGCAGGGCGATGTCGTTCGGGTTGGCGATCATCTGCACCAGATTGCCGTTGATCAACCGCATCGCCTCCAGCGCATGGGGATCGGTGAGCGGCCCGTGGCCGGTGGAAACGAAGGCCTCGATGGCGTGGACCAACGCGTCGATGCCGGTACAGGCCGACAGGAACGGGTCCATGCTCAGGGTGGTTTCCGGATCGATCAGCGACACGTCCGGCACCGCAGCCTTGCTGACGATGGAGAATTTCATGCGTTCTTGCTGATTGGAGATGATCACGAATTGCGACACATCGGCCGACGTGCCGGCGGTGGTCGGGATCAGGATCAGCGGCGGACTGGGCATGCGCAGGGTGTCCACGCCCTCGAACTCGAGGATGTTGCGCCCGTGGGCGACGACAATGCCGATGCCTTTGCCGCAGTCCATCGGGCTGCCGCCGCCGATCGCGACGATCACATCGCAATGGTTTTCCCGGTACAACTCGGCACCGAGCATCACTTCTTCGATCCGCGGGTTGGGCGAAACGTCGCTGTACACGAAGTAATCGATGCCCTGGGCCTGCAGACTGGCTTCGACATCGGCGACCCAACCGGCGGCGATCACACCGGGGTCGCTGACCACCAGCACCTTGCGGGCGCCGAAGGTCTTGGCGTAATTGCCGACGTTATGCCGACAGCCGGCACCGAAGATGATTTCAGGCGAAACGAATTTACGCAGTTGACTGAGATTCTGGCTCATTGGAAAGCCTGTTTTTTATTGTTTTGAAAGGTAAAGCCAACACTAAAGCATCCGGCTGCGAATGCAATCAGACCAATGGGTAGCAACTGCCTGGAGTGGGGGCTTCGCGTTTGCAATTTATCCGCGATAGATCAGCCGCGAAGCCTTCTCGTTGCGCAAGGTCAGGTGTTCCATGCCCTGCCCCGGCGCGTCGGCTTCGTCCCGGGCCTTGAGAATAACGCTGTGGTGCGGCGACTTGCTGCACACCGGGTCGGCGTTGCTCGCATCCCCCGTGAGCATGAACGCCTGGCAGCGGCAGCCGCCCAGGTCCTTGTGCTTTTCATCGCAGGAACGGCATGGCTCTTTCATCCAGTCATCACCGCGAAAACGATTGAAGCCGAAGGAGTCGGTCCAGATGTGTTCGACGCTGTGCTCGCGCACATTGGGGAACTGCACCGGCAGCTGGCGTGCGCTGTGACAAGGTAACGCCGTGCCGTCCGGGGTGATGTCGAGAAACAGGTTGGCCCAGCCGTTCATGCAAGTCTTGGGACGCTCTTCGTAGTAGTCCGGGGTGACGAAAATCAGTTTGCATGGGTGGCCCTCGGCTTCAAGCCGCTGGCGATACTCGTTGGTGATGCGCTCGGCGCGCTGCAATTGTTCGCGGGTCGGCAACAGGCCGACTCGGTTGAGTTCGGCCCAACCGTAAAACTGGCAGGTCGCCAACTCGACGAAATCCGCCTCAAGCTCCAGGCACAGTTCGATGATCTGCGCGATCTGGTCGATGTTGTGCCGATGGGTGACGAAGTTCAGCACCATCGGGTAGCCTTGGGCTTTCACCGCCCGGGCCATGGCCAGTTTCTGGGCGAAAGCCTTGCGCGAGCCGGCGAGCATGTTGTTGACCGCTTCGTCGGCGGCCTGAAAGCTGATCTGGATGTGGTCCAGCCCGGCGACCTTGAAGTCGCGGACCTTCTGCTCGGTCAAGCCGATACCCGAGGTGATCAGGTTGGTGTAGTAACCCATGTCCCGCGCCGCCTTGATCAACTCGGCCAAGTCCTGGCGCACCAAGGGCTCGCCACCGGAAAACCCCAGTTGCGCAGCGCCCATCTCCCGGGCCTCGCGAAACACCCGAATCCACTCTTCTGTGCTCAGCTCCTCGCCCTGTTGGGCGAAATCCAATGGGTTGGAGCAATACGGGCATTGCAGCGGGCAGCGATAGGTCAGCTCCGCCAACAGCCACAACGGTGGGCCGGGTTGCTGTTCAATCGCGTTCACAAGGCGATCCCCCGATGCCAGACCCGCTCGGCGGTGACGGTGTGATACGGAGGGCGATCCAGCTCATAGGCCATGCTCATCGCGTCGAGCATGCTCCACAGCACGTCGAGCTTGAACTGCAGAATCTCCAGCATGCGCTGCTGGCCCTCGACCGTGACGTAATGCGCCAGGGTGATGCGCAAACCATGCTCGACATCGCGCCGGGCCTGGCTCAGGCGCGTACGGAAATAGTCGTAACCGGCCGGGTCGATCCATGGGTAATGGGCGGGCCAGGCGTCGAGCCGGGACTGATGGATCTGCGGCGCGAACAGCTCGGTCAGCGAACTGCTGGCCGCTTCCTGCCAGCAAGCACGGCGGGCGAAATTGACGTAGGCGTCCACGGCAAATCGCACCCCCGGCAGCACCAACTCTTGCGAGAGAATTTGTTCGCGATCCAGCCCCACCGCTTCGCCCAGACGCAACCAGGCTTCGATACCGCCTTCGCTGCCGGGGACACCGTCATGGTCGAGAATCCGTTGCAGCCATTCCCGCCGCACGTCGCGGTCCGGGCAGTTGGCGAGAATGGCCGCGTCCTTCAGTGGAATGTTCACCTGATAGTAGAAGCGATTGGCGACCCAGCCCTGGATCTGCTCGCGGGTGGCGCGCCCGGCGTACATCGCTTGGTGGAATGGATGATGGATGTGGTAATAGGCGCCTTTGGCGCGCAGGGCCGCTTCGAATTCGGTGGGGGTCATGGGGGTGTCAGTCATTGCGGTTCTCCGGGGAATAACCGTTGGGTTCTGCGATGAGGCAGTCCGCTACAGCTCAATACTCATGCCGTCATAAGCCACTTCAATCCCCCGCCGCTCCAGCAACGCCCGCTCGGCCGAGTCTTCGTCGAGGATCGGGTTGGTGTTGTTGATGTGGATCAGCACCTTGCGCTGGCGATTGAAACCCTCCAGCACTTCGAGCATCCCGCCGGGGCCGCTTTGCGGCAGGTGGCCCATTTCGCGGCCCAGGCTCTGGCCGACTTCACATACGCGCATTTCATCGTCGCGCCACAGCGTGCCGTCCAGCAGCAGGCAATCGGCGCGCTGCATCCAGCTCAATACCTCGTCGTCGACCTGCCCCAGACCTGGCGCATAGAACACCGATGCACCGTTGCGCAGGTCTTCGATGAACAGGCCTATGGTGTCTCCCGGCTGCGGGTTGCCACGGTTGGGGGAATACGGCGGCGCGTTGCTGACCAACGGAATGGCGCGAAATTGCAGGTGTTGGCAGGCTGCGATGCTGAACGGCTCACGGTCCAGTTCGATGGGTTGCCACTGCAAACCACCGTTCCAGTGCTTGAGCATGGTGAACAACGGGAAGCCGCTGCTCAGGTCTTCATGCACCCGCTCGGTGCACCAGACCGAATGCGGGCAGCCTTCGCGCAGGCTCAACAGGCCGGTGCAATGGTCGATCTGACTGTCCAGCAGGACCACGCCGGCAATCGCCGTGTCACGCAAGCGTCGGGCCGGTTGCAGCGTCGGGAAGCTTTCGAGTTGGGCGCGGATGTCTGGTGAAGCATTGCAGAGTATCCATTCCACACCGTCGTCGCTCAGGGCAATGGACGACTGCGTGCGGCGTTGCGCGTGCAGGGTGCCGCGGCGCATCGCCGCGCATTGACGGCAGTTGCAGTTCCATTGCGGAAAACCGCCGCCGGCGGCGGAACCGAGAACGCGGATGTGCATGGCAGGCTCCAGAAAGCAGGCCCGGCCAACGCGACGGCTGACCGGGCGATCAATCAACGGTTGGCGAAATACATCGTCACTTCGAAGCCAATGCGCAGATCGGTAAACGCGGGTTTATGCCACATGGGTCATTCCTCTTCTTGTGCCGGACGATTCCGGTAGAGCCATTAATGCACGGGGCGCCGAGTGCCCGAATGCTACTTTCGAAGGAGGTGGCGGCGTGCGTTGGTAGGGGGTGTCGCGCAGATCCTGGAACCATACAAAACCAATGTGGGACGGGCTAATGTGGCGAGCCCCCTCGCCACACAAGCCTGCTCCCACAAGAGAGTTGTGGGGGTTTTGCGGGTTAGAAGAACCCCAGCGGATTGATGTCGTAGCTCACCAGCAGGTTTTTGGTCTGTTGATAATGGTCGAGCATCATCTTGTGGTTCTCACGGCCGACACCGGACTTCTTGTAGCCACCGAACGCGGCGTGGGCCGGGTACAGGTGGTAGCAGTTGGTCCAGACGCGCCCGGCCTTGATCGCCCGGCCCATGCGGTAGGCGCGGTTGATGTCGCGGGTCCACAGGCCGGCGCCGAGGCCGAATTCGCTGTCGTTGGCGATCGCCAGGGCTTCGGCTTCGTCCTTGAAGGTGGTGACACCCACCACCGGGCCGAAGATTTCTTCCTGGAACACGCGCATTTTGTTGTGGCCCTTGAGCAGCGTCGGCTGGATGTAATAGCCGCTGGACAAGTCGCCTTCCAGCCGCTCGGCCGCGCCGCCAGTGAGCAGCTCGGCGCCCTCCTCCTGGGCGATTTTCAGGTACGAGAGGATCTTGTCGTATTGCTGCTCGGACGCCTGGGCGCCGACCATGGTCTCGGTGTCCAGCGGATTGCCACGCTTGATCTTGACGATCTTCTTCATCACCTCGGCCATGAACGGCTCGTAGATCGATTCCTGCACCAGTGCCCGCGACGGACAAGTGCAGACTTCGCCCTGGTTGAAGAACGCCAGCACCAGGCCTTCGGCGGCTTTTTCGATGAACTGTGGCTCGGCGTTCATGATGTCTTCGAAGAAGATGTTCGGCGACTTGCCGCCCAGCTCGACGGTGCTTGGAATGATGTTCTCGGCTGCGCAATGCATGATGTGCGCGCCCACCGGGGTGGAACCGGTGAAGGCGATCTTGGCGATGCGCTTGCTGGTGGCCAGCGCTTCACCGGCTTCGCGACCGAAGCCCTGGACGATATTCAGCACGCCGGCTGGCAGCAAATCGGCGATCAGCTCGGCGAACACCATGATCGACAGCGGCGTTTGCTCGGCGGGTTTGAGCACGATGCAGTTGCCCGCAGCCAGGGCCGGGGCGAGTTTCCACGCGGCCATCAGCAGCGGGAAGTTCCACGGGATGATCTGCCCGACCACGCCCAGTGGTTCGTGGAAATGATAGGCGGTAGTCAGTTCGTTGATTTCAGCGGCACCGCCCTCTTGAGCGCGGATGCAACCGGCGAAGTAACGGAAGTGGTCGGCGGCCAGCGGCACGTCAGCGTTGAGGGTTTCGCGCACGGCCTTGCCGTTGTCCCAGGTTTCGGTGACGGCGAGGATTTCCAGGTTCTGTTCGATGCGGTCAGCGATTTTCAGCAGCACCAGCGAGCGGTCCTGCGCCGAGGTTTTGCCCCAGGCATCAGCGGCGGCATGGGCGGCGTCGAGGGCCTTTTCGATGTCGGCGGCGCTGGAGCGCGGGAACTCGGCAATCACTTCACCGGTGACCGGTGAGGTATTGGTGAAGTACTCGCCATTGACCGGGGCGACGAACTCGCCGCCGATGAAGTTGCCGTAGCGTGGTTTGAAGGAAACGATGGCGCCGGGTGTTCCAGGTTGTGCGTAGATCATGATGGGCCTCTGTCTGGGTCGATGCTATTGGGTAGTAGGTGATCGCTCCTACGCTCTGCGTGGGAACGATCAGTGCAGCGATTAGTGCTTGGCGACCAGGTCCTTCGGCAGCTTGAAGGTCCACAGCATGCCGCCCTGGTTGAAGTCCTTGACGCGCTTGGCCACTTCGCCGCCCCACAGCGGTACCGCGCCGCCCCAGCCGGAGAGCACCGATACGTATTGTTCGCCGTCCATTTCCCAGGTGATGGGCGAGCCGAGCACGCCGGAGCCGGTCTGGAATTCCCAGACTTTCTCGCCGGTCTTGGCATTGAACGCCTGCAGGAAGCCTTCAGGCGTGCCGGTGAATACCAGGTTGCCCTTGGTGGTCAGTACCCCGCCCCACAGCGGCGCGAAGTTCTTGTGGCGCCAGACTTCCTTGCCGGTTTTCGGGTCGATGGCGCGCAGCACGCCGATGTAGTCTTCATTCAATGGCTTGATGGTGAAACCGGCGCCGAGGAACGCCGCGCCTTTTTTATAGGCGATGCCTTCGTTCCAGATGTCCATGCCCCACTCGTTGGACGGCACATAGAACAGGCCGGTGTCGCGGTTGTAGGCCATCGGCATCCAGTTTTTCGCCCCCAGGAACGCCGGCGCTACAAACACCGAACTGCCTTTGGCCTCGGAACCCGGCGCACCCGGACGGCTGGCCTCGTTGTAGATCGGCCGGCCGTTTTTATCCAGGCCACTGGCCCAGGTGATCTTGTCCACGAACGGGAAGCCGCGGATGAATTTGCCGTTGGTGCGATCCAGCACGTAGAAGAAACCGTTACGGTCGGCGGTGGCCGCGGCTTTGATTTCCTTGCCGCCTTCGTTGTAGTTGAACGACACCAGTTCGTTCACGCCGTCATAGTCCCAGCCGTCGTGAGGGGTGCTCTGGAAGTGCCATTTGATCGTGCCGTCATCCGGGTTCAGCGCCAGGCGCGAGGATGAGTAAAGGTTGTCGCCAGGGCGCAGGTGCGAGTTCCACGGTGCCGGGTTGCCGGTGCCGAACAGCAGCAGATTGGTTTCCGGGTCGTAGTAGCCTCCCAGCCACGGCGCCGCGCCGCCGGTTTTCCACAAATCGCCCGGCCAGGTCTTGCCCGCTTCGCCGCCGGAGATGCCGTTCTCTACGGCCTTGCCGTCTTTGTAGACGTAACCCATGTGGCCTTCGACCGTTGGCCGGGTCCACAGCAGATCACCGTTTTTCGGGTCGTAGGCTTCGATCTTGCCCACCACCCCGAACTCGCCACCCGCCACGCCAGTGATCAGTTTGCCGTTGATCACCAGAGGCGCGGCGCTGATGGAGTAGCCTTCCTTGTGGTCGGCGACTTTCTTGCTCCATACCACTTTGCCGGTGTCTTTATTCAGGGCCACGAGCTTGGCGTCGAGGGTGCCGAAGATCACCAGGTCGCCATACAGCGCCACGCCACGGTTGATCACGTCACAGCACGGACGGATGTCATCCGGCAGGCGCGCGTCGTATTGCCAGAGCTTGCGGCCGGTGCGCGCATCCACGGCGAACACCCGTGAGTAGGAACCGGTCATGTACATCACGCCGTCCTTGATCATCGGCTGCGCTTGCTGACCGCGCTGTTTTTCACCGCCGAATGAAAAGGCCCAGACCGGGCGCAAGTCTTTCACGTTGTCGACATTGAGGGTGTCCAGCGGGCTGTAGCGCTGACCCTGGACGCCCAGGCCATTGGTGACGACCTGTTCCGGATTCTTCGGATCCTGGAGGATGTCTTGATCGGAGACTGCGGCCATTGCCTGGCCAGACAACAGCATGGCACTGAGCAGCACGCTCAAGACGAAGGGTTGGCGACGTGCGGGTTGGGTCATGACGGCTACCTCTGCGGTTTTTGTTATACCCGGGAAATTTTCCCGGTCTGGTGCAGATTCTTGAGCGCCGCCGCCCTTGCAACAATTGCCCGCAATGCGGAGATTTCTAGTTCCTTGGTAGCGGGTCGGAGGAGATGGGAACGATCGATCATCACTTGCCCGCAGCGGAATCCACCCGCCTCATCTGCCCCCGTTCGTAACGCGGGTACAAATGGCTGACACTACGGATCAGTTCATAGCGACTCAGGTTGATCCCGGCGAAACGTTCAGGAATGGGACTGCGGATCATCTCGGCCATGTCGCTGCCGTTCGCCGCACCGTCGCGCATGAGTTGATCGAGCCAGGAGAGGTAATCGCGCATTTGCTCGAAGGGTTTGCTGTCCGTGGCCACGGGCCCATGCCCGGGCACAATCAGCGTCCACGGCAGACCCTGAAGCGTGGCGATATCCGCCAGCCACACCGACAACCCCGGGCTGTTCGGCGTGGTCAGGGCCCGTTGATAAAACACCAGATCCCCGGCAAACAGCACGCCGGTTTTCTGGTCGAGAATAGCCAGATCCGCGCCGGTGTGCCCACCCAGACTCAGCAGCCGCAAATCGTGGCTCCCAAAACTTTGCACGCCTGGCGTCAGCGTCTGCGTCRGCAACACCACTTCGGTGCCGCGCATCCAGTCACCCACCAGTCGATACATGTTCTCGGCCATCGCATCACCCTGTTGATGCAACAGCTCGGTGGTGCCGGCCAGTGCACCGATCGGCACATCTGTGAAAGCCTGATTGCCCAGCACATGGTCGGGATGGTGATGGGTCAGCAACACCTGGATCACCGGTTTATCGGTGGTTGCGGCAATCGCTTTGCGCAGGGCTTCGCCGTAGCGCTTCGATGGCCCGGTGTCGATCACCACCACCCCTTGCCCGGTGACGATGAACGCGGTGTTGACGATGTTGCCGCCGTTGTTCTTGGCGAAGTTATCGGTGCTGCCCTCAAGCAGCCAGGTGTCTTCGGCAATCTGTCGGGGCTTGAGTGCGTAATCGGGATCGGCCAGGGTCGGCAGGCTCACACAGATGAACAACAACAGCATCCAGCGCATCACACGCTCCTTGGGTCAGGGTATGGCCGCATCGAATTGATTGCCGCTGTTGTCGCGCAGTATCAGGCGCGTCTGCCCTGCGCCTTCGATGTCGAAAGCCAGGTTGGGGTTTTCGCTGACCGCCGGGAACAGCTCCAGACGCGCCAGCACCCGGTCGTCCGAGTTCCGCAGCTCGGCCTGGTTGAGGAAAAATTCCGGGATGCCGCTGACCATGCCGTTGTCCATCGGATGCGCCACTTGCAAACGCACGCGGCTGAATTCGCCACGGGGGTAACGACCGCCGAGCACTTCGCCGATGTGTTCTTCCCAGCCCGGCTGGGTGCGCACCACACTTGGCGCCGTGCAGCCACCACCCGCCGCGTCGATCAGGGTCGAGCCGACATGCCACAGCCCGTCGCGGGTCAACACCGCCGCGCGCAATGGCGTGGCCTGTTCAACGCGGATGCGGATCGACAGCCAGGGCAGCACACCGGTCAAAGGCTCGAAGTCGACGATTTTCGGCAGCGGGTTGAGTTCGGCCCAGGCAAGGATTCGCACCACTTCGCCCTTGAACGCCCGAGCGTCGATTTCCAACGGCACTTGCCGGGCGTCTTCGGCGAACGGCGGTGCCAGCAGCTTGACTCGCTCGTCGAACACGAACGGTGCGTCGCCAAGCATCTGCTTGTGATAGAACGCCCACATCACCGAAGGCACCGGATCGACCTCAACCGCCTGCGCGGCCAAGGGCAACCAGCAGGCCAACAGCCAACGCGCGCGCCAGTTCATTGTTGATACATCTCGGGCACGTCATAGCGCAGGCCGTAATGGGCATAAATGCTTTTGACCGTGCCCTCGCGAATCAACGCTTCCAGCGCCTCTTCCACGGCATAGGCCAGTTGCCGGTTGCTTTCATGCACCGCCATGCCGATCTCCCAGCGTTGCTTGCCCATGTTCGGGTAGGCGTTTTCCGCCAGCGCCACTTGCGGGTCGGCGGCCTGATGCACCTGCCAGTCGATCTCGCCGCGCATCGCCATCACCGCGTCGACTTCACCGGCCTTCATCGCGGCAAACGCCTGGGGCACGCCGGGGTAATGATGGGTGTTGGCGGCAAGCATGCCGTTGAACACCGAAGTCAGGTAAAACGAGGGCACGCTGTCGACTTCGACGCCGATCGGGTGCTGCTGGAACACCGCGACGCTGGCCACCGAGTCCAGCCGACGACGGTCATAAGCCACTTGCCATTGTTCGGTCTGGTACGGCCCGAACATCACCACATGGCCGTTCTCCAGTTCGCCCAGCTCATTGCGCTTCTGTGAGTAATCGCGGTCGTAGGGCACGCGCATCATCAGGTCGRCCAGTTGCTGATTGTGCAACTGACTGGCCCGCCAGATGTAATCGCGCAGGTCGTCGTCGAGCTTTTCCCCGGCGGGCGCCCAGATCAGTTTCAGGCTTACCCCCATGGCCTTGGCCAAGGCCTGGGCGAGTTCGACATCGACTCCGCGAGGCTGGCCGGCGTCCTCGAAACTGTAGGGCGCGAAGTCCTTGTAGACCGCGACTTTCAGCTCGGCGGCGGCGATCATTTCGTCATAGGTCCGGACCTGTGCCTGCGCTGCCTGGCAGCACAACCACACAGCGCTGATCAACACCGCGAGCAGGCGCATGGGTCACTCCTCGACGTGCACGCTGTCCAGGTAGGTGCGTACCGCCCACAAGGCTTCCTGGCTCAAGTAGTCGGCCATCTTCGGCATGTACACCCGGCCATCACGCACGGCACCATTACGCACCCGTTCGACGAACCACTCATCACCGGCCTCGCCGACATCGAGCATGCGCAAGTCAGGGGCAATGCCGCCGGACTTGGCTTCCAGGCCATGACAGGCCGCGCAATTCTGGTTGTAGGCCGAAGAACCGATCTCCAACGCTTTATCGTGCTCCGGAGAAGAACGATACGGGTTCACCGCCGCCCAGCCATCGGCATTGACCTGCACGCCGGCATCCTTGATCGGGGTCAGTCCCTTGGTTTCGACGGCCTGGGGTACCACGTTGCCGTGGGCCCAGACGGAACCTGCGCTGATGAAACCGGCCAGCAGTCCGGCAACGAGCAAGGCGTTGCGTTTTGTTGTCATTGTTATGCCCTCAAGATTGCACGCAAAACCTCTTTGCAGAGGCTATGGCAGCCATCTTAGGAACCCCGTCGCGCCGGCCCTATGCTGCTTTGGTGGCCGCGGCCTACTTCCTTGGTAGTAGGGCTTGTGATGAACCGCCCAGGTGTTTCCCACGCCGTTACTACCTTGGTACTGGCCCATCGGTACTTTCTGCATATTTCCCCACCCGTCCAGGGTTCCTATGCTGACGCTACCTGTGACGGAGTGCCTTATGCGCCAGCTCGCCCCTTATGCCTTGATCTACCTGCTGGCCATTGCCTGCGCCGCCGGGCTGGCGACCCAGAGTCAGGCGGCGGATGCACCGTTGCAGGTGCGGATCGGCTATCTGGGGTATCGCCCCGATCCCGGGCCATTGCTGTCGAACGTTATTCCTGAACCGACCGATGCAGGCCTGCGGGGCGCGGAACTGGCGATCATCGACAGCAACAGCACCGGGCGTTTCCTCAATCACAGCTACAGCCTGGTCAGCGCCAACGTCGACAATCCGGAGGCGCTGATCGAAGTGGCCAAAGCCCAACACGAACAAGGCCTGCGTCTGTTTGTGGTGAATGCACCGGTGCAAACCCTGCGCCGACTCAGCGCCGTGCTACCCGACAGCCTGCTGTTCAATGCCGGCAGCCCCGATGACAGTCTGCGCACTACCGACTGCCTGCCGAACGTGCTGCACAGCCTGCCAAGCCGCGCGATGCTGGCCGATGCGCTGGCGCAATTTCTGGTGCTGCGCAAATGGCAACGGGCGCTGCTGATCGTCGGCCCCACCGCCGACGATCAAGCCTATGCCGCCGCCCTGCGGCGGGCGGCGAAACGCTTCGGCCTGCAACTGGTGGCGGAAAAAACCTGGAGCTTCGATAACGACCAGCGCCGCAGCGCCCAGGCCGACATGCCGCTGTTCACCCAGACCGCCGAATACGACGTGGTGCTGGTCGCCGATGAACGCGGCGACTTTGGCGAGTACGTGCCCTACCAGACCTGGTACCCACGGCCGGTCGCCGGCACCCAGGGCCTGACCCCGGTGGGCTGGCACAAGACCGTGGAAACCTACGGTGCCGCGCAGTTGCAAAAACGCTTCGAAGCCCTGGCCGGGCGCTGGATGAACGATCGGGATTTCGCCGCGTGGATGGCCGTACGCAGCATCGCCAGCGCGGTGGGCAAACTGCGTCAGGTCGATGCGATGGCGATCCGTACGCTTGAAATCAGCGAGCAATTGCCGCTGGACGGCTTCAAGGGTCGCAAGCTCAGTTATCGGCCATGGAACGGTCAGTTGCGCCAACCGATCCCCATCGTGCAACCCCGGGCACTGGTCAGCACTTCGCCGCAAGACGGCTTCCTGCACCCCTTCAACGAAATGGACAGCCTGGGTTACGACAAAGCCGAGGTCAGTTGCCGCTTTCCCTGAAAGCCCTACCACCACAACAACAAGGAATCTGCCATGCGCCGCACCCTGCTTTCATGCGCTCTACTGCTCGCCGCCGGGCATGCGGCGGCCAGCACTGCCTGGGTCTCCAACGAAAAGGACAACAGCCTGAGCCTGATCGACATGCAGACCCTGCAAGTCACCGACACCCTGCCCGTCGGCCAGCGCCCGCGCGGCCTGTTGCTGTCCCACGACAACAAGCTGCTGTACATCTGCGCCAGCGATTCGGACCGGGTCCAGGTGATGGACGTCGCAACGCGCAAGATCATCAAGGAACTGCCCTCGGGCAAAGACCCCGAACAATTCGCCCTGCACCCCAACAATCGCTGGTTGTATGTCTCCAACGAAGACGATGCGCTGGTGACAGTGATCGACACCGAAACCTCCAAGGTGCTCGGGCAGATCAACGTCGGCGTCGAGCCCGAAGGCATGGCCGTCAGCCCCGATGGCAAATGGGCGGTGAACACCAGTGAAACCACCAACATGCTGCACTGGATCGACACCGGCACCCAGACCCTGGCCGACAATACGCTGGTGGATCAGCGGCCGCGTTTCGTCGAATTCAATCCCGATGGCTCGCAGCTCTGGGCCTCGGCGGAAATCGGCGGCACGGTGACGATTCTCGACGTCGCCAGCCGCAAGATCCTCAAGACCCTGAGCTTCCAGATCAAAGGCGTGCACCCGGACAAAGTCCAGCCGGTGGGCATCAAACTCAGCGCCGACGGCAAGTACGGCTTCGTCGCCCTCGGCCCGGCCAACCATGTGGCGGTGATCGACGCCAAGACCTTCGAGATTGTTGATTACCTGCTGGTGGGCCGACGGGTCTGGCAGATGGCGTTCACCCCGGATCAACGGCAATTGCTGGCCACCAATGGCGTCAGTGGCGATGTGTCGGTGATCGATGTCGACACCCTCAAGGTCAGCAAATCGGTGAAGGTCGGGCGCTATCCGTGGGGCGTGGTGGTGACGCCATGAACGCCCTCGAGGTCAGCGACCTGAGTTTCGCCTACGGCCCGCGCGAGGCCTTGCGCCAAGTGAGTTTCAGCCTGGCACCAGGGCGTTTTGCGGCGCTGCTTGGGCCTAATGGCGCGGGCAAATCAACCCTGATCGCCCTGCTCACCCGCCTCTATGATCTGCAACGCGGTGATATCCGGGTCGGCGGCGGCTCGTTGCGCGACGCGGCACGCCCGGCGCTCAAGCAATTGGGGGTGGTGTTTCAGCAAAGTACGCTGGATCTGGACCTCAGTGTCGAGCAGAACCTGCGTTATCACGCCGCGCTGCATGGTCTGTCCCGACGCCAGACCGGGCTGCGGGTCGACGCCGAACTGGCACGCCAGGCCCTCACCGAACGCCGTCGCGAACGGGTCCGCGAACTCAATGGCGGCCACCGCCGGCGGGTGGAAATCGCCCGCGCGTTGCTGCACGAACCACGCCTGTTGTTGCTTGACGAGGCGAGTGTCGGCCTTGACCCGGCCAGTCGCCTGGCGCTCAACCAGCACATTCGCAGCCTGTGTCGCGAGCAGAACATCAGCGTGCTCTGGACCACCCATTTACTCGACGAAGTGCAGCCCAGCGACGACTTGCTGATCCTGCATCAAGGCCGTTTGGTCGCCAGCGGACAAGCTGATGCGCTGAGCCTGGAACATGGCGGCGATCTCGATTCGGCCTTCGCTCGCCTGACCACCTCGGCCCCTTCAGGAGCAGTCATCAGATGAACGCTTACTGGCAATGTTTCAGCGGCATCGTGCTGCGCGAATGGTTGCGCTTTGTGTTGCAGCGCACACGATTTCTCAGTGCGCTGGTGCGGCCGTTGCTGTGGCTGCTGGTGTTCGCTGCCGGTTTTCGCGCGGCACTGGGCATCGCCATCATCGAGCCCTACGACACCTACATTCCCTATGAGGTTTACATCATCCCCGGCTTTGCCTGCATGATCCTGTTGTTCAATGGCATGCAAGGTTCGTTGTCGATGGTCTATGACCGGGAGATGGGCAGCATGCGCGTGCTGCTGACCAGCCCCCTGCCCCGGACCTTTCTGTTGTGCAGCAAATTGCTGGCGACGTCACTGATTTCGCTGTTGCAGGTATACGCCTTCCTCGCGATTGCCTGGCTGTACGGCGTGCAACCGCCGGCCATGGGCCTGTTGCTGGCGTTGCCGGCATTGCTGCTGGTGGCCTTGATGCTCAGCGCGCTGGGCCTGTTGCTGTCCAATGCCATCCGCCAACTGGAGAACTTTGCCGGGGTGATGAATTTCGTGATCTTCCCGCTGTTTTTCCTGTCGTCGGCGCTGTATCCGCTGTGGAAAATGCGCGACTCCAGCGAGTGGTTGTATTGGCTGTGCGCCTTGAACCCGTTCACCCATGCGGTGGAACTGGTGCGGTTCGCGCTGTACGAACGCTTCAACCCCTTGGCGCTGGCGGTGTGCGCGGGGCTGACGCTGGTGTTCGCCCTGCTCGCCGTGCTCACCTTCAACCCGCAACACGCCGCCTTGCGCAAAGCCGGCTGACTACTCCGGATCGTTCCCACGCTCTGCGTGGGAACGCAGCCAGGGACGCTCCGCGTCCCAAGAGCGGACGCAGAGCGTCCGGTGAGGCATTCCCACGCAGAGCGTCACTAGTGTCCGGTAAAAACTAAAGGGGGAGCTTGCTCCCCCTTGCTGTGCCTGCTTCGTAAGCAATAATCAGGTTTTCAGACTCGATTTTCGCCCATGTTCAGCAGCACTCGATTTGCACAAATGCTCCAGGCCCTTCCCCATCAGCTCTTCAAAGCATCCGTCAAACGCTGTGGCGCTGATCGTTATGCCAAGCAGTTCACTTCGTGGGATCTACTTATCACGCTGATTTACGGTCAGATGGTCAGATGGT
>NZ_JBFTZE010000013.1:32331-197178 GCF_056406935.1 Pseudomonas sp. P1_A1 | reverse complement strand
CTGTTGTGCAGGGCAAGGCGCGAGAAGCGTGGTTTGGTCATTCCAAATAAGCTTCGAGCAACGCAGCCCTGCACAACAGCAGGCCCGGCCCTTCGGGTTGTGCCTTAAAGCGGGCCAGCCTGCGTTGCAGGCCTTGGAAAGGGAACAACCATTCCCAGCGGCCTGCGCCTTGCCTGGCCCGCTTTAAGGCGACAACGCGGCGGGGAAACTCATTGAGAGCGCCCCCTGATCACGGCTGAACGTCGGCAAATTGCCCTCCATTTCGACCATCCGCCCGTCACCGCTGTTAGTCGGGGGGCGCGACAGCTATAATCTGTCGCTTTATTCTTTACCAAGCCTAGCAAAGACCATTACAGACCATGACTGAGTCCGTTCTTGACTACATGACCCGTTTGGGTCGCGCCGCCCGCGAAGCTTCCCGCGTGATCGGCCGTGCCAGCACCGCGCAGAAAAACCGCGCCTTGCAGGCGGCCGCCAATGCGCTGGATGCTGCGCGCGCCGAGCTGACCGCAGCCAATGAACTGGATTTGGCCGCTGGCCGCACCAATGGTCTTGAGCCGGCCCTGTTGGAACGCCTGGCGCTGACTCCGGCGCGCATCGACGGCATGATCGTCGGTTTGCGTCAGGTGGCGGCCTTGCCGGACCCGGTCGGCGCGATCCGCGACATGAGTTACCGGCCGTCGGGCATTCAGGTCGGCAAGATGCGCGTGCCGTTGGGCGTGATCGGGATCATCTACGAGTCCCGGCCTAACGTGACCATTGATGCTGCCAGCCTGTGCCTGAAGTCCGGTAACGCGACCATCCTGCGTGGCGGCTCCGAAGCGATTCACTCCAACCGCGCCATTGCCGCCTGCATCCAGCGCGGCCTGGCCGAGGCCGATCTGCCGGCCGCGGTGGTGCAAGTGGTCGAAACCACCGACCGTGCCGCCGTCGGCGCGCTGATCACCATGCCCGAATACGTCGACGTCATCGTGCCCCGTGGCGGCCGTGGCCTGATCGAGCGGGTCAGCCGCGATGCCCGCGTGCCCGTCATCAAGCACCTGGACGGCATCTGTCACGTCTATGTCAGTGCCCACGCCGATCTGCCGAAAGCCCAGCGCATCGCATTCAACGCCAAGACTTACCGTTATGGCATCTGCGGCGCGATGGAAACCCTGTTGGTCGATCAAGCCGTCGCCAAAGAGTTTCTGCCGGCGATGGCTGCCCAGTTCCGCGAAAAAGGCGTCGAACTGCGTGGTTGTGAGCGCACCCGGGCGATCATCGAGGCCGTCGCGGCCACCGAAGAAGACTGGACCACCGAATACCTGGCGCCGATCCTCTCGATTCGCGTGGTCGACGGGCTGGACCAGGCCATCGAGCACATTAATAAGTACGGCTCCCATCACACTGACTCGATCGTCAGCGAAAACCTGGCCGACACCCGGCGTTTCGTGGCTGAAGTCGATTCGTCCTCGGTGATGATCAACACCCCGACCTGCTTCGCCGATGGCTTCGAATACGGATTGGGTGCCGAGATTGGCATTTCTACTGATAAGCTGCACGCCCGCGGCCCGGTGGGCCTCGAAGGTCTGACCTGCGAGAAGTACATCGTGGTCGGTGACGGTCAGCTGCGCGGCCAGGAGTCGCTCTGACTTGGGCGACCTCGACCCGTCAGCCCCGGTGACCGCCAGCGAGCCCCGGCCTCGACGCATTGGCGTACTGGGCGGGACCTTCGACCCGGTGCACATCGGCCATTTGCGCGGTGCGCTGGAAGTCGCCGAATCGCTGGCTCTCGATGAGTTGCGTCTGACACCCAGTGCCAGGCCGCCCCATCGGGACAAGCCGCAGGTATCGGCGAAGGACCGTCTGGCGATGGTCAAGTGCGCGGTGGCCGGTGTGGCACCGTTGGTGGTGGATGCCCGCGAATTGCAGCGGGACAAGCCGTCCTACACCATCGACACCCTGGAACTGATGCGCGCCGAACTTGCCGCTTCAGACCAGGTTTTTCTACTTTTGGGCTGGGACGCATTTTGCGGCCTGCCCACTTGGCACCGCTGGGAAGAGTTGCTCCAGCATTGCCACATCCTGGTGTTGCAACGCCCGGATGCGGACAGCGAACCGCCGGATGCCTTGCGCAACCTGCTGGCAGCACGTTCGGTGAGCGACCCGCTGGCCCTCAAAGGGCCGAGCGGACAGATTGCATTCGTCTGGCAGACACCGCTCGCGGTATCCGCCACCCAGATCCGTCAACTGCTGGCCAGCGGTAAGTCGGTACGTTTCCTGGTGCCCGACGCGGTCCTGGCCTACATCGATGCGCACGGACTTTACCGTGCGTCGAACTGAAAAAGGGCGCGCTTCAAGGCACGTGAATGCGTGTATCGAAGCGCCCGAACATACGAGCAAAACGAGTTTTATATGACTGACAAAGACGTAAACAAAGTAAAGCGCAAGGGCACATTCAAGAGCGCACCGCTGCCAGTAGAAGCACCAACTGGCGCGCCACTGGCCGGCGAAGAGCTGGTCAAGGTTGCCGTAGCGGCCCTGGAAGACGTCAAGGCCCAGGACATCCAGGTGATCGACGTTCGTGAAAAGCAGAGCATCACTGACTACATGATCATCGCCACCGGTACGTCCAACCGCCAGATCGGCGCGATGCTGGACAAGGTCCGCGAAGCCGTCAAAGCCCAAGGCGTCAAGCCGCTGGGTGAAGAAGGCAAGGGCGACAGCGACTGGGTGTTGCTGGATATGGATGACGTCATCGTGCACATGATGACTGCCTCGGCTCGCCAGTTCTATGACCTGGAACGCCTGTGGGCCGGCGCCGAGCAAAGCCGTTCTGCCAGCGCTGCACACCACAGCCCTGAGAACACCCATGAGCATTTCACCAAGCTCAACAAAGACCAGCAATAAGGGAACGCTGTGCGACTGCGACTGATCGCCGTCGGTTCACGCATGCCCAAGTGGGTGGAAGAAGGCTGGCATGAATATGCCAAGCGTCTTCCTTCCGAGCTGGCGCTGGAACTGGTGGAAATTCCGCTCAACACCCGCGGCAAGAACGCTGACGTGGCGCGCTTTATCCGTCAGGAAGGCGAAGCCATGCTGGCCAAGGTCGGGCCGAACGAGCGCGTTGTCACCCTCGAAGTCCACGGCAAGCCCTGGAGCACCGAGCAACTGGCGGTCGAACTCGATCGCTGGCGGCTGGACTCGCGCACGGTGAATTTCATGGTCGGCGGCCCCGAGGGGCTGGCGCCGGAAGTCTGTGCCCGGGCGGATCAACGTTGGTCGTTGTCGCCGTTGACGTTGCCGCACCCGTTGGTGCGGATTCTGATCGGCGAACAGCTGTATCGTGCCTGGACAGTGCTGTCCGGCCACCCTTACCACAAGTAGTTCTGCCCTCATGTCTCAGCCGATCCGCATCAAGGACCACGAAAAAGACGCCCGTCTGGTGCGTGGCCGCGTCGTGTTCGGGGCTATTACGGTGGTGACGCTGATCGGCGTGCTGATCGCGCGGCTGTATTTCCTTCAGGTGATCCAGTACGAGTACCACTCGACCCTGTCGGAAAACAACCGCGTCCATGTGCAGCCGATTCCGCCGACTCGCGGGCTGATCTACGATCGCAATGGCGTGGTGGTGGCCGACAACCGGCCCAGCTTCAGCCTGAGCATGACCCGCGAACGCTCCGGCGACTGGCAGCAAGTGCTCGACGTGATCGTCGAAGTGCTGGAGCTGACGCCCGAGGACCGGGTGATCTTCGAGAAACGCATGCGTCAGGGGCGTCGGCCGTTCGAGCCGGTGCCGATCCTGTTCGAGTTGACCGAAGAGCAGATCGCCCGCATCGCAGTGAACCAGTTCCGTCTACCCGGTGTGGAAGTGGTCGCGCAGCTGGTTCGTCACTATCCGCAGGGCGCGCACTTTGCGCACTCGGTGGGATATATGGGGCGGATCAACGAGAAAGAGCTCAAGTCTCTGGACCCGGTGAGTTACAGCGGCACCCATCAAATTGGCAAAACCGGCATTGAGCGCTTCTACGAGCCCGAGCTGCACGGCCAGGTGGGTTACGAAGAAGTCGAGACCAACGCTCGGGGCCGCGTATTGCGTGTGCTCAAGCGTACCGAGCCGATTTCCGGCAAGGACATCGTCCTGAGCCTGGACATCAAATTGCAGGAAGCCGCCGAAGCCGCGCTTGGCGGTCGCCGTGGCGCGGTGGTAGCGCTGGACCCGAAAACCGGTGAGGTGCTGGCGATGGTCAGCCAGCCGAGTTTCGACCCGAACCTGTTCGTCACCGGCATCAGTTTCAAGGCCTACTCCGAGCTGCGTGACTCCATCGACCGGCCACTGTTCAACCGCGTGCTGCGCGGTCTGTACCCGCCGGGTTCGACCATCAAGCCGGCGGTGGCGATTGCCGGCCTGGATGCGGGCGTGGTCACGGCGTCGACCCGGGTGTTCGACCCGGGTTACTACATGCTGCCCAACTACGATCACAAGTACCGCAACTGGAACCGTACCGGTGACGGCTTTGTCGATCTCGACACGGCGATCATGCGTTCCAACGACACCTACTTCTATGACTTGGCGCACAAGCTGGGGATTGATCGGTTGTCGTCCTACCTGAGCAAATTCGGCATTGGCCAGAAGGTCTCCCTGGACATGTTCGAAGAGTCGCCGGGGCTGATGCCGACACGGGAATGGAAGCGCGTGACCCGTCGCCAGGCCTGGTTCCCGGGCGAGACGCTGATTCTGGGGATCGGGCAGGGCTACATGCAGTCCACTCCGTTGCAACTGGCGCAGGCCACGGCACTGGTGGCCAACAAGGGTGTCTGGAATCGTCCGCACCTGGCCAAGACCATCGAGGGCGAGAAGCCGAAGGATGAAAATCCGATGCCGGACATCATCCTGCGCGACCCGTCGGACTGGACCAAGGTCAATCACGGTATGCAGCAGGTGATGCACGGTGCCCGGGGTACGGCGCGCAAGGCATCGATCGGCGCGCAATACCGGATCGCGGGCAAAAGTGGTACGGCCCAGGTGGTCGCGATCAAGCAGGGCGAGAAGTACGACCGCTCCAAGGTGCAGGAGCGCCACCGCGACCACGCCTTGTTCGTCGGCTTCGCGCCGGCCGACAACCCGCAAATCGTGGTGTCGGTGATGGTCGAGAACGGCGAGTCCGGTTCCGGCGTTGCCGCGCCGGTGGTGCGTCAAGTCATGGACGCCTGGCTCCTCGACCAGGACGGCCGACTGAAAGCCGAATACGCCAGCCCTATCAGTGCGGAGGCTACGGCCCGTGAAGAATAATTTCGATCGCATGCTCTCCAGCGAGGATGTGATGCGTCGCCGTGCGACGCTGTTGCAACGCCTGCACATCGACGGCCCGTTGCTGATTCTGCTGCTGACCCTCGCTGCCGGCAGCCTGTTCGTGCTGTATTCGGCCAGCGGCAAGAGCTGGGATCTGCTGGCCAAGCAAGCCACTTCCTTCGGCATTGGCCTGATATCGATGATCGTCATCGCCCAGTTCGAACCGCGCTTCATGGCCCGCTGGGTGCCGCTCGGCTATGTGGTCGGCGTGATCTTGCTGGTGGTGGTGGATGTCATGGGCCATAACGCCATGGGGGCCACCCGCTGGATCAATATCCCCGGGGTGATCCGCTTCCAGCCCTCGGAATTCATGAAGATCCTGATGCCGGCGACCATCGCCTGGTACCTGGCCAAGCGTTCCTTGCCACCCCAGCTCAAGCACGTGGGGATCAGTCTGGTGCTGATCGGTGTCCCGTTCATTCTGATCGTGCGTCAGCCCGACCTTGGCACTTCGTTGCTGATCCTCGCCGGGGGCGCGTTCGTGCTGTTCATGGGCGGCCTGCGCTGGCGCTGGATCCTCAGCGTGATTGCCGCCGCCGTGCCGGTGGCCGTGGCGATGTGGTTCTTCATCATGCACGACTATCAAAAGCAGCGAATCCTGACCTTCCTCGACCCCGAAAGCGATCCGCTGGGCACGGGCTGGAACATCATTCAGTCGAAAGCGGCCATCGGTTCCGGTGGCGTGTTCGGCAAGGGCTGGTTACTCGGTACCCAGTCGCACCTGGACTTCCTGCCAGAAAGCCACACCGACTTCATTATTGCGGTGCTGGGTGAAGAGTTCGGCCTGGTGGGGATCTGCGCATTGTTGCTGATTTACCTGTTGTTGATCGGTCGCGGGCTGGTGATTACCGCCCAGGCTCAGACATTGTTCGGCAAATTGCTTGCGGGCAGCCTGACCATGACGTTTTTTGTTTACGTTTTCGTCAACATCGGTATGGTCAGTGGCCTGTTGCCGGTGGTAGGGGTGCCGTTGCCGTTCATTAGCTACGGAGGAACTTCGCTGGTGACGCTACTGTCAGCGTTTGGGGTTTTGATGTCGATCCATACCCATCGCAAGTGGATCGCGCAGGTTTGAATAAGGTGAAGATTTCAATGCAAGTAATGCGTGGCTGGGCGACTCGATACGCACCGTGGGTCGGCCTGGTGAGCATCCTTGGTTCCGTGCAGGAAGCATTGGCCGGCGATTACGAAGGCTCACCCCAGGTGGCCGAGTTCGTTGGTGAAATGACCCGTGACTATGGCTTTGCCGGTGAACAGCTGATGGGCGTGTTCCGCGAAGCCGAGCGCAAACAGTCAATTCTGGACGCGATCTCCAAACCCGCCGAACGCGTCAAGCAGTGGAAAGAATATCGTCCGATGTTCATCACCGACGCGCGCATCGCCCGTGGCGTGGACTTCTGGCGTCAGCACGAGGCGGTGCTGGCTCGTGCGGAGCAGGAATACGGTGTGCCGGCGCAGGTGATCGTCTCGATCATCGGCGTCGAGACCTTTTTTGGTCGCAATACCGGTAATTATCGGGTGATCGACGCCTTGTCGACCCTGGGTTTCGACTATCCTCCCCGTGCTGATTTCTTCCGCAAGGAGTTGCGTGAATTCCTGCTGCTGGCCCGTGAAGAGCAGGTCGACCCGTTGACCCTCAAAGGCTCCTACGCCGGGGCCATGGGCTTGCCGCAATTCATGCCGAGCAGCTTTCGCGCCTATGCGGTGGATTTCGACGGTGACGGCCACATTAATATCTGGAACAACCCCGATGATGCCATCGGCAGCGTCGCCAGTTATTTCAAGCAACACGGCTGGGTCGCCGGCGAGCCTGTGGTCAGCCGTGCCGATGTGCGCGGCGATCAGGTGGACGATGGGTTGACCGACGGTATCGAACCGACGAAAACCGTCGGGGAGTTGCGGGCGCTGGGCTGGTCGAGTCATGATGCGCTGCGCGATGATATGCCGGTCACGGCTTTCCGCCTGGAAGGTGACAATGGCCCTGAATACTGGATGGGCCTGACGAATTTTTACGCGATCACGCGTTATAACCGCAGCGTGATGTACGCCATGGCCGTACATCAACTGTCTGAACAGCTGGTCCAAGCACGGGGCGTCAAGTAATGCGGGCATTGCCTATGAATAAACCCCTGAAGCTCATGGCATTCGCCGCGTTGGCGGTGCTGGTCGCCAGTTGTTCGACCAGCCGCTCACCGACTCAGAAGTCTTCCACCGCCGTTCGTTCGGCCCCCGGCCTGGACATCAACCGGGCGCACAAGGATGGCGCACCCTGGTGGGACGTCGACGTATCGCGCATCCCGGATGCCACGCCGACCCTGCACAGCGGTCCTTATAAAGCCAACCCGTACACCGTACTGGGCAAGACCTACTTCCCGCTGCAGGAATCCAAGACCTACGTCGCGTCGGGCACGGCGTCCTGGTATGGCACCAAGTTCCACGGCCAGAACACCGCCAACGGCGAGGTGTATGACCTGTATGGCATGAGCGCCGCCCACAAGACCTTGCCACTGCCAAGTTACGTTCGGGTGACCAACCTGGACAACAACAAGACGGTGATTCTGCGGGTCAATGACCGTGGGCCGTTCTATTCAGACCGGATCATCGACTTGTCCTACGCGGCCGCCAAGAAGCTTGGCTACGCTGAAATCGGCACGGCGCGGGTCAAGGTGGAAGGCATCGATCCGCAGGAATGGTGGGCGCAGAGAGGTCGTCCGGCACCGTTGATGCTCAACGAGCCGCAAGTGGCGCAAAATGCCGCGCCGACCGTGACGGCTTCCACTGGCACCGTCGAGCAATGGACGCCACCGCCGCAGCAACACGCCGCGGCCGTTGTGCCTGTGCAGATCGATGCAAAAAAAAACGCTTCTGTACCAGCCTCTGGCCAGTATCTKCAGGTGGGCGCGTTCGCCAACCCGGACGCTGCAGAACTCCTGAGATCGAAGCTCAGCGGGATGGTGAGCGCTCCGGTGTTCATCAGCTCGATCGTGCGTAATCAGCAGACTCTGCATCGGGTGCGCATGGGGCCGATCGGCTCTGCGGGTGAAATCCAGCAGGTGCAGAACAGCGTGCGGCTGGCCAATCTCGGTTCACCGAGCCTGGTCAGCGCCGAGTAACACGTAGTACTTGATTGACGGTTCGCTTGCGGTTTGGGGGGCGAACCGGGTTGTTGGCTCGTTGAAGAACAAAAGCCCGGCAAGGGTTACAGAGTGAGCAACTGAACACGTGACAGCTTTTTGAAAAGTTGTCTGATTAGTTTTGCCCTAGGGCAGTTTCCATTAGCGATTTCGAGAGACGGATGAACATCACCACCTTTGCCAAACGCCTGTGCCTGCTAGTCCCGCTGCTTCTCTCTCCCGCGGCTTTCGCGGTCGAGATGATGCCGTCGCCACCGCAATTGGCCGCCAAGGCCTACGTACTCATGGACGCCAGCAGCGGCAACGTGCTGGTAGAGAACAACGGTGACCAGCGTCTGCCGCCGGCCAGCCTGACCAAGCTGATGACCGCGTACATTGCGACCCTGGAAATCCGTCGTGGCCAGATCGGCGAAAACGATCCGGTGACCGTCAGCGAGAACGCCTGGCGTACCGGTGGTTCGCGGATGTTCATCAAGGTCGGCTCGCAAGTTACCGTCAGCGACCTGCTGCACGGCATCATCATTCAGTCGGGCAACGACGCCAGTGTTGCGCTCTCCGAGCACATCGCCGGCAGCGAAGACGCATTCGCCGACCTGATGAACAAAACCGTTGCTGATCTGGGCATGACCAACACCCACTTCATGAACCCGACCGGTCTGCCGAACCCGGAGCACTACTCGTCGGCTCACGACATGGCCGTGCTGGCTCGCGCGATCATCCACGAAGACCCGGCTCACTACGCGATCTACTCGCAGAAAGAGTTCTTCTGGAACGGCATCAAGCAACCTAACCGCAACCTGCTGCTGTGGCGCGACAAGACTGTCGACGGTCTGAAAACCGGTCACACCGACGAAGCCGGCTACTGCATGGTGTCTTCGGCCGTACGTGATGGCATGCGCCTGATCGCCGTGGTGTTCGGCACCAACAGCGAAGTGGCTCGTGCTGCCGAAACCCAGAAATTGCTGACTTACGGTTTCCGCTTCTTCGAAACCCAGACCTTCTATCAGAAAGGCGCCGAGCTGGCTCAGGCACCTGTCTGGAAAGGCACCACCAATCAAGTCAAGGCCGGCCTGGCTGAAGACCTGACCATGACCTTGCCAAAAGGCCAGCTGAAGAAGCTTGCTGCCAGCATGACCATGAACCCGCAACTGGTTGCACCCATCGCCAAGGGCGACGTGATCGGTAAAGTCGAAGTGAAACTGGACGACAAAGTGGTGCACAGCGCCGACCTGATCGCTCTGGACGCAGTCGACGAGGGTGGTATCTTCCGCCGCATGTGGGATAGCATCCGTCTATTCTTCTACGGCTTGTTCAACTGATAGTGTGCACCTGCATGGCCCCGCGCTGATCCGGCGTGGGGCCTTGCTGTCGCCACGGCTTACGCTTACGAGGCCGTTACGCCATGACCGATACCGAAGTAAAGGCGCCTAAGATCGAGTTCCCCAACGTTGATTACCCGGTTAAGGTGATCAGCGATACGGGTGTAGGCAACAAAGACAAGATCATCGAGATCGTCAAGAAACACGCGACGATCAACCATGACCGCGTTGATGAGCGCCAAAGCACCAACGGCAAGTACACCACGATTCAGTTGCACATCGTCGCCACCGACCAGGAGCAGCTGTACAACATCAACAGCGAACTGCGGGCTACCGGCTTCGTGCACATGGTGCTGTGATGCCTGGCACGCTGGGCTTTCGCGAACTCGGCCAGATGGCTTACGAGCCGGTCTGGCATGCCATGCAACGCTTCACCAACGAACGCGGCAGCGATGCCGCCGACGAGATCTGGCTGGTCGAGCACCCTCCGGTGTTCACCCAGGGCCAGGCCGGCAAGGCTGAACACCTGTTGCTGCCAGGCGATATTCCGGTGGTGCAGGTCGATCGCGGTGGTCAGGTGACCTACCACGGTCCGGGCCAATTGGTGGCCTACCTGTTGCTGGATGTGCGCAAGCTGGGGTTCGGCGTGCGTGACCTGGTCAGCCGCATGGAGCAGTGCCTGATCGAGTTGCTGGCCAGTTACGGCGTGACCGCATCCGCCAAGCCGGATGCACCGGGTGTCTATGTCGATGGCGCGAAAATCGCGTCCTTGGGTCTGCGGATCCGCCACGGTTGTTCCTTTCATGGCCTGGCCCTGAACGTGGATATGAACCTGGAACCGTTTCGACGGATTAATCCCTGCGGCTATGCCGGGCTGGCGATGACCCAGCTGCGCGATCACGCAGGACCGATTGAATTTGCCGAGGTAAGTGCCCGGCTGCGCGCGCAGCTCGTCAAACACCTCGACTATGCTGAGCAGACGACCCTAACGGGCGGAATCGATTGATATGACTACTGATGCAGTGCAAACCATGATCCCGACGCTCGATGTCACCGAGCGTCCGGCCCCGCGTGCCAAGGTTGAAGCCGGCGTCAAGCTGCGCGGCGCCGAGAAGGTTGCACGCATCCCGGTGAAGATCATCCCGACCACCGAACTGCCGAAGAAACCCGACTGGATTCGCGTGCGCATCCCGGTTTCCCCGGAAGTCGACCGCATCAAGGCCCTGCTGCGCAAACACAAGCTGCACAGTGTTTGCGAAGAAGCATCCTGCCCGAACCTGGGCGAGTGCTTCTCCGGCGGCACCGCGACCTTCATGATCATGGGCGACATCTGCACCCGTCGTTGCCCGTTCTGCGACGTTGGCCATGGCCGTCCGAAGCCACTGGACGTGAACGAGCCGGAAAGCCTGGCCATTGCCATCGCCGACCTGAAACTGAAATACGTGGTCATCACCTCGGTAGACCGTGACGACCTGCGTGACGGTGGTGCCCAGCACTTTGCCGACTGCATCCGCGAGATCCGCAAACTGTCGCCGAACGTACAGCTCGAAACCCTGGTCCCGGACTACCGTGGCCGCATGGACATCGCGCTGGAAATCACCGCTGCCGAGCCGCCGGATGTGTTCAACCACAACCTGGAAACCGTGCCGCGCCTGTACAAGGCTGCGCGTCCGGGGTCGGATTACCAGTGGTCGCTGACCCTGCTGCAACGCTTCAAGCAGATGATGCCGCACATTCCGACCAAGTCCGGCCTGATGCTGGGTCTGGGCGAAACCGACGAAGAAGTCATCGAAGTCATGAAACGCATGCGCGAACACGACATCGACATGCTGACCCTGGGCCAGTACCTGCAACCGTCCCGCAGCCACTTGCCGGTCCAGCGCTTCGTGCACCCGGACACCTTCGCCTGGTTTGCCGAGGAAGGTTACAAGATGGGCTTCAAGAACGTCGCTTCCGGCCCGCTGGTACGCTCCTCGTACCACGCCGACGAGCAGGCGAAGCTGGTCAAGGCCGAATTGATGTCGTCCTGATTCCGCGCTGAAAAAAGAGCACGCCCGCAAGGTTAGTCCTTGCGGGCGTTTTCATTGGCGGTGCCCACATCCTCTTCAGGCTTTTCCTGCAAGCCGTGGTGCGACTGACACTCTTTTGTTTATTCCCGTTCCTGACTACTGTGTGCTGAAGCATTCACACAGGGAGAATCATGGATGACTGCTCGACCGACCCACACCCTTTGTCCTCATGTCCCTGTTCCGGCCTTGCCGCCTGCAGGGCTGATCGGCGTCATTGCGCCTGCCGGCCCCGCTGCCCTGGACACCGATAAAGCGATTGCCTGGATGCGCGCTCGCGGCTATGCGCTGCGAGTGTTCCCCGGCGTTTACGAGAAAGACGGCTACCTGGCCGGCAGCGACGATGTGCGGCTCAATGACTTGCACGCGGCATTTGCCGACAGCGAAGTCGACGCCATCATCTGTTTGCGTGGCGGTTACGGTACGCCGCGTTTGCTCGATCGTATCGATTTCGAGTTACTGCGCAACAATGCCAAACCGTTCATCGGCTACAGCGACGTCACCGCGCTGCATCTGGCTATCAGCCGTTATGCGGGTTTCGTGACGTTTCACGGCCCGATGCTCAATGCTGACCTGCTGGGTGACAAGCAGAAACCCACCGAGTCCTCGTTTTTCAACATGTTGCGCGGGCAGGTGACGGCGGACAGTGTGCTGGCGCACCCTGTGGCCTATCCGTTGACGACCGTCTCGCCAGGCATCGCTCATGGGCGTTTGCTGGGGGGCAATCTGTCAATGATCGCCGCGACCATGGGCACGCCTTACGAGATCGATGCCGAGGGCGCCATCCTGTTCATCGAAGACATCAACGAGCCGCTTTATCGCATTGATCGGCTGCTGACCCATTTGCGTCTGGCCGGCACGCTGCACAAATTGCGCGGGGTTCTGGTGGGGGATGTGGCGGGTGTGGACCCAATCGCGCTGGAGGGCTTGCTCAAGCAGACCTTCGCGTCGTTGCGCATACCCGTGCTGGCGGGGTGGCGCAGCGGGCATTGCGACCCGAACCTGACGTTACCGATGGGGGCACTGGTCAGGCTGGATGCGGGGAGCAAGACGTTGGTGTTGGAGCAGGATGTGGTGATCAAGTAACAACACATCGCAAAAAAAGATCGCAGCCTTCAGCAGTTCCTATGGGGTTTGGTGTTCACCTGTAGGAGCTGCCGAAGGCTGCGATCTTTTGCTTTTAGCGGTTACGCAAACCTTCGAGCAACTTGTGCGTAGGGTACCCATCCGCCGGCCAGCCAAACGACTGCTGCGCGCTGCGGATTGCTTTACGGGTATTGGCGCCGATGATGCCGTCGGGGGTGCCGGCGTCATAGTTCCGGGCGCTCAGCAGGGTTTGCAGCTCGATTCGCTCGGTACGGCTCAGCGGCAAGTCATCTTTTGGCCATAGACCGTTGATCAGGCCACCGCCATTGAAACGCTCAGACAACAGGCTCACGCCCAAGGCGTAGGACGAAGAGTTGTTGTACTTGAGGATTGCGCGGAAGTTATCGAAGATCAGGAATGCCGGGCCGCGATAGCCTGCCGGCAGGAGCAGGGCGGCCGACAGGTGTTCGGAACCGGCCGGAACCTGGACACCATTGGGCAGGGTGACCCCCAGTTGCTGCCACTCGGCGACGCTTTTGCGAATCGCGCCATCGGCCAGGACGTAATTGAAGCTGCTCGGCAGTTGGACTTCGAATCCCCACGGCTGGCCTTTCTGCCAACCAGAGCTTTGCAGGTAGTGCGCGGTCGAGGCCAGCGCGTCGGCGGCGCTGTTCCAGATGTCACGGCGGCCATCGCCGTCGAAGTCCACGGCGTGGGTGTTGTAGGTGGTCGGAATGAACTGGGTCTGGCCCATGGCGCCGGCCCAGGAGCCGAGCATTTTCTCGGGTTCAATATCGCCCTGTTGCAGGATTTGCAGGGCAGCGATCAGCTGCGCATGGGCAAAGCCTGGGCGTCGACCTTCGTAAGCCAGGGTTGCCAGGGAGTTGATCACAGACTTGTTGCCCTGAAACTGACCGAAGTTACTCTCCATGCCCCACACCGCGACCAGTGCCTGACGGTCGACGCCATAGCGCTGTTCGATGCTTTGCAGGATGTCGGCGTACTGGTTGACCAGTGCCTGACCTTTGCGCACCCGCAGCGGCGACAGCGCGCCATCGAGGTATTCCCACACCGGACGAGTAAATTCCGGTTGGCTGCGGTCGGCACGGATCACGCTGGCGTCCACGCTGACATTGGCAAAGGCGCGGTCGAACAGGTCGGCGCGAATGCCGGCGGCGAGGGCGTCTTTGCGAAAGCCCGCCTGCCATTCGGCAAAGGTCTGGGTGGGCTGGATGTCGAGATTCTCACCGGTCGGAACCACCGGCGGAATGACCGCAGGGGCCGTGGCGACGGCTTGGGTCTGAAGCGGCTGGGCGTCGGCGGCGGTGGGTTTTTCCGCGCAGGCGACAAGCAGAACGAGGCTGGAGGCAGCTATCAATTGGCGAAGGTGCCAACGACGGGAAAGACAAAGGGGCATGCACAGGTCCAGAGGATACGAATCAGGTGCAGACCTTAACATGTTGAGCGATGGCTTGCCTTTCAGGCTGCCAGAAAGTAAGAAGCCTCCCAGCTATTAGACTGGAAGGCTTCGCGGCGGTAGCTGCCTTTGCCCTTGCCGGCTCGTTCCTGACGGCTGCGGAACAGTGGCTGGGCGATGATGGATTTGGCTTTGTTGGGGCCATGCTTGGATGGCTTTTTGCTCATGATGATCTCTCGCAAGTGAGTGGATTTTGCGGGACAAATCATCGGCCGAAGTTGGGGTTCTGTCTATAGAGCTTTTGGATGTGTGTTATGTAGGAAAAAAGATCGCAGCCTTCGGCAGCTCCTACAGGAGCACGCGATCCCCTGTAGGAGCTGCCGAAGGCTGCGATCTTTTGATTTTTCTTCTGATCTTATTCGGCAGGCAACGACAATCTCTGCCCTGCCATCAATAATGTCAGCCGGCTCAAACTCATCCAGGGTGAACCCGCCGCCTGGCCTTTGATCTGCGCGTCGATGCGCTGTGCTTCAAGCAGCAATTGCGCCCAGCGTTGCGCCGAGTAGCGTTGCAGTGCCTTGCTCATCAGCGGTTTGCGCTTGTCCCAGACCGGCGGTCGGGCCTGGCTGAAGGCTTTGTCCAGCGGCACGCCCTGGCTGTATTGCAGCGACAGGTTGGCCAGCAGGCGCAGTTCACGGGCCAGCGCCCAGAGAATCACCGGCGGTTCGACGCCTTCGCCCCGCAGCCCTTCGAGCATGCGCAGGGCATGAGCGGCTTCGCCGTTGAGGATCGCGTCGGTCAAGCCGAAGACGTCGAAGCGCGCGCTGTCGGCTACCGCCGCTTGCACGGTTTCGACGGTGATCTGACCACCTTCGGCCATCAGCTTGAGCTTTTCGATTTCCTGGGCGGCAGCCAGCAAGTTGCCTTCGACCCGAGCGGCGATCAGCTCGACGGCGTCCTGGCTGGCGGAAAGCCCGGCCTGGGACAGGCGTTGACGAATCCAGCTCGGCAACTGGTTGGTGTCCACGGGCCAGATTTGCACGAACTGGGTCTGCGGACCTTCGACCAGCGCCTTGCCCCACTTGGTTTTCTGCGCACTGCCATCAAGCTTGGGCAGGCTGATCAGCAGTAGCGTGTCTTCTGCCGGGCGCGAGCAGTACTCGATGAGCGCGGCGGCGCCTTTGTCACCGGGTTTGCCGGAAGGCAGGCGCAGTTCCAGAAGACGCTTTTCGGCGAACAGCGACATGCTTGCACCAGCCTGCAGCAGCGTACCCCAGTCGAAACTGGCGTCGGCGGCGAAGACCTGGCGTTCATCGAAACCTTGTTGGCGAGCAGCGGCGCGAATGGCGTCGGCGGCTTCCTGGCACAGCAGTGGGTCATCGCCACTGATGATGTAGACCGGCGCAAGAGCGCCTTGCAGGTGTTTACCGAGTTGGGCGGGGGCGAGTTTCATAAGAGGAGGCGAACGGGGCGCCTGAGCGCCCCGTAAGTCTTACTGCTGCGGCAGTTCGACAGGCGACTGACGCGGAGTCTCCGCTTCAGCCTTCTGCGCCGCTTCCAGCGCGGCGGCTTCAGCCTTGGCCCGGGCGTCGGCGGTCTGTTGCAGCTGTTCCAACTGAGTCGGGGTGAGCTGTTGCAGACGCAGCATCATGCGTTGAACCAGTTCACGACGAATGTCCTTGCGGGCATCGTTGGCTTCCTGGTCGGAGCCCACCAGGTTGTTGCCGTCGTGGATGAACACCTTCTGCACTTCAAGCTTGTCGCTCAGCAGTGGCAGGTCACCCTGACCACGGATGTCGTAATTGAGCACGGTGTTCACCTGGTACTCGCCAGTACGGCCGGCACCGGCATAGCTGAGGATGCGCTGGCTTTCCTGCTCATCGGTCAGCACCAGTTTGTAAGGTGCGCCGGTGTAGACCCGGACGCCGCTGCTTTCCAGTACCTGACGCAATTGTGTCACGGTTTCGCCGTAGGCATTGCGGGCGCTCAGGTCGAGTTCCTTGATCGCCAGTTCGGTGGTGCCGGTGCCACGCAGGTGGAAACCGCAGGCGCTCAGCAGGACTGCAAGGCCCATCACCAGCAAATTGCGTTTGATCATCTTGTTGCTCCCCTTGAAACCATGTGGGCCGGTCAAACGGCCCGAAAGGTTTTACTCGGCGCCAGGCTCACCTGGCGCCCGATCCAATTTTTAGCTGGCGACGATATTGACCAGTTTCCCGGGCACTACGATCACTTTGCGAATAGTCAGGCCATCGACGAAGCGCAGGACGTTTTCGTTAGCCCGTGCGGCGGCTTCAACTTCTTCGCGGCTGGCGCTGGCTGGCATTTCGATGTGCCCGCGCAGCTTGCCGTTGACCTGAATCACCAGTTGCAGGCTGTCCTGTACCAGGGCGCTTTCGTCCAGCACCGGCCAACCGGCGTCGATCACCGGGTCGGCGTGGCCCAGGCGATGCCACAGCTCGTGGCTGATGTGCGGGGTGATCGGGGCCAGCAGCAGAGTCACGGTTTCCAGGCCTTCGTGAATCAGCGCGCGATCCTGTTCGGTGCCTTGCGGGGCTTTTTCCAGCACGTTCATCAGCGTCATCACCTGGGCGATGGCGGTGTTGAATTTGTGGTTCTGGCCGACGTCGTGGCTGGCCTGCTTGATGGCCTGGTGGATCGAACGGCGAATGGCTTTCTGCTCGTCGTTCAGGCTGGCGACATCCAGTTTGCCCGGCAGGCCCTGAGTGACATGCGCTTGCGCCAGACGCCAGACACGCTTGAGGAAGCGGTGCGAACCTTCAACGCCGGAGTCGGACCATTCCGCGCTCATGTCAGGTGGCGAGGCGAACATCATGAACAGGCGGCAGGTGTCTGCGCCGAACTGGTCAATCATCGACTGTGGGTCGACGCCGTTGTTCTTCGACTTGGCCATCTTCTCGGTGCCGCCGATTTCCACCGGCAGGCCGTCTGCGATCAGCTTGGCACTGATAACCTTGGCCTTGCTGTCGCGTTCGAGTTCGACGTCCGCCGGGTTGAACCAGGTGTAGGCACCGTTGGCTTCGCGACGGTAGTAAGTCTCGGCGATCACCATGCCCTGGGTCAGCAGGTTCTTGAACGGCTCGTTGGAGCTCACCAGGCCTTCATCGCGCATCAGCTTGTGGAAGAAGCGCGCGTAGAGCAGGTGAAGAATCGCGTGTTCGATGCCGCCAATGTACTGATCCACCGGCAACCAGTGGTCGGCCGCCGATTTTTCTACCAGGCCACCTTCAAAGTGCGGCGAGGCGTAGCGGGCGTAGTACCACGAGGACTCGACGAAGGTGTCCATGGTGTCGGTTTCACGCTTGGCCGGTGCGCCGCATTTCGGGCAGCTGCATTCGTAGAACTCAGGCATGCGCGCCAGCGGCGAACCAGCGCCGTCCGGTACCACGTCTTCCGGCAGCACCACGGGCAGTTGATCTTCCGGGACCGGCACATCACCGCAAGTACCGCAGTGGATGATCGGGATCGGGCAGCCCCAGTAGCGTTGACGGCTGATGCCCCAGTCGCGCAGACGGAACTGGGTGCGCGAGGCACCAAGGTTCTTCTTGATCAGTGCGACTTCGATGGCGTCGAAAGCGCCTGCGAAGTCGAGGCCGTCGAACTCGCCGGAGTTGATCAGCGTGCCGTACTCGCCGTAAGCGTCCTGCCACGGGGCAGGATTGGTGTCACCTGCACTTGTGCGCACCACCGATTTGATCGGCAGGTTGTACTTGTGGGCGAACTCGAAATCACGCTCGTCGTGCGCCGGAACTGCCATGACCGCGCCATCGCCATAGTGCATCAGCACGTAGTTGGCGACCCATACCGGGAGTTTCTCACCGGTCAGCGGGTGCTCGACGAACAGCGAGGTCGGCAGGCCTTTTTTCTCTTGAGTGGCGACGTCGGCTTCAGCAACGCTGCCGCCCTTGCATTCAGCGATGAACGCTTGCAGTTCAGGGTCGTTCTGCGCCGCCAGGGCAGCCAGAGGGTGTTCGGCGGCCACGGCAACGTAGGTTGCGCCCATCAGGGTATCCGGACGGGTGGTGAAGACTTTCAACGCGCCGGCTTCACCGATGGAAGCGACGTCGTACGGGAACTGCACTTCCATGCCGCGGGATTTGCCGATCCAGTTGCGCTGCATGGTCTTGACCTGTTCAGGCCAGCCGGTCAGTTCGTCGAGGCTCTCCAGCAGCTCATCCGCGTAAGCGGTGATCTTGAAGTAGTACATCGGGATTTCGCGCTTTTCAATCAGCGCGCCGGAACGCCAGCCGCGACCGTCGATCACTTGCTCGTTGGCCAGAACGGTCTGGTCGACCGGGTCCCAGTTCACGGTGCCGCTTTTTTTGTAAATCACGCCTTTTTCGAACAGGCGAGTGAACAGCCATTGTTCCCAGCGGTAGTAATCGGGCTTGCAGGTGGTCACTTCGCGCGACCAGTCCACCGCCAGGCCCAGGCTGCGCAGCTGGCTTTTCATGTAGGCGATGTTTTCGTAGGTCCACTTGGCGGGCGCTACGTTGTTCTTCATCGCGGCGTTTTCCGCCGGCATGCCGAAGGCGTCCCAACCCATGGGTTGCAGGACGTTCTTGCCTTGCATGCGCTGGTAGCGGGAGATCACGTCGCCGATGGTGTAGTTGCGCACGTGCCCCATGTGTAGCTTGCCGCTGGGGTAAGGGAACATTGACAGGCAGTAGAAAGTCTCCTTGCCTGGCTGTTCACTGACTTCAAAGGACTTTTGCTCGTCCCAGAACGACTGGGCGGCGGCTTCGATTTCACGGGGCTGATATTGTTCGTGCATGGCTACTTTTGAACTGAATAGGGGTGGCCTAATCCTCTTCAATGCAACGCTGGACGGTGATGACGCCAAATCGGCGTTTCGCTGCCCAGCCGAGCTGGAAGTGGAGTTACAGGAAGCGCCGTAGCATACATGACCGCACTCTACCGAGGGAAACCCTGATTACACGCAAGGGCGCGGCCAATTCCCGCCCCGAGGGCCGTTGGTCGCGGCGTTCAGCCGGTTTTTTCAGCGAGGCTAAGCTCTAAAAGGGGAGTGAGTCTTATCTTCAATGAGGTGATGGATGGTTGATTCACAGCAAAAAGCTACGAAACCGGAGCTGTACGAAAGACTGATCGACCGTCTCGCAATGGCCCTGGACGCGGCCAAAACCGCGGGACGGCTTCGCGATGAGCGTCCCCTGGAGCTGGAACTGCGTGGTTTGACCCCCGCAGAGTTTGAACTGGTCAAGGCCTATCTGGACCGCAGTGAACGTGAAACGCACGGATGCTTGTCAGCAGCAGTGAAGCAACCCGAGGCACCACGTACGGCCAAGATCATCTGGCTCAAGGATAAGACACCCGGCGGAGGCGCGGTAAAGGTCCGGTCTCTGCAGTTCAAGTAAGGACACTTGAAACCATGCCATATGGTTTTTTGAAACAAAGTCCTTCCGCATTTGTTGTCGCATTGCGTTAACCCACTTAGGCTTCGGGCATCTATGGAGATGCCCGATGCCTTTTCGTTATTTCATTAAACAACTTCTATTGCCGCCCGGCGTTCTTTTGCTGTTACTGGTGCTCGCCTGGTGGTGGCGCCGCTCAAGGCCGAGGCTGGCGGGAGCGTGCTTTGTCATGGGCGTGGGCGGCTTCTGGTTGATGAGCCTGCCAGTCATGGTGGAGTGGGCTGCCAGGGCTCTGGAGCGCGAGCCGCCGCTCGTACGCGAGGAATGGGCCACCCTCGGCCAGCGCGCCGACGCGATCGTGGTGCTGGGTTCCGGGCGTGAGCGTGGCGACCTGGCCTGGGGCGTCGACCAGCCCACCGGCGTAGGTCTTGGGCGCGAGCGTTATGCTGCACGTCTAGCCAAAGCTTCCGGCTTGCCGATTCTGACCAGCGGCGGCCTGCATTACGGGACACCGCCGACTGAAGCGCAGCTGATGGCGGATTCGTTACTCGATGATTTTGGCGTGACGGTACGCTGGCAGGAAGGGCGCAGCCGCACAACCTGGGAAAACGCGCAGTTCAGCGCCCAAGTATTGTTGCCGCAGGGGATCAAGCGGGTGGTGGTCGTGACTCAGGCGTGGCATATGCCGCGGGCGGTCTGGAGCTTTGAGCAGGCCGGATTTGAGGTGGTGCCGGCGCCGGTGGGGTTTTTAGGCGTGGACAATGCGCGGCCACTGGGTGGCTGGATGCCGGAATTCAAATCGATCTGGCAATCGGGGCAGTTGATGAATGAGCTCGTGGGGCAGGTCGGGTATTGGATGTTCTATCGAGGCGAGCCTGTTGAGGAGTGATCATTCCCACGCCAGTGCATGGGAATGATCCTGCCGGGTTAAACGGTCTTCGCCATCCGGTTGGCCATCAACGCCCAGCCAAACAACAGCACGCAAATGATGATCAACGGCCACGAACGCCATTGCAGATACGGCGTCAGGTTATGCATTGGCACCACTTCGCCGTACAGAATGCCGCGTTCGAATTGCGGGATCCGGGCGGTGATCTGGCCGAACGGGTTGATCAGCCCGGTCACGCCGTTGTTGGTGGCGCGGATCATCCAGCGGCCGGCCTCAAGGGCGCGCATCTGCGCCATCTGCAAGTGTTGCAATGGGCCGATCGAGGTGCCGAACCAGGTGTCGTTGCTGATGGTCAGCAGCAAATCGCTGCGGGCGGCGAGGCCGGCAGCGAATTCCGGGTAGACCACTTCGTAGCAGATGTACGGCGCAATCTGATAGCCCTTGGCCTGTAGCAGCGCTTGATCGGCCGGTCCACGGGCAAAGTCGGACATCGGCAGGTCGAAGAATGCAATCAGGCCGCGCAAGACTTCCTGCAACGGAACGTATTCGCCGAATGGCACCAGTTTCTGCTTCAGGTAAGTGCCATCGCCTTCACCGACAACGGTAATGCCGTTGAAGTAGCGCTTTTCGTGATGGACTTCCTGTCGAATCGGTACACCGGTAATCAGCGCGGACTTACGCTCTGCAGCGAAGCTGCCCATCATGTCCAGATAGCCCTCGGCGGACTCCTTGAGTACCGGAACCGCTGTTTCCGGCCAGATCAGCAGGTCGACGGGTTTGGAGCTGAAACTCATGTCGCGGTACAGCGCCAGCTGCGCGTTGATCTGCGACGGGTCCCATTTCATGCTTTGTTCGATGTTGCCCTGAATCGCCGCGACGCTCAGCGGCGCACCCGAAGGGCTGGTCCAGGCGTGTTCCTTGAGCGCCAGGCCGATCGCCCACGGGCCGGCCAGCAGCAACACGCCAACGGCAATAAAGCCCTTGCGAGCGGTGCGAATCAGGCGCGGTGCGTTGTAGATCAGCGCGGCGGTCAGGGCCAGCGCGAAGGAAATCAGCCACATCCCGCCGACCGGCGCGAGCCCGGCCAATGGGCCGTCGAGCTGGCTGTAACCGGAATACAGCCACGGGAAACCGGTGAGGAACCAGCCGCGAAAGGCTTCCTGACCCACCCACAACGCTGCAAACGCCAGGGCATCGCCCAGCGGCGCTTCGTTACGGCGCAACCAGCGTGCCCAAATCCAGGCGGGCAGGGCGAAGAACCAGGCAATCGCTGCGGTGAAGAGCAGCATCAAGAACCCGGCCAGCAGTACAGATGCGCCGCCGAAGTTGTGAATGCTGTAGTAGATCCAGCTGGTTCCGCCGGCAAACAGGCCGAAACCGAAACACCAGCCACGGCCCAGGGCCTGACGGGGGCTCAGTTCGCGCAAGCCGGCGTAAAAGAAACCGACCGCCAGCAATGCCAGCGGCCAGATATCGAATGGCGCCAGGGCCAGGGTGGTGAGTGCACCGGCCGCCACGGCCAGCAGGTTACCGGGCCAGCCGGGGCGGGTCATCCAGCGCATTTCTTTCCTTAATTTTTACCGGGCGATTGGTGTCAGACGCAGCAAATGAATCCGACGGCTGTCGGCGTTCAGGATGCGGAAGCGATAGGCGCCGATTTCAGTGATTTCGTTGCGTTTTGGCAAGTGCCCGAACGCGCTCATCACCAGACCGCCGACGGTGTCGAATTCGTCGTCGGAGAATTCGCTGCCGAAGAACTCGTTGAAGTTCTCGATCGGCGTCAGGGCCTTGATCAGGAAGTCACCGCTGGGCAGCGGCTTGATGTAGCTGTCTTCTTCGACGTCATGCTCGTCTTCGATGTCGCCGACGATCTGTTCGAGCACGTCTTCGATGGTTACCAGACCGGCCACGCCGCCGTATTCGTCAATGACGATGGCCATGTGGTTATGGTTGGCGCGGAACTCGCGCAGCAGCACATTCAGGCGCTTGGACTCGGGCACGAAGGTGGCCGGACGCAGCAGATCCTTGATGTTGAAACTGTCGCCGTTCTCCTTGAGGATCAACGGCAGCAAGTCCTTGGCCAGCAACACGCCCATCACGTCATCGTGGCTTTCGCCGATCACCGGGTAGCGGGAGTGGGCCGAGTCGACCACGGCGGGCAGGAACTCGCGAGGTGTCTGGGTCGCCTTGATGCTGATCATCTGCGAGCGCGGGACCATGATGTCCCGTACTTGCAGGTCTGCAACCTGGATGGCGCCTTCGACGATGGCCAGCGCTTCGCTGTCCAGCAACTTGTTTTGGTGTGCATCGCGCAGCAGCTCCAGCAGCTCCTGGCGGTTTTTCGGCTCGTGGGCAAAAGCCTGGGTGAGCTTACCCAGCCAGGACTTCTGCCCGTTGCTCGATCGATCTTCGCTCATAGCGATTACTCTGAATCCTTTGTTGTAACGATAGGGGATGTGTCTGTTTCGTCGTCCGCATAAGGGTCCGGATGACCCAGTTCTGCAAGCAACGTTCGTTCCAGTGCTTCCATTTCTTCGGCTTCGTCGTCATCTATATGGTCGTAACCAAGCAGATGCAAGCAGCCGTGAATGACCAGATGTGCCCAATGGGCGTTGAGTGCCTTGCCTTGTTCGGCGGCTTCGCGCTCGACCACGGCCACGCAGATCACCAGATCGCCCAGTAACGGGATATCCAGCAACTCGTCCGGCACGTCGGCAGGGAATGACAGCACGTTGGTGGCGTAATCCTTCTGCCGCCAGGTGTGATTCAGTTCGCGGCCTTCTTCTTCATCGACCAGACGAATGGTCAGCTCGGAGTCGGCGGTGCGCTGGCGCAGGGCCAGTTCGCACCATTTCCGGAACTCGGCTTCACTCGGGGCAGGTGCGTCGCTGGCCAGTTGCAGATCAAGCTCAAGCATCGTGCGGGGTGTCCTTTGGCGCGGCATCGGCAGCGCGATTTTCGAAGCGCTCGTACGCCTCGACGATGCGTTGTACCAGCGGATGGCGCACCACGTCCTTGGGCTGGAAGTGGGTGAAGCTGATGCCCGGAACGTCCTTGAGCACTTCGATCACATGATGCAGCCCGGACTTGGTGCCGCGTGGCAGGTCGACCTGGGTGATGTCACCGGTGATGACCGCCGTGGAGCCAAAGCCGATCCGGGTCAGGAACATCTTCATTTGTTCGACGGTGGTGTTCTGGCTTTCGTCGAGGATGATGAAGCTGTTGTTCAGCGTGCGGCCGCGCATGTAGGCCAGTGGCGCGACTTCAATGACCTGGCGCTCGATTAGCTTGGCGACATATTCGAAGCCGAGCATTTCGTAGAGCGCGTCGTAGAGCGGGCGCAGGTACGGGTCGATTTTTTGCGACAGGTCGCCGGGCAGGAAGCCAAGTTTTTCACCCGCTTCAACCGCCGGGCGCACCAACAGAATGCGACGAATCTGCTCGCGTTCCAGTGCGTCTACCGCGCAGGCAACAGCCAGATAGGTCTTGCCGGTACCGGCGGGGCCGATGCCGAAATTAATGTCGTTACCGAGGATTTCCTTCACGTAGCGCAGTTGATTCAAGCCGCGAGGGCGAATCATGCCTTTTTTGGTGCGCAAGGCGACGGACGGTTCGGCGGGGGAGTGGTTGTCCAGTTCCTCGACGGCCGATTCCTGCAGGAACAGGTGAACCATGTCCGGCGACAGCTCGGTACCCTTGGTTTCCCGGTACAAGCGACGCAGGAGGTTTTCCGCGGAGGTGGTGTGCTTGGGCTCGCCGATCAGTTCGAACTGGTTTCCGCGGTTGCGGATCTCGATGGTCAGGCGCTGTTCGATCAAGCGCAGATGCTCGTCGAATTGCCCGCACAGATTGGCGAAGCGGCGAGCTTCAAAAGGCTCGAGGATGAAGCGATGTGGTTCTATGGGTGCGTTCAAGGTCGTATTTAGCCGCCCTGGGGCAATATTGATGAAATAAAGGATAACGCCAGTCGCCTGGGTGCGAAAGCTCTTAAATAAGATGCCGGAATCTGACACTTGAACTGTGGCGAGGGGACAAGCCCTCTCGCCACAAAAGCCCGGCTCCCGCAGGAGGCGAGGTGTTATTGGATCAGCGAACCCCGCAGCGAGTGCGGTTGCGCGGCGTCGATGTGCACGTCGGCGAACTGTCCGATCAGGGTCGGATTGTCGCAGCGGAAGTTGACGATACGGTTATTCTCGGTGCGCCCCTGCAGTTCGCCAGGGTCTTTTTTCGAATAATCGGTAACCAGAATCCGCTGAATGGAGCCCACCATTTGTCGGCTGATCTCGAACCCTTGCTGGTTCAGGCGATGTTGCAGGGCATTCAGGCGTTCTTTTTTCAGTTCTTCCGGTGTTTCGTCGGCCAGGTCGGCGGCCGGGGTGCCCGGGCGTTGGCTGTAGACGAACGAGTAGGAGAAGTCGAAACCGACGTCTTCGATCAGCTTCATGGTCTGTTCGAAGTCTTTTTCGGTCTCGCCCGGGAAGCCGACGATAAAGTCCGAACTGATGCAGATCCCCGGCACGGCGGCCCGCAGTTTGCGCAGTTTGGACTTGTACTCCAGCGCGGTGTGGTTGCGCTTCATCGCCGCGAGGATCCGGTCGGAGCCTGATTGCACCGGCAAGTGCAGGTGTTTTACCAGTTCCGGCACGTCGGCGTGGGCCTGGATCAGGCTGTCGGAGAACTCCAGCGGGTGCGAAGTGGTGTAGCGAATCCGGTCGATGCCATCGACTGCGGCGACTACCCGGATCAATTCCGCCAGGTCGGCCAGACGACCATCGTGAGTGGTCCCGCGATAGCCGTTGACGTTTTGCCCCAGCAGGGTCACTTCGCGCACGCCGTTTTCGGCCAGGTGGATGATCTCGGCAATCACGTCGTCGAACGGCCGGCTGACTTCTTCACCGCGGGTATAAGGCACCACGCAGAAAGTGCAGTACTTGCTGCAGCCTTCCATGACCGACACGTAAGCGCTCGGCCCATCGATGCGCGGTTCGGGCAAGTGGTCGAATTTTTCGATTTCCGGGAACGAGACGTCGACTTGCGGCAGTTTGGTAGCGCGCGCGGCGTCGATCATTTCCGGCAGACGGTGCAGGGTCTGCGGGCCGAACACCACGTCGACATACGGAGCGCGATCACGGATGGCCGCGCCTTCCTGGCTGGCCACGCAACCGCCGACGGCGATGACCATTTCCGGATTGGCCAGTTTCAGTTCGCGCCAGCGGCCGAGCTGGGAATACACCCGGTCCTGGGCGCGTTCACGGATCGAGCAGGTATTGAGCAGGATCACGTCGGCGTCTTCAGCGCGGGCAGTGACTTCCAGGGCCTGATGTTCACCCAACAGATCGACCATGCGCGAGCTGTCGTACTCGTTCATCTGGCAACCGTGGGTTTCGATGTAAAGCTTCTTGGCCATGGAAAGATTCATCACGTGATTCAAAGAACCGCGCATTATAGGGAACATGTTCCAAGGTTCCTACCGCTGCGCGTCCGGTGGCTATGCTATAGTTCGCGCCCTCATTTTTATCCCCGATGTGTTACCCGCCCACCATGACCAAACGTGAAGCTCCAATCTACAAGGTGATTTTCCTCAATCAGGGCCAGGTGTTCGAAATGTACGCCAAGCAGATCTATCAAAGTGATCTGTGGGGCTTTCTGGAAGTGGAAGAGTTCGTCTTTGGCGAGCGCACGCAAGTGGTCGTCGATCCGAGCGAAGAAAAGCTCAAGGCTCAGTTCGAAGGCGTTGTGCGCAGTTTTGTGCCGATGCATTCGATCGTGCGCATCGACGAGGTCGAGCGCCTCGGCACGCCGAAAATCAGCGAAGCCCGCGGCGCGGTCGGTAATGTCATGCCGTTTCCGATGCCGATGCCTGAGAAGTAAGCAGCAGGTTTTTCTAAGGTGAGAATTGATCGTTCCCACGCTCTGAGTGGGAACGCCGCCTTCGACGCTCTGCGTCGGTGACGCGGAGCGTCACGGGATGAATTCCCACGCAGAGCGTGAGAACTATCGGATCCGGCAATTCAGGGAAGTGGCGAAAACGGCGTACGCCCGTCGGCGCTCTGCAATTCCATCAGGTATTTACGGAAAATTTGCCCCAGCACCTGGGTAGCAACTTCCAGGTCTTCGCGGGGCATTTTCTCGGCGACTTCGTCGGCGGTGTCCAGCGCGTCTTCGGCGCCGTTGACCGCGGCCATTTTCAGCACGATATACGCCTGAATGTTATTGGCCGGTACACCTTCGCCATGGAAGAACATGGTGCCGAGTTTGAATTGCGCCTGGGCATGACCTTGCAGCGAGGCCTTTTCGAAGTAGCTCAGGGCTTTATTGAGGTCGCGCGGCACGCTTTTGCCTTCGTAGTAGAACTCACCCAACTCGTATTGCGCTTGCGCATCCCCTTCATCCGACGCTTTCTGGCAGGCGGCGAGCGCTTGCGTCAGGTCTTGCGGCTGAGTATTGAGGGTGCAGCGACCCATCGCCGGGATCAACAACGAGTTGCCGCCTGCTTGTGCGAGCGCGAGCAGGGGCTGAAGGAGCAACAGGCAGCCCAATGCAAGGGTGCGGCCGGTGCGGTTCATGGGAATCGACTTACCTCTGAGGGGCGCGCGGACCCGTCGAGGGATCCAATAAGCGCGCATTATGAAATAAGCAGGGCCAACCTTACAAAGTCTTTACTCGTTTTTCTGCTGCGCGGGGACTATATCACCCACTTTGCGGGGGATTATTGGCAGGTGATCAGGAAATAGGGTGCGAATGTAGGTGAAAGCTGACGCTGGCAATCGCCAACGTCAGCGTTGCAATTTTATTTCAGTGCGGCGAATGCACGCTCGGCGGCGTCCAGCGTCAGTTTCAACTCGGTTTCGCCGTGGGCGATCGAGGTGAAGCCGGCTTCGAAGGCGCTCGGCGCCAGGTATACGCCACCTTCGAGCATCAGGTGGAAGAAGCGCCCGAACAGGTTCGCATCGCTGGCCATCACGTCATCGAAGGTGACGATGTCGTCGGCACCGCTGAAGTACAGACCGAACATGCCGCCGGCCTGAGTGGTCACGAACGGAATGCCAGCGGCGTCGGCGCGCTGTTGCAGGCCATCGAGCAGGCGGCTGGTGTAGTCGCTCAGCTCGGCGTGGAAACCCGGACGACTGATCAGACGCAGCGTGGTCAGGCCAGCCGCCATCGCCAGCGGGTTACCCGACAACGTACCGGCCTGGTAGACCGGGCCCAGTGGCGCGATGTGTTCCATGATTTTGCGTTTGCCGCCGAAGCAGCCCACGGGCATGCCGCCGCCAATGATCTTGCCGAAGGTGCTCAGGTCCGGTGTTACGCCGTAATAGGCTTGGGCACCGCCGAGGGCGACACGGAAACCGGTCATCACTTCGTCGAAAATCAGCACCACGCCGTGCTTGTCGCACAGGGTCCGCAGGCCTTCGAGGAAACCCGGTGCCGGCGGTACGCAGTTCATGTTGCCGGCCACCGGTTCGACGATGATGCAGGCCACGTCCTGGCCGACTTCGGCGAGCATGGCTTCTACTGCGTCGATGTCGTTGAACGGCAGGGTCAGGGTGTGTTTGGCGAACGCCGCCGGTACACCGGCCGAGCTCGGTACGCCTTGGGTCAGGGCGCCGGAACCGGCCTTGACCAGCAGGCTGTCGGAGTGGCCGTGGTAGCAGCCTTCGAATTTGATGATGCTGTCGCGACCGGTGAAACCACGGGCCAGACGGATCGCACTCATGGTCGCTTCGGTGCCGGAGCTGACCATGCGCACCATTTCCATCGATGGCACGATCGAGCAGACCAGATCGGCCATCTCGGTTTCCATCGCGGTCGGGGCGCCGTAGGACAATCCGTGCTCAAGCTGTTTGCGCACCGCGTCCAGCACGTCCGGGTGGCTGTGGCCGAGAATCATCGGGCCCCAGGAACCGACGTAATCCACATAACGCTTGTCGTCTTCGTCGGTGACGTAGGCGCCTTCGGCGTGTTTGAAGAACAACGGCGTGCCGCCAACGCTCTTGAACGCACGAACAGGCGAGTTCACGCCTCCGGGGATGTGTTTCTGGGCATTGGCAAACAGGGTTTCGGAACGAGACATTATTTGGCTCTCAAAATCAGGATTTGAACAATTCGTTAAAGGCGCGGGCGCGACGCGTCACTTCAGCCGTGCTCTCGGCGCCGAACAGACCATGCACCACCGCCAGCAGATCGACCCCGTGGGCCACCAGCGGGGCGGCGTTGTCCAGGGTGATGCCGCCGATCGCACAGATCGGCAGGTGCAGTTTGCTGCGGGCCTGGTCAAGCAAGTCGAGGCTGCATGTCGGTGCGCCAGGCTTGGTGTTGGAATTGAAGAAGCGGCCGAAGGCGACGTAACTGGCGCCTTCCTTGGCGGCTTGCTCGGCGAGTTCGAGTTGCGCGTGGCAGGTCGAGCCGATGATCGCCTGACGCCCGAGCAGTGCTCGCACTGGCATCAGCGGGCCATCAGTCTGGCCCAGATGCACGCCGACATTCAGTCGCGCGGCCAGTTCGGCGTCGTCATTGATGATCAGCTGGGTCTTGTAGCGATCGCACAGATCACGCAGGGCTTCGGCCTCGCGCAGGCGGCGGGCCTCGTCGCTGCTTTTGTCGCGGTATTGCAGCAGGGTGACGCCGCCTTCGAGCGCCGCCTCCACGTACGAAAGAAATTTGCCGGCCAGTAACTGGCTGTCGGTAATGGCGTACAGGCCACGTAGTTTCATCGGACAAGCCTCTGCGCTTTACGCATCGAAAGTTACGAACAGAAATCCAGCGGCAGGCGGCGGGGCACGAACTGGCCTTTGCCCAGCTGTTCCGCATCTCGCAGGGTGCGCCAAGTGTAGTCAAGCGCGCTCTGTACGGCACTGGCGAGGTGTTCACCCTGGGCCAGGCGACCGGCGAGGGCGCTGGCCAGCGTGCAACCGGAACCGTGATAACTGCCGGGCAGGCGCTGGCAGGTAAAGGTTTCGCGGCGACCGTCGCGGCTGTACAGGCGGTTGTGGATTTCGTGTTCGTCGCCATGGCCGCCGGTGATCAGCAGGTGTTTGACGAATGGCAGGAGTTTTTCCGCGCACTCGTCGGCGGTGCCTTCGGGCAGTTCGGCGAGGATGCGGGCTTCGGGAAGGTTAGGGGTGGCGATGATCGACAATGGCAGCAAGCGTTCGCGCATGGCGTAGCCGACTTCGTCCTTGCCCAGTCGTCCGCCACCGCCGGCGCGCAGCACCGGGTCGCAGACCACTGGCAAATGCGGGTGCGCTGAAAGCAGTTCGACCACGGTGTCGACCATTTCCAGGGAACCGAGCATGCCCAGTTTGACGGCGGCGACTTCGGAGTCGTTGAGCACGGCGTTGGCCTGGGCCAGTACCCACTCGCGATCGAGCACGCGGAAGTCAGTGACGTTGACCGTGTCTTGCACGGTCAGGGCGGTGACGGCCGGAGCTGCATGGCAACCCTGGGCAAGCAGGGCTTCGATATCTGCCTGCAAGCCGGCGCCACCACTAGGGTCGTGGCCGGAGAGACAGAGGACAACGGGGCGAGAGCTGTAGATATTCATGGTGCGCGAGCTTACCACCAAACATGTTTTTCGGTGTGTGCGCACATCGCAGCGAGTGGTGGAAAGATCAAAAGATCGCAGGCTTCGCCAGCTCCTACATTGAGCGCGATCAAGCCAACAGCTCTAGCTCAATACATTGCGCTGGAACGCCCGTTCTAGAGCCTTTGTAGGAAAAATTTCAATGGTGTTCAATGGCCACTAACGGCTATGCTAGAGTGGATCCAAACCAATAACAGGTAATACCGGTTTTACGTCTACTCAAAAGGAATGGGGGGCTTCCTGACAGAACCGGACAGGCCACGCTGGGGCTTAAATGCGCTATTTGCTGATGTTGCTGCTGTGCTTGCCCCTCCTGGCGAGCGCCGTCGAATTCGACGAGTTCACCCAGAGCCTTCCCCTGGGCCGAACGATGCAGGTTTATGAAGACGCGGGCGGTCAAGCGACCATTGTCGATGTCCGTGCGCAAGCCGCGGCCGGGCACTTCAACCCCCACGATAAAGCCACCCTCAATGCCGGCTATTCGCGTTCGGCGTTCTGGCTGAAAATCGACCTGCAATACCGTCCGACCAATCCGTCGGCGCAACGGACCTGGCTGCTGGAACTGGCCTATCCGCCCCTCGATCACCTTGATCTGTACTTGCCCGATGCTGGCGGTGACTATCGATTGGCCCGACAGACGGGCGATGCGCTGCCGTTCGCCACTCGCGAGATTCGTCAGAACAACTATCTGTTCGATCTGAGCTTTGCGCCCGGGCAGGCGCAAACCGTGTACCTGCGTCTGCAAAGCGAAGGCTCGATTCAGGCGCCCGTCACCTTGTGGTCGAGCACTGCTTACCTTGAAGAACAGCCGGTGCGGCTCTATGTGCTGGGGCTGATCTACGGTGTATTGCTGGGGATGCTGGTCTACAACCTGTTCATCTTCCTCAGCGTGCGCGATACCAGTTACCTCTATTACATCGTCTACATCGCCTCGTTCGGCTTGTATCAGCTGTCGGTGAACGGCGCGGCCGTGGAGTATTTCTGGCCGAACAATCCGTGGTGGGCCAACGCCGCGACGCCGTTCTTCATCGGCTGTTCGGGGTTGTTCGGCAGCCAGTTTGCCCGCAGCTTCCTGCGCACGGCTACCCACAGCCGCTGGCTGGACCGTGTGCTATTGGCGCTGATCGCGTTCAGTACGCTGGTGGTCGGGTTATCTCTGATGACCAGTTACGCCCTGGCCCTACGTCTGGCGACGGCGTTGGCACTGGCCTTTACCGTGGTGATTTTCGCTGCCGGGGTTTTCGCCTGGTGGCGTGGCTTGAGGGTGGCGCGCTACTTCATCATTGCCTGGTCGGCATTTTTGCTCGGTGGCGTCGTCAACACGATGATGGTGTTGGGGTATTTACCCAACGTGTTCCTCACCATGTACGCCAGCCAGATCGGCTCGGCGATTGAAGTGGCGTTGCTGTCCCTGGCCCTGGCCGATCGTATCAACGCCATGCGCGAGCATCAGGCACAGACGTTGTTCGACGCCGGCCAGAAGCTTGAGGTGCTGAACCAGCAACTGGCTCACAGCAACAGGCTCAAGGACGAATTCCTCGCCACGTTGACCCACGAACTGCGCACGCCCATGAACGGTGTGATCGGTTCGCTGGAGCTGATGCAGACTGTCGAGATGAACCCAGAGCTGGAGCAATATCAGCAAACGGCGGCAGGTTCGGCGCGGGACATGATGCGCATGGTCAACGGCATCCTCACCCTGACCGAATTGCAGGCCGGCAAGCTCAAGGTCTATCCGGACACGTTCAGCTTGCGCAGTATGGTCGAGTCTTTGCGCGGGCAGTTCGATGGCAATGCGTCGAGCAAGTCGCTGGACTTCAAGGTCGAGGTAACGCCCGGGTTGCCGGATCGTTTGTTCGGCGACAGCGGCAAGCTGGCGCAATGCCTGGAATGCTTGCTGGACAACGCAATCAAATTCACCCGGGTCGGCGGTCTGGCGCTGCGGGTGACGGGTAAGCCGGCGGAGCCCGGTCGGCTGGCGCTGTCGTTTGCGGTGATCGACACCGGCATCGGTTTTACCGATTTGGGGGAGGCGACGCTGTACCAGCGCTTCTTCCAGCTCGACGGTTCGATGACCCGCGAATATGGCGGTCTGGGCGTTGGCCTGGCGATCTGTCAGCAGTTGGTCGACTTGCTCGGCGGCCGGCTGAGCCATCGTTCGGAACTGGGCCGTGGAAGCCGCTTCCAGCTGGACGTCGAATTCGAGCTGTCGGTGGTGGAGCCTGCTCCCTCGATCACCCGGCAGACCACCGGCCTGCGCTTGCCCCAGGAGTGCACGGTATTGCTGGTCGATGACAACAGCATCAATCAATTGGTGATGCGCGGCATGTTGCTCAAGCTTGGGTTCCGGGTACGCACCGCTGACAATGGCCTTGCTGCGCTCGATCAATTGCAGTGTGAAGCTGTTGACGCGGTAGTGCTCGATTGCCAGTTGCCGCCAGTGGACAGCGCCTCCATCTGCCGCCGGATCCGTGCGTTGCCGGGTTGCGCCGAATTACCCGTGTTCATGATTGCCCTGAGTGCGGACCGAATGCACTGCCCGAGCGACACCTCGATCGACTACCTGAACAAACCGGTGAAATTCGAGGACTTGCAGGCAGCGCTCTATCGACGGGTGCTCTGTTCTGGACAAGGCGAAAGCGCCGACAGTTAGGCAGATATGCCACTTTGTTCAGCCTCGGGGCGGTGCTTAACTGAAACTCCCTTGGCTGACCAAAGGAGCCCCGTCATGAACCTGCATCAGTTCGCCGAAACCCACGAAGTCACCAACCAGCCACCGTCGCTGGACGGCACCAACCTCTATCGCATCGACCTGCCTTTGCAGGAGTGGTCGAGGCGGTTCGATGCCGGTTGGGCCGAGTCGCGGATCGACGCTTACGGCGCATTGGCCGGCGGGCCGCTGATGGAGGCCGGGTTTGCGGCCAATCAAAACAAACCAGTGTTCGTCAGCCATGACCGTTACGGCCATCGCATCGACCTGGTGGAATTTCACCCGGCTTATCACCAGTTGATGCGCACGGCGGTGGAGCATGGCCTGACAGGGTTGCCCTGGACCGATCCGCAACCGGGCGCCCATGTGGCGCGCGCGTCCATGACGTATTTGCACAGTCAGGCTGAGGCCGGTAGCGGTTGCCCGTTGACCATGACTTTCGCCAGCGTCCCGGCGATGCGCCTGCAACCGGATCTGGCCCGGCAATGGCTGCCGAAAATCCTCGCCACCGAATACGACCCGCGCAATGTCGGCATGGCCCACAAGGCCGGAGTCACCATCGGCATGGCGATGACCGAGAAACAGGGCGGCACCGACGTGCGGGCCAACACCACCAAGGCGTATCCGGTGGGGGCCGGTGGGCCGGGTCAGGCGTATGAACTGGTGGGCCACAAGTGGTTCTGCTCGGCGCCAATGTGCGACGCCTTCCTGACCCTGGCCCAGACCGACAAAGGGCTGACCTGTTTCCTGCTGCCGCGTCATCGCCCGGATGACACGCGCAATCAGTTCTACATACAGCGGCTGAAAAATAAACTCGGCAACTGGTCCAACGCTTCCAGCGAGGTGGAGTTCCGTGGCGCCCTGGCCTGGATGGTCGGCGAAGAGGGCCGGGGCGTTCCAACCATTATCGAAATGGTCGCCATGACCCGTTTCGATTGCATGGTCGGGTCCAGCGCGCTGATGCGCCAGGCCCTGACCCAGGCCAGCCATCACTGCGCCCACCGCAAGGTCGGTGGCAAGTTGCTCAGTGAACAACCCTTGATGCAAAACGTGCTGGCCGACCTGGCCCTGGAAAGCGAAGCCGCCCTGGCGTTGAGCCTGCGCATGGGCCGGGCGCTGGATCATCTGGATGACGACCACGAAGCGAAATTCGCTCGGCTGGTGACGGCAGTGGGCAAGTACTGGATCTGCAAACGCGCGCCCGCGATGATCAACGAAGCGGCCGAATGCATGGGCGGCGCCGGTTACGTCGAAGAAAGCATCCTGCCGCGACTGTACCGTGAGGCACCGGTCAACTCGACGTGGGAAGGTTCCGGCAACGTGCAATGCCTCGATGTATTACGAGCACTGTCGAAAGAGCCGGGTGTGCTCGATGTGCTGTTCAACGAGTTGGGCGATGGCCATGGCGACAAACGCCTGGCCACACACATCGGCCAATTGCAGAAGGCGTTCAAGGACACTGACGATATTCAATACCGCGCCCGCCAGCTCACCGAAGACATCGCCTTGGGCCTTCAGGCCAGGCTGTTGCTGGAGGCGGGCAATGCGGCGGTCAGTGATGCGTTTATCGCCAGCCGCCTCGGTTCGGCCGGTCGGGTGTATGGAACGTTGCCACGTGGGCTGGATGTGGAAGCGATTGTGGCCCGGTCGACTCCGCAAGGGTTTTGACGGTTGAAAAGATCGCAGCCTTCGGCAGCTCCTACGCGCCTGTGGGCGCTGCCGAAGGCTACGATCTTTTTTCACTGTTCCCGTGAAGCGATGATGCAGGCAAGATGAAGGTCTGCAAGTCAGAACACAGGAAGCTGATCGTGACCGAAGCGTTTATTGTCGTTCAAACCGCCGAGCAAGCCGTGGACCGGCTTGCTGTCTTGCACGAGCGTGCAACCACAGCGCTGAATCAGGCGCTCAAGCGTTATCTCAAGGATCGCGTCGAGCCGGACGCTGAACAGCGTGCCCTGTTTCGTTATCCCGAGTTGCGTCTGACCTACCTCTGCCAGGGCGAAGTCCCACAGACCACTCGCGCTTATGCCAAGGTTCAATTGCCGGGGACCTACAGCGTCACCGTCACTCATCCGGCAGCCTTTCGCAAATACCTGCTGGAACAACTCGTTCCGTTGATGCACGACTTCACCGTGACCGTGGAAGTCGGCGTCAGCCAGCAGAACATTCCTTATCCGTATGTGGTCGAGCAGGGCGATGAACTGGCCGGCTCTGGCGTTACGGCGGCGGTACTGGCGCGGGTGTTCCCAAGTACGGATCTGTCGGCCGCCACCGATGGCATCGCCGATGGCTTGTACGATTGGGAAAACACCGACCCGCTGCCATTGGCCCTGTTCGATGCCGCGCGGGTGGACTTCTCCCTGCGCCGGCTGGTGCACTACACCGGCAGCGACTGGCGGCATGTGCAGCCGTGGATTCTGCTGACCAACTACCACCGTTACGTCGACCAGTTCATCGTTCATGGCCTGGAACAACTGCGCAAAGACCCGCGTTTTGTGCGCATGGTGTTGCCGGGCAACGTGATCATCGAAAAGAGCATGGACCATGGCGAAGCCTCGGCGATTGCTGCTGGTGTGGTCTGGCATCGTTACCAGATGCCGGCCTATCACCTGATCGCCAGCGACGGCCATGGCGTAACCCTGGTGAACATCGGCGTCGGCCCGTCCAACGCCAAGAACATCACCGACCACCTGGCAGTGCTGCGTCCGCATTGCTGGCTGATGATCGGCCACTGCGGCGGCTTGCGTCAGTCGCAGACCATTGGCGATTACGTACTGGCCCACGCTTATATGCGTCGCGACGGGATTCTCGATCGGGTGGTGCCGCCGAACATTCCGATTCCGGCCTTGGCCGAAGTGCAGTTGGCGTTGCAGCAAGCGGCGGCCAACATCACCGGTGAGAAGGGCGACGAACTGAAGAAACGCCTGCGTACCGGCACCGTGCTGACCTATGACGACCGTAACTGGGAACTGCGCTGGGCCCAGGAACGTCCGCTGATCAACCTGTCCCGCGCCGTGGCGGTGGACATGGAAAGCGGCACCATTGCCGCTCAAGGCTATCGCTTGCGGGTGCCGTACGGCACGTTGCTCTGTGTGTCGGATAAACCGCTGCACAGCGAAATCAAACTGCCGGGGTCGGCCAACGCGTTCTATGAGCGCGCGGTCAGCCAGCACTTGAAGATCGGTATCGAGGCGGTGGATCTGTTGCGCACCGAGCTCAACTCGCTGCACTCGCGCAAACTGCGCAGTTTCGACGAGCCGCCGTTTCGCTGATAGAGAGTTGTCATGGTCATTTGACGGTTGGGGCACTAGCATTAGCAGCCCTGACCGTTAGATGTTCTTCTCGCCATGTCCCGTCCACAACGTCCCGTCTCCCGCCGCCCTGGCGTGAAGCCTGTGTCATCTTCTTCCGCCCCGCGCCGTGTCGCCAAAGCGCCACCGGCCGAACCGAAGCTGATTCTGTTCAACAAGCCTTTCGATGTGCTGACGCAATTCAGCGACGGCGAAGGGCGGGCGACGCTCAAGGACTTTATCGAGATTCCGGGGATTTACCCGGCAGGACGGCTGGACCGTGACAGCGAAGGCTTGTTGCTGCTGACCAACGACGGCCAGCTTCAGGCGCGGATTGCCGACCCGAAACACAAACTGGCCAAGACTTACTGGGTGCAAGTGGAAGGCGAGCCAACCGCCGAGCAGTTGCAGCGTTTGCGCGAAGGCGTCGAGCTGAACGACGGTATGACCTTGCCCGCCGAGGCGCGGCAGCTTGAAGAACCTGAGCTGTGGCCACGCAACCCGCCAGTGCGTTTTCGCAAAAGCGTGCCCACCAGCTGGCTTGAATTGGTGATTCGCGAGGGGCGCAACCGTCAGGTGCGGCGCATGACTGCGGCGGTCGGCTTGCCGACGTTGCGCCTGGTGCGGGTCAAAATCGGTGACTGGTCGATCGAAGGGCTCGATCAGGGCCAGTGGAAGGAAGTGCCGGCGCGTTTATAGAGTGCCGGATTCGATCAGGCCGATGACCACGCTTTTGATCACGAACGCGGCCACGCCCAACCCCAGCACAAAGAACAGAATGAACGAGCCGAAGCGTCCGGCCTTGGATTTTTTTGCCAGATCCCAGACGATGAAGCCCATGAAAATGATCAGGATGCTGACCAGGCCAGTCATCATCCACTCTTCGAAAACTGCAGGATCCATCGAACATCTCCAGCGCAGGTGGGGCTAAAAAGGCGGGAGGAGTATACGCCAAGGGGGATTGGCGGGGTATTGACCTGCGTCGGTGTGCCGCAGTCATTCGTCGTCTTGGGCAGTGATCGTTCCCACGCTCTGCGTGGGAATGCCGCCATGGACGCTCCGCGTCCGCTGTAGATCGTGACGCAGAGCGTCACAGGATGCATTCCCACGCGGAGCGTGGGAACGATCAGGTCAGAAGGGGCGTCTCAGCTGCGCAAATGAGTTAAAGGCAACTCCGTGCTGTTGAGCACCTGGTTCAACACAAAACTCGACCGTACACTCGTCACCCCTTCAATCCGGGTGAGATGCCCCAGCAGCAGCTTCTGATAGTGATCCATGTCCGGCACCACCACCTTGAGCTGATAATCCGCATCCATCCCCGTCACCAGGCTACATTCCAGCACTTGCGGTAACGTGCGAATGGCGGCTTCGAAGTTCTCGAAACGCTCGGGAGTATGGCGGTCCATGCCGATCAGCACGTAGGCAGTCAGGCTCAGGCCGAGCATCTTGCGGTCCAGCAAGGCGACCTGGCGGGAGATGTAGCCATCGTCTTCCAGTTGCTTGACCCGCCGCGAGCAAGGCGAAGGCGACAGGCCGATGCGTTCGGCCAGCTCCTGGTTGGAGATACGCGCGTCGCGCTGTAATTCCGCCAAAATACTCAGGTCGTATCGGTCGAGTTTGCTCATCAATCAGGCCTTCGTCATAACTATTGCGGCAGATTATCTATCCTGAGTTAAAAATTGCGCAAGTGATGTTTATTTGAGCAATCTTCGCAATCCTCTGTCGGTGCTCCGGGCCTATTCTTATCACCAGAATCACTGCTCGGACAAACAGTCCAGTGCGGCTCGCCCAATCAGGTCAGCTGCGGTCGCCACCCCCACCGGGGATGCGTCGGCCCCCGAGCTACACACTGTCCAGAAGACGGCGTGAGGTGAGCCGACGTCATAAGCGTCGAGCACGGACGAAGTTCTCAAAGGGAGGCCGACGGGTCTCCCTTTTTTCTTGCCCGCAATTTACCTTCAGCACTCAATAAATAAGTTGCGTGACTGATAACCTGTCGCAGAACCGGCCTGCGCTTTCCCAGTCTTACGTACAGGCCCTAACCCGCAGTGAGGAATAGCATGAAATCGCGCATCTGGCGTATGGCCGGTGTTGGTTTGCTGTGTGTGAGTGTCACTGCGCAATCGCTTGCCGATGAGCCGCAGAACCGCGGCCCCGATGGCGGGCAACATGGGCCCGATCATCGGGGCAATGACCAGGGCCATGGCAGCAATCAGCCACGCCCGCAGAACAACGAAATCATTCGTGGCGACAACAGCCGCAAGTTCGAGCTCCACGACCAGAATCAGGGTGGCCAGTGGCAGAACCGTGCGCCGCACGAGTCCAGCGTTCAAGGCGGCCAGTGGCAGAACCGTCCGCTACACGATCCAAACGTTCAGGGTGGTCAGTGGCAGAACCGTACACTGCCCAATGTTCAGGAGCGAGCGCCGCAACAGCCGAGTAACAATCTGCCAATCCAGGGTCGGCCCGATACCGTGCGCCAGACCCAGGAACCGCGGCGGGGCTACTATCAGGACGAGCGGTGGCGTAACAATGACAACCAGCCATGGCAGACTGGAGGGCGGGAGCCGCGTCACGATGACCGTCGCTGGCCCGGTCGCCCGGATGGGCACGGTAATGGCTGGGGCCCCGGCCCGCAGTATCGTCCGGGGTACGTGATCGACCGCTTCCCGGAGGACCGTCACTTCCGTGTACCGTATCGTGGCCAGGATTATTTCTATTCCGGTGGCTACTGGTATCGCCCGCAAGGCCCGCGTTATGTGGTAGTTCAGCCGCCTCGCGGAATTCGCGTCAGCTACTTGCCCGATTACGCCCGCGAAGTGTGGATCGGCGGTGCGCTGTTGTTCCTGGCGGCCGGCGCGTATTACGCCTACCAGGAGAGCACTCAGGATTACGTCGTGGTCGAGCCGCCCGTGCAGCCGCAACCGGTGAGCAATGGTTATGACGTGGTGGCGTACCCGGCCAACGGCCAGTCGCCGGAGGAAGTCAGCCGGGACGCTTATGAATGTTATCGCTGGGCCGTGGAACAGAGTGGTTTCGATCCGCGTGCCGTCACCTACCAACCGGATCCGTCGGTGGTGCAAGCTTATCGACAGGCCCAAGGCAACTGCCTGAGCAGTCGCGGCTATCAGGTGAGTTACTGAGCCCTGGCGGCCTTTACCATTTCCTGCGGGTCGGCGTGCACCAGCACTTCGGCTCGCGGGTAGACGGCATGAATCGCATCGGCAGCTTGATCGCTGATGCCGTGGGCGACTGACAGGGTCAAGTCCCCCGGCAATTCCAGATGCAATTGCACGAACCACTGGTTGCCGGAAATCCGCGTGCGCAAGTCGTGGGCACCCAGAACGCCGGGTACGCTGCAGGCCAGTTCGAGCATGTGCTGGCTGACATCGGTCGGCAATTCTTCATCCATCAGCACTGCAAAACTCTCCCGGGCGATTTGAATCGCGCTCCAGAGGATGTAAGCAGCGATCCCCAGGCCGAACCACGGGTCGACTTGCTGCCAGCCAAACCCTGCCAGCACCAGCGCTACGAGAATGCCACCGTTGAGCAGCAGGTCCGAGCGGTAATGCAAGGAGTCGGCGCTCACTGCGCTGGAACCGGTTGCCTTGATTACCCGGTGTTGCAGCATCAGCAGGGCCACGGTCAGGATGAGGGAGAACACAATCACCCCGATGCTGAGCCACGCTGCGCCTATCGGTTCCGGATGTTTCAACCGTTCGATCGCCTGCAAGGCAATCAGCACCGCACTGCCGCCAATGAATAGCGCCTGAGCCATGCCCGCCAGTGATTCGGCTTTGCCGTGCCCATATCGATGATCATCGTCGGCCGGGCGCAAGGCGTAATGCACGGCCATCAGATTGAGCAGCGAGCTAATGCCGTCGAGGGCCGAGTCGGTCAACCCGGCGAGCATGCTCACCGAACCGCTCAGCCACCAGGCGATGGCTTTGGCGATGATCAATATGCACGCGACCGCCACCGAGGCGCGCGTCGCCAACCGCAGCAGGCGGGCGTGGTCGGTAGGGGTCGTCATCAGTGCTGTGATTCCTTCAGGTACACGAATTATGCAGCCGGTTGCAGGCCAAACATAGCCAGTTGCTGGGCGTTGCCCTTGTGCTGGATCAGGCGCGGATCGTCCAGCGGGAAGCTGCGGCCCAGTTCACTTTCCAGAATAGTCTGCAACTTGTGGTTATCGACCTTGCCGTCGGCGCCGATGGCTTCCTTGAGTTTTTCCGGGGCCACCTGGGCGGTCCGACCGGGCTCGAAGTAAATGGCACCCGTGGCGAAGTCCACTGCAAAGGCAATCAGGCCGGGGATGATGTAGAACAGCAGGCCCACGGCATCCAGCGCGGCAATGGCCGGGTCGATCTTGCCGTCGATCTGGCCGCGACGATCCGGGTAGAAAATCGAGCCGCAGGCGGTCATTTGGGTCAGCAAGGTTGCGACCAGTACACCGCCGATCAAGCGAAAGGAAGCACGCATATTGAATCTCCTGAGTCATCTGGAAACGAAGGGGCGTCTGTATGAATTAGGACCGCGACGAACGCTACGCAGTTCGCCGTTATACTCGTCGCTCTGTTTTGGAGCCAGCATGATTTCTTTGCCGATTGATGAAGTTTTACCCGCCCTGCGTGAAGCCCTCGCTACACGCCACGAAGCCGTGCTCGAAGCACCGCCCGGTGCCGGTAAAACCACCCGGGTGCCGTTGGCCTTGCTCGATGAGCCGTGGCTGGCCGGGCAGACCATTCTAATGCTCGAACCGCGCCGGTTGGCAGCGCGGGCGGCGGCGGAGCGCTTGGCCAGTGAATTGGGCGAGAAGGTCGGCGAAACCGTGGGCTATCGCATTCGTCTCGACAGCAAGGTCGGCCCCAATACCCGCATCGAAGTGGTCACTGAGGGCATCCTCACCCGGCGCCTGCAGGATGACCCGGCGCTGGACGGCGTAGGCTTGCTGATTTTTGACGAGTTCCACGAACGCAGTCTCGATGCCGATCTGGCACTGGCCCTGAGCCTGAATGGCCGGGAGCTGTTCCGCGACGATCAACCGCTGAAAATCCTCTTGATGTCGGCAACCCTGGAAGGCGAACGCCTGGCCGGGTTGCTGGATGACGCGCCAATCCTGCGCAGCGAAGGTCGCATGTACCCGGTGGCGATGCGCTGGGGGCGGCCGTTTCAGCCCGGTGAATTCATCGAGCCAAAGGTGGTGCAGACCATCCTCGACGCGCTGAACGACGAAACCGGCAGCCTGCTGGTGTTCCTGCCGGGGCAGGCGGAAATTCGACGGGTGTATCAACAATTGGCCGATGCGCTGGGTGAGGGCACGCCGGTGTTGCTGTGCCCGTTGCACGGCGAACTGGACCTGGCGGCGCAGCGCGCGGCGATTGATCCGGCGCCTGCGGGCAAGCGCAAAGTGGTGCTGGCCACCAACATCGCTGAAACCAGCCTGACCATCGACGGTGTGCGCGTGGTGATCGATGCCGGTCTGGCGCGGGTGCCGCGTTTCGACCCCGGCAGCGGCATGACCCGTCTCGACACCCAACGGATTTCCAAAGCCAGTGCCACCCAGCGCGCGGGTCGGGCTGGGCGTTTGGAGCCCGGTGTGTGTTATCGCTTGTGGTCGCAGGATCAGCACGAGCAACTGGCGGCTTACGCCAGTGCGGAAATCCTCTCGGCTGACCTTGCCGGGCTGGCCTTGCAACTCGGTCGTTGGGGCGTGACGCCCGGGCAGTTGGTCTGGCTCGATGTGCCTCCGGCAGCGGCTTATGCACAGGCCCAGGATCTGCTTGAGCGTTTGGGTGCGCTGGAGGGAGAAGCGCTGACCCGTCACGGTCAGGCCATGGCCGAACTGCCGGCCCATCCACGAATCGCCCATTTGCTGTTGCGTGGCCAGGCGCTCGGCCTGGCCGACATGGCCTGCGATGTCGCGGCGCTGCTTGGTGAGCGCGATATCTTGCGTGGTGCTGGCGCGGACCTGCACAGCCGACTGGTGCTGTTATCCGGTGAAGAACGGGCCGCTCGCGGTGCGCAGGGCGGTGTTCAACGGGCCCGACAACTGGCGCGGCAGTATCGCGGCTATTTGCGCGGCAAAGCGTCGGAGCCGGTCAGCGACCCCGAACATCCGCGTTGGCTCGGTGCGTTGCTGGCATTGGCTTATCCCGACCGGGTCGCCCAACAGCGGCGGGCCGGTGGCGCTGAATATCGCCTGGCCAACGGTCGTGCGGCGTTGTTTGCCGAGGCGGACAGCCTGATGAAGCAACCGTGGCTGGTGATCGCCGATCTGGGCAGTCGTCAGGGCCAGCGTGAAGAACGGATTTATCTGGCGACGGATTTTGATCCGGCGCTGTTTGATTCGGTGCTGGCCGAACAGGTGCGGTGTGTCGATCAATTGGATTGGGATGAGCGCGAAGGTGTGCTGCGGGCCGAGCGTCAGCGCAAGGTCGGCGAGTTGATCCTCAGCCGCGAACCGCTGACCGGGCTCGATGAAAGTGCGCGCAGTCAGGCGTTGGTGAATCTGGTGCGGCGCAAAGGTCTGGAGCTGTTGCCCTGGACCCCGGAGCTGCGTCAGTGGCAGGCGCGGGTGGCGTTGTTGCGGCAGTTGGATCTCGCGGGTAAAGGCGAGAGCGAATGGCCGGATGTCAGCGACGCAACATTGCTCAAAAGCCTCGAACACTGGCTGATGCCCTATCTGGGGAAAGTCTCGCGGCTCAGTCACTTCGCCAATCTGGACCTGTCGAGCATCGTTCACAACCTGCTGCCGTGGCCGTTGCCGCAACGGCTGGATGAGCTGGCGCCGCATCATTTGAGCGTGCCGTCGGGTTCATCGATTCGTCTGGATTACAGCGAGCAGCCGCCGATTCTGGCGGTGCGGTTGCAGGAGTTGTTCGGCCTGGCCGAGACCCCGCGGATTGCGGGTGGTCGGCAAGTGGTGAAACTGCATCTGTTGTCCCCGGCGCGGCGGCCAGTGCAGGTGACGCAGGACCTGGCGAACTTCTGGCGCAGCACCTATGCCGAGGTGAAGAAGGATTTGAAGGGGCGTTATCCGAAGCACTACTGGCCGGATGATCCGCTGGTGGCCGAGGCAACCGCGCGGATCAAACCTCGTAAAAGCTGAAGATCAAGATCAAAAGATCGCAGCCTTCGGCAGCTCCTACAGGGATCGCGCGGGTGCACTCGCTCTATGTAGGAGCTGGCGCAGCCTGCGATCTTTTCCCCTAACGCCGCAAATCTACGGTGCTGCCGGCAACAGAAACCGCGCAATCACCGGCAAGTGATCGGAAATGCGCAACGTATCGTCCTGCCGCACCCGCGCTTCGACCCGTTTGATGCGCGGGCTGTAAAACAGGTAGTCGACGGTCCGGTCCGGCCCGTTCAAGCCGGGATCGTTCGGGTAATGGGTCAGCCACTGTGCCCGGTCGATACCGCTGGCTTCGTTGTTGGTGGGGATCATCGGGTATTTGTCCCACAGCACATGCAGCGCGCTGTCGGCAGAGTAGGGCGTGCGTTGCTCGGCGGGCAGGCGTTGATACTGGCCCAGTGGCAACAGATTGAAATCACCACCGATCAACCACGGGGTGCCGCGGCTTTCGAACTTGTCGAGCACCTTGGCCACGGCGGTCACCTGGGTTTGCAAGGTATCGTCGAGCTGGGTGGCGCGGTCCAGATGGGTGTTGAGCACGGCCATCTGGCCACCGTCGTTCAATGGCAGGTAAGTGACCAGCAAGGCGTTTTTCGGCTTGAACTGACGACTGATGAGATTGGCCGGCGCGACCGGCAATTGCAGGCGTTCGGCGTGTTCGATCCGGTAGCGGCTCAGGGTCGCCAATTGCCGGCCAACGCTGCCGAAGATGTGGGGTTCAGGTACGAAGTCGGCTTTCCAGTCGAAGGCCTGAGCGGTGCACGGATACAGGTCGGTGACCCGATCCTCAAGTAATTTGAACTGGTTCTGGTAGTCGCTGGCCTTGGCGCCGTCATCGAGTTCCTGCAACAGCACGATGTCTGGTTGCTCGTCGCGAATCACCCGCGCCACTTCGTCGAGGCTGAAGGCCATGTCTTCAGGTGTAGGGGATTCGTCGTCTCCTGCGGCCAGGTCGTTCCAGAACACGTAGCGCTTGCCGGCCAGGTACTGGACGTTCCAGGTCATCACCTTCAGCGCCTGGCCGGGCACCAGCGTCGGCGCCTGGGCGTTGCAACTGACCGGCAGCGCTTCCTTGGCGTCGGGGCGCCAGGTCAGGCTGTAGATCAGCAATGCAATCAGGCTGATGGCGATCAGCAGGCCCAGCAGGGTGTAGCGCAGTAGACGGGGCATGGCTCGGCTTATCGCGTTACAAAATTGACCCCGAGCATAACCGACAGCAGCGCCAAAGCCCAAGGGTAGAGCGGTCAGAGCCGCTCATCAGATTTCTCGGGTGCATCGGCGATCAGCATGAACAAACGGAACAGCACCACGCTGGTGAACAGCTGCAGGAAGCTGTGGGCGCTGTCGATCAGCAGGGAGATCACCGGGTTCTGCGGGTCAGGGTAAACCGCCAGCGTCGCTCCCTTGAGCACCCACAGCGGGCCCATCACGCACAGAATGCACACCAGAATGCGCATGAAATGCCCGCGGGTCAGGCGCAGGCTTTCCTTCATCGCCGCCAGCGGTGCCAGGCCGCGCAGCACCAGCAGGTACTCGCCGAACGCCAGCGTCACCATCAGCCAGATGCCCGGCAGGAAATACAGCGACAGGCCGATCAGGATCAGCAGGGTATTAAGGGCGGTCAGTACGGCGAAGCGCGGCCACAGGGTCGCAGCGGCTGCCAACAGGTCGCGGGTACGCGGCGATTCGCCTCGGCTGCGGGCATCGAGAAACAGGATCAGCGCGGCGGTGTACAGCGGATACACCAGCAAGCCGACAATCACACTGATGCCGGCGAAACTGTCCGGCCCGGTGGAGCGGTCGACCACTTGTTGCAGCAGCGCCTCGACAATCACCAGCGGCAGGCATAGCTGCACGATCTGGCCCAGGTTGCGCTTGAAGAAATACAGAGAGTCACGCAGTACATCGAACGAATTCATCAGTCGGTATCGCAGGTTGAAAGCAGTGCCTCACTTTAACCGATCAACCCCTTCGGGGCGCAAACGTAAACGTTCGGTAAAGGTCATTGAAACATCCTGTATCAGCCCCATTACTGGTGAGCACCTTATCCACTGTGGGTGAGGGCACTGATATTCCCGGCAATCTACGAGGTCGCCATGAACAGCGAAGAACAAACCCTGATCGATGGACTGTTTTCCCGGCTGCAACAGGCCGAAACGGACTCAGCCCCGCGCGACGCCCAGGCCGAGGCGCGGATCAAGGAACACCTGACTCGCCAGCCAGCGGCGGGCTATTTCATGACCCAGGCGATTCTGGTGCAAGAGGCAGCCATCAAGAGCCTCGACGAACAGAACAAGCAACTCACCCAGCAAGTGCAGCAATTGCAGGCCGAACTGCAACAGGCCAAGGCGCAGACAGCGGCGCCGGCGCCAAGTGGCGGCTTTTTGTCGAGCATTTTCGGCGGCGCTTCCCGTGACCCGCAACCTGCACCGACWCAAAGCGCAGCCCCCTCGAATGGCGGCTGGCGTGAACCAGGACGGCCGTCGTTCAACTCGCAGCCGCAGCAAAACTTCGGTGCACCGCCTGCTCAGCAGAATTTCGGAGCGCCGTCTCAGCAAAATTACGCACCGCAACAGCCTGTCGGCAGCGGTTTCCTCGGCGGTGCGTTGAAAACGGCAGCGGGCGTGGCCGGTGGCGTGATGCTGGCGCAAGGCATCAGCAGCCTGTTCCATCACAATCAGCAGCCGGAAGTGGTTGAAGTCATCAAGGAAGAACCGGCCCAGGTCAATGATCAGAGCGACAGCAGCGGTTGGGGCAATGATCAGCGCGTGGCTGACAACTCCAGCGATCAGGGCGGTTTCGTCGACACGGATTACGACGATGGAAGTTCATCGTTCTTTGGCGGCGATGACGACGACTCCTTCATCTGACCTGCCATTCGTCCGGAGCGCCATGGCGCTCCGGGCCGATTGTTCGCGGAACAATCCTTCGGGCTGGCATACTGGGCGACTTTTCGGGCCTGGAGCCTGATCCAGCCCGCGCGCCTGTGCGCCAAGACCCCGCGCGCCAACGCGCTGAGAGGATGTACGGTGAAAAAAATCGCAGTGTTCGCCGATGTCCAGAACCTCTACTACACCGTGCGTCAGGCCTATGGTTGCCACTTCAACTATGCCGCTTTGTGGGCTGACGTCAGCAAGCAGGGGCAGATCGTCGAGGCCTATGCCTATGCGATCGATCGTGGCGACAGCAAACAGCAGCAGTTCCAGCAGATCCTGCGTAATCTCGGCTTCGTCGTGAAGCTCAAGCCCTACATCCAGCGCAGCGACGGTTCGGCCAAAGGCGACTGGGACGTGGGCATCACCCTCGACATCATGGACGCCGCCGACCATGTCGACGAAGTGGTGCTGGCTTCCGGTGATGGTGATTTCGACATGCTGCTGGAGCGCATCATTGCCAAGCACGGCGTGCAGGCTGTGGCCTATGGCGTGCCGGGCCTGACGGCCAATTCGCTGATCCGCGCCGCCAGTCGTTACGTACCGATCGAAGGCGCGTTGCTGCTCAAGAATTGATTTTTACGGAGTTGAAACAGGTTTGGAACGCATAGCAGTCATCGACTTTGAAACCACCGGGATCTCCCCGAGCAGCAGCTGCCGGGCCACGGAAATTGCCGTGGTGATTCTTGAACAGGGGCGCATCGTCGAGCGTTACCAAAGCCTGATGAATGCCGGCGTGCGGGTGCCGGCGTTCATAGAACAACTGACCGGCATCAGCAACGCCATGCTGCGCACTGCGCCTTCGGCCGAGCAGGTGATGAACGAGGTCAACGAATTCGTCGGCATCACGCCGCTGCTGGCGCACAACGCTGCGTTCGACCAGAAGTTCTGGGACTACGAGCTCGGGCGAATCAAACGTACACGCCTGCAGAACTTTGCCTGCTCGCTGCTACTCGCCCGCCGCCTGATGCCCGCCGCGCCGAACCACAAACTCGGCACCCTCACCACCTTCGCCAGCCTGCCCGATACCGGCAAGGCTCACCGGGCCATGGCCGACGCGGAAATGGCGGCCAACCTGACGGCGCATCTGGCGCAAGAGCTGCGGCAAAAGCACGGGTTGCGGGAGTTGTCCCATGATCTGTTGTGCAGCCTGCAGAAAGTGCCGGCGGCGAAGATCAATGAGCATTTGAAGCGGTATCGCGGGTTCTGACAGAAGCACCCCTGGAGAACTATTTGCCATTCCCCTCCAGTTGACCCAACGGCACGCGCTTTTCGATGGCGCTCGACAACACGATCGAGGTCTTGCTGAACCCGAACGTGGCGATCCGGTTGATCAACTCTTCCAGTTCCGGCATCGAGCCCACCGCCGCTTGCATGATCACGCACGGGTCGCCGGTGACGCGATGGCATTCGGTGAGCTGTGGGATTTTGATCAGTTCGTCGTAGGTTTTCTGTTTGCCGTGCTGGTTCAGGCGCAGTTCGATGACGCACTGGATTGGCAGGCCGATTTTGGACATGTCGACTTTCGCCTGGTAGCCGGTGATCACCCCGCAAGCCTCAAGTTTGGCGACGCGTTCGGCCACCGCCGGAGCGGACAGGTTCACCTTGCGCGCCAGATCGGCGTAGGACGCACGACCGTTTTCCAACAGGGCGCTGAGGAGCATGCGGTCGTATTTGTCCATCGCGGTATTCCTGAAAAATGACTGACTTTCGAAAGCACGGTTTATAGCGCCGAACTCCGTTTTTTGAAAAGTGTACCGGCGCTATAAACAGGTTTTGTAACTTATTTTCTGTCGTTGGCCTTTCTAGAATAGCGGCTCTCCTTGTCTTGTTCATCGAGCTGCCCATGTCTGGTCTACGCCGTTTTTCCTTACCGCTGATCGCTGCTTTTTTCGCGTTGTACGTGATTTGGGGGTCGACCTACCTGGTGATTCGCATCGGCGTGCAGTACTGGCCGCCGTTGCTGCTCGCGGGTATCCGCTTCGTGCTCGCCGGGACGTTGATGTACGCGTACCTGCGCTGGCGCGGGGCGCCGGCGCCGACCTGGGCACAGTGGAAAGCCGCGGGGATCATCGGGATTTTGCTGCTGACGTGCGGTAACGGTGCGGTGAGCGTCGCCGAACACACGGGCGTGGCCTCTGGCGTGGCCGCGTTGGCGGTGGCGACGGTGCCGCTGTTTACCTTGTTGTGCGGATATTTCTGGGGCGCGCGTAATACCCGTCTCGAATGGGCCGGGATTGCGCTCGGGCTGATCGGCATTGCCATGCTCAACCTCGGTTCCAACCTGCAGTCGAGCCCGTTGGGCGCGGCGTTGCTGGTGTTCGCGGCGGCGTCCTGGGCCTTCGGCTCGGTGTGGAGCAAACATTTGCCGTTGCCTCAGGGCGCGATGGCCAGTGCTGTGGAGATGCTGGTGGGTGGCGTGGTGTTGCTGATCGGCAGTGCGGTGAGTGGTGAGCGTCTGGAAAGTCTGCCGCCGATCGAAGGCTGGGCGGCGCTGGCGTACCTGACCCTCTTCGGTTCGATCATCGCCTTCAACGCCTACATGTACCTGTTGAAACACGTGCGTCCGGCCGCGRCCACCAGTTATGCCTACGTCAATCCGGCGGTGGCGGTGTTGCTGGGGATTGTGTTTGTCGGCGAGACCATCGGTATCGAAGAAACGCTGGCGATGGCGGTGATCATCAGTGCGGTGGTGTTGATCGGGTTGCCACAGTGGCGTCGTGGCACAGATCGGCCTGCCCCTGCCGTAGCGGTGCCGACAGAATCCCGCGCGAATTAGGGTAAACTGCGCGCCATTGCACACTTGTTTCGCACAATCGCGCTGAATTTTCCTACGGTACTCCCATGACTTTCGCCACCCTTGGCCTGATCGAACCCTTGCTGCGCGCCCTCGAGACGCTTGGCTACCAGACCCCGACGCCGGTTCAGGCGCAAGCGATTCCGGCGGTGCTGGCCGGTCGCGATCTGATGGCCGCGGCCCAGACCGGCACCGGCAAAACCGCCGGTTTCGCCTTGCCGCTGCTGCAATTGCTGGCCATGGAAGGGCCGAAAGTCAGCGCCAACTCCGTGCGTGCGCTGATTCTGGTGCCGACCCGTGAACTGGCCGAACAGGTTCACGAAGCCGTGCGCCAGTACGCCGAGAACCTGCCGTTGAGCACCTACGCGGTGTACGGCGGTGTAAGCATCAACCCGCAAATGATGAAACTGCGTAAAGGCGTCGACCTGTTGGTGGCGACCCCGGGCCGTTTGCTCGACCTGTTCCGCCAGAACGCGCTCAAGTTCAACCAGCTGCAAACCCTGGTGCTGGACGAAGCTGATCGCATGCTCGATCTGGGCTTTTCCGAGGAGCTGGGGAATATCTATAAAGCCCTGCCGAAGAAACGTCAGACGTTGCTGTTCTCCGCGACCTTCTCCGATGCCATCCGCATGCTGGCCGGGCAAATGCTCAACGACCCGCTGAGCATCGAAGTCAGCCCGCGCAACGTGGCCGCCAATACCGTCAAGCAATGGGTGGTGACGGTGGACAAGAAGCGCAAGCCGGAGCTGTTCATTCACTTGATGCGCAAGGGCAAGTGGAAGCAGGTGCTGGTGTTCGCCAAGACCCGTAACGGCGTAGACGCGTTGGTGGAAAAACTCCAGGGCCTGGGCGTCAATGCCGACGGTATCCACGGCGACAAACCCCAGGCGACCCGTCAGCGGGCACTGGATCGCTTCAAGGCTAGCGAAGTGCAGATCCTTGTGGCCACCGATGTCGCTGCCCGAGGTCTGGATATCGAAGATCTGCCATTGGTGGTCAACTTCGACCTGCCGATCGTGGCCGAGGACTACATCCACCGCATCGGTCGTACCGGTCGCGCGGGTGCAACCGGGCAGGCGATTTCGCTGGTTTGCGCCGATGAAGTGAATCAGCTGTCGGCCATCGAGATGCTGACCCGTCAGACGTTGCCTCGGCAGATGGAGCCGGACTTCGAACCTGAACACCGTGTGCCGGATACCGATGCCAGCGGTCAGGTGATCAAGAAGCCGAAAAAACCGAAGAAGCCCAAAACCTCCGGTGGCGGCAAGCGCAACTTGGGTAAATGGGTCGAGAGCGGTGAGGCGTCGGCGCCGGAGCCTTCGATCAAGCCGGTGCGAAAAGTGCCGGTGTTCAACACCGGGCCGCGTAAGCGTAAGCCTTGATCCTCTGAAGATCGTTCCCACGCAGTGTGGGAACGATCAATGTCGGTGCTTCAACCACTCCACCATCCCCAACCCAGCCGCTCGCCCACTGGCGAAACACGCGGTCAGTAGATAGCCGCCGGTCGGCGCTTCCCAATCGAGCATTTCCCCGGCGCAGAACACGCCGGGTAGTTGCTTGAGCATCAAACGTTCATCCATCGCCTCGAACATCACGCCACCGGCACTGCTGATGGCTTCGTCCAATGGCCGGGTTTTCACCAGCGTCAGCGGCAATGCCTTGATTGCTTTGGCCAGCAGGGCCGGATCGGCAAAACAGTCGGCCGGTGTCAGTTCCCGCAACAATGCTGCTTTCACGCCATCAAGCCCAAGTTGACTGTGCAGGTGCTTGGCCATGGAACGTGAGCCGCGCGGTTTGCTCAGCGCCGCCTGAACTTTATCCACAGGCTTGCCTGGTAAAAGATCTAGGTGAAGGGTTGCCGAGCCGTGTTGATTGATCGCTTCGCGGATCGCTGCCGACAGGGCGTAGATCAAACTGCCTTCAATCCCCGTGGCAGTGATCACACACTCGCCGAGTCGCGGCACGTCGTCATTGAGGCCGATGGCGATGTTTTTCAGCGGGCTGCCGGCGAACTTGCTGACCATCAATTCGCTCCAGGCCTGCACCTCGAAGCCGCAATTGCTCGGTTGCAATGGCGCCAGCCCTACACCGCGCTGTTCCAGCGGCAGCATCCAGGCACCGTCCGACCCCAGGCGCGACCAACTGCCGCCGCCGAGGGCCAGCAGGGTCGCGTCTACTTGAACAGTTTTTTCGCCTTCGGGGCTGTCGATTAGCAAATCACCGTTGTTATCCCAACCGAGCCAGCGATGGCGGGTGTGGATAACTACGCCGGCATCGCGCAGGCGTTTGAGCCAGGCACGCAACAGGGGCGCGGCTTTCATGTCGGTGGGAAACACCCGGCCGGAGCTGCCGACAAAGGTTTCGATGCCCAGGTCATGAATCCATTGGCACAAGGCTTCGGCGCCGAACGAGCGTAACAGCGGGGCAATCTGCGGCGCCCGTTCGGCATAGCGTGAGAGAAATGCCGGGTAGGCCTCGGAGTGGGTGATGTTCATGCCGCCGACCCCGGCGAGAAGGAATTTTCTCCCCACTGAAGGCATGCCGTCGTACAGATCGACCTTGATCCCGGCCTGGCTCAACACTTCAGCCGCCATCAAGCCGGCGGGGCCGCCGCCGATGATGGCGACGTGAGGGGGGAGGGAAGTGGAGGGCTGGGTCATGGCGAGAGCTGCGGCGTGGCGGAATAAGCCGCGCATTCTACCAGCCCTGCTCCCTGTGGGAGGATTCGAGGGCTGGTTAAAAAACAACCACCGCTCTGTAACCTATACCCCGCATGGGCTGCAGGCCCTTTCACTCAGGTTATCCACAGGCGGTTCCACAGGCATTGTGGGTAAAGACTCACACATCAATGACAACCTGATGACTGCCACACCCGTTGGGCGCTGTGATGGAGGATGCCATGACGGCGCGCCAGAGCCTTGCGGTCCTTGCTGTAGCCGCCGCCGATCACGCCGACCACCGGAATATCCCGGCCCAGGCAATGGCGCATCACGCTTTCATCGCGAGCGGCGACGCCTTCGTCGGTCAGCTTCAGATAACCCAGGGCGTCATCCTTGTGCACGTCGACACCGGCGTCGTACAGCACCAGATCCGGTTGATAGAGCGGCAGCAAATAGTTGAGCGCATCGTCCACCACCTTCAGGTAATCGGCATCGCCCATGCCCATCGGCAGCGGGATGTCCCAGTCGCTTTCAGCTTTGCGTGCAGGAAAATTCTTTTCGCAGTGCAGGGAAACGGTCACCGCTTCCGGGGTGTTGTGCAGGATTCGTGCAGTCCCGTCGCCCTGATGCACATCGCAGTCGAAGATCAGCACCCGATTCACCCGGCCACTTTCCAGCAGGTAATGGCTGATCACCGCCAGGTCATTGAAGATGCAGAACCCGGCAGGGTGATCGTAATGCGCGTGGTGCGTGCCGCCGGCCAGGTGACAGGCCAAGCCATGTTCCAGCGCCTGTTCGGCCGCCAGCAGCGAACCGCCGACCGCCCGCACGGTGCGCCGGGCCAGTGCTTCGCTCCAGGGCAGGCCGAGGCGCCGCTGGTCTTCGCGGGACAACTCGCCACCCATGTAGCGCTCGATATACGCAGGGTCATGAGCGAGGGCGAGAATATCCGCCGGGCACAGCTCCGGGCGCAGCAGATCGGCGTCGCGGGTCAGGCCACTGTCCACCAGGTGATCGCGCAGCAGGCGAAACTTGTCCATGGGGAAGCGGTGATCCGCCGGGAACTCGGGACTGTAGTCTTCGTGGTAGATCAGGGGCAGGGGCATGGCTGATTTATCGGGGAAGCATGTAGGAATGAGTGAACGATCCTACCAGCGATGTAGACTTGCGGCATGGAAACAGAGGGGAGGGGCACGATGGAGCCGATACTGGAACTCGAAAGCGCACGACTGTCGTTACGGCAGTGGCGCGATGAGGATTTGCCGGCGTTTGCGGCGATGTGCGCCGATCCACAAGTGATGCGGTATTTTCCGGAGCCCTTGAGTCGGCTGGAAAGTGCCGCGCTGATCGGTCGGGTTCGCGGGCACTTTGCCGAATATGGTTTCGGCCTCTGGGCACTGGAGCGCAAGGACACCGGGGCGTTCATCGGGTTTACCGGGCTGGGTGTGGTCGGCTTTGACGCAYCGTTCACGCCAGCCATCGAAATCGGCTGGCGCCTGGCGCGCGAGCACTGGGGCCTGGGTTATGCCAGCGAGGCGGCGTGGACCGCTCTGCGCTGTGGGTTTGATCGCTTGGCGCTGCAAGAGGTCGTGGCGTTCACCACCGAAACCAATCTGCCTTCGCAAAAAGTCATGCAGGCGATCGGCATGCAGCATGACCCCGTTGATGACTTCGAGCACCCCAGGCTTGCCGCCGATCATCCGCTGCGCCCGCACGTGTTGTACCGCATCACCCGTGAGCAATGGCTGCAAACCTTGCATGGATAAGCAGGCACGGACGTTTACAATGGCCCTCATGTTGAACCGGGCCATAAACTGAATCGACCGCCGCAGCCAAGACTGCGCGGCATTGCTTTGTGTGAGGAGAGTCTGAATGAGCCAAGTGTTGGAAGATCTGGTAGACCTGCTGACCCTGGAACCGATTGAAGAAAACCTGTTTCGTGGCCGCAGCCAGGACCTGGGTTTCCGTCAGTTGTTCGGCGGCCAGGTGCTCGGCCAGTCCCTGTCGGCGGCCAGTCAGACAGTCGAAGAGACCCGCCATGTGCACTCGATGCACGGTTACTTCCTGCGTCCGGGCGATGCGAAGTTGCCGGTGGTGTATCAGGTCGATCGGGTGCGCGATGGCGGCAGTTTCAGCACGCGCCGGGTGACGGCGATCCAGAAGGGCAACCCGATTTTCACCTGCAGCGCTTCGTTCCAGTACGACGAAGAAGGCTTCCAGCACCAGAGCGAAATGCCGCAAGTGGTCGGCCCGGAGAACCTGCCGTCGGAGCTGGAACTCACTCAGCAGCGCGCACACCTGATTCCGGAGCACATGCGCGAAAAACTGCTGTGCCCGAAACCGATCGAATTCCGGCCGGTGACCGAAAAAGATCCCTATAACCCGCAGCCTGCCGATCCAGTCAAATACGTCTGGTTCCGCGCCGACGGTGCGTTGGCCGACACCCCGGCGCTGCACAAATACCTGCTGGCCTACGCGTCGGACTTCGGTTTGCTGACCACCTCAATGCTGCCCCATGGCAAATCGGTCTGGCAGAAAGACATGCAGGTCGCCAGCCTTGATCACGCGTTGTGGTTCCACGCCGACCTGCGCGCCGATGACTGGTTGCTGTACGCCATGGACAGCCCGTGGGCCGGCAACTCGCGTGGGTTCTCCCGTGGCAGCGTGTTCAACCGTGCCGGGCAACTGGTGGCCTCGGTCACTCAGGAAGGCCTGATTCGTCATCGCAAGGATTGGGCATGAGCCTGGCCGAAGTGCGGCACTGGGTGTTCGACATGGACGGCACCCTGACCGTGGCCGTACATGACTTCGCGGCGATCCGCGTGGCGTTGGCGATTCCTGCAGAACACGACATCCTCACTCACCTCGCTGGGCTGCCGGCCGAAGAAGCGGCGGCCAAACATGCGTGGCTGCTGGAGCATGAACGGGATCTGGCACGGGGTTCGAAACCGGCGCCGGGCGCGGTGGAACTGGTGCGTGAGTTGGCGGGGCGCGGTTATCGCCTGGGCATTCTCACGCGCAATGCTCGCGAGCTGGCGCATGTCACGCTGGAGGCGATTGGCCTGGCCGATTGCTTTGCGGTGGAGGATGTACTGGGGCGCGATGAGGCACCGCCCAAACCGCACCCCGGTGGTTTACTGAAACTGGCCGAGGCCTGGAAGGTGCCGGCGAGTGAAATGGTGATGGTCGGTGATTACCGCTTCGATCTGGATTGCGGCCGGGCGGCGGGGACGCGGACGGTGTTGGTGAACCTGCCGGATAATCCGTGGCCGGAATTGACCGATTGGCATGCGCGCGATTGCGTGGAGTTGCGGCAGCTGCTTTCGGCTTGAGAGAGGGGGGCGTCCGATCAGACGCCCCAAAGCTCACTGCCCGAACAACGCCTTCTGCCCTTCGGGCGAGGTAAACATCCCGTCCCCATTGTGCCCGACCCCGGGCACTTCGATCAGCTGCTGGCTCAACCCTTGAGGATGGCGCCGTTTCAGATAATTGAAATAATTGCGCCCGCGAATCAATCGAGAAGCGCCCTGGGCTTTGGCTTCGCAACTTTTATCCAGCGCCGGGTGATTCGGGTCGATGTCCTGCTGCCCGAGCAAATAAACGATGTCACGTTTGACGTAGTTTTCTTCCAGCTGCGCAGGCGTTTGCCCATTGGCATAGGCGGGCAAGTCCGCCAGACCATACTTCCAGCGATTGAAGTTCGGACACCCCGCGTGACTGAACGCCACCGGCCGTTGCTCATTGAAATAGGCATACGACGAAGGATTGGCGATCACATAACGCACCTTCACCCCTGCTGTGTCGAGGGCGGGCTGAGGGTGGCTCAACAAGGCATAACGCTGAACCACCTGAGCGCCACCCGAGTGACCGGCGATGACGATTTGCTTCACGTCCGGAAACTGTCGCCGATCGCCCAGGCGAGCGATGATTTCATCGAGCGCCGCATAGGAACTCAAGGTAAATGGCGCTGTGGATAAACCGCCGGCCATCCAGTCATTGCCCTGCCAGCGTAAAACGCTGTCAGGCACCGGGTGGCTCGCGATGTCGGTTTCATTGAGAAACTGTGGGGCGAGCACCAGGGTGTTATCGCTTTGCCCGGCTTGCTCGGCCGCGTGCTCGGCGCTCTGGCGGTAGGTCTCAGCGTTGCGCAAACGCCCATGGATGATGATCAACACCCGTTCGATATTCTTCGCCGGTGTCGGGCCGATGCCCACCGCGATTTCGCCGGCGCTCAATAGCAGGCGCCCGGAACTGATCGCCTTGGCCCCCTGCTCGGCAGCCTGGGTGCTTGTGCAGGTGATCAACAGAGCCAACAACCACTTGTGCATTACAGATTCTTCGCGGCAAAGGTATCGCACTGGCCGATCTCGCCCTGTGCGAATCCGGCTTTGAACCAGCGCACCCTTTGCGCTGACGTACCATGAGTGAACGAGTCCGGCACCACGCGGCCCTGACCTTGCTGTTGCAAGCGGTCGTCGCCGATGGCGTTGGCGGCGTTCAAGGCTTCTTCGATGTCACCGGGTTCCAGCCAGTTCAGGCGCTTCTGCGCATTGTTGGCCCAGACTCCGGCCAGGCAATCGGCCTGCAGTTCCTGACGCACCAGCAAACCACCGTCGCCCTCCATTTGCCGGCCCTGCTGCCGAGCGGTCTGAATCTTCGCCGAAACGCCGAGCAAGGTCTGCACGTGGTGTCCGACTTCGTGAGCGATCACGTAGGCCTGGGCGAAATCACCCGCGGCGGAAAAGCGTTGCGACATTTCCTGGAAGAAACTCATGTCCAGGTAGACCTTCTGGTCTGCCGGGCAATAGAACGGACCGGTCGCCGACGTCGCCAGGCCGCACGCCGAGTTCACCTGATTGCTGAACAGCACCAGGGTCGGGTCTTTATATTGCCGACCGGCCTGCTGGAAAATCTGGCTCCAGGTGTCTTCGGTGTCGCCGAGGATCGAGCGCACGAATTCGGCGCCTTCATCATTGGCCGGTGGTGCCTTGCGGGTTTGGGGAGTGGCCGGGGCCGATTGCTCGCTCATTTGCCCGGTCAATTGACCGAGGATCTGCATCGGATCCTGGCCGGTGATCCAGCCGATCCCGACGATCAACAGGATCGCCGTCAGGCTCAGGCCCTTGCCCCCACCGAAGCGCATCCCGCCGCCCCCACCGCCGACATCATCGCCACGGGCATCGACCACGTTGTCGCTGCGTCGGCCTTTTTTCCAAAGCATGGGGGAATCCTCTGTTAGCGCATGGTGATGAGTGTTGCTGGTGAGCAGGTATGGCGCCAGTCCGGTCGTCCGTCTTTTACCTGGCCCGGAACATTTCAGACTTGTATTGAACATGGATAGCCCATCGAATTCCCTCAGACGATGGTTTTTTATCGATTGGACGAGTACTTGTCTCGCAGGTTACTGATCAAGTCCGCTCCACACCGGCGATGTGCCGGGCAGCGATGTAGCCGAAGGTCAGCGCCGGGCCGAGATTGATGCCACCAGCGGGATAGTGCCCGCCCATGATGCTGGCCATGTCGCCGCCCGCCGCGTACAACCCGGCGATGACCTGTGCCGATTCATCGAGAACTTGGGCGTGTTCGTTGACCTTGAGCCCGGCGAAGGTGCCAAAGCAGCCAGGCTGAACCTTCACGGCGTAGAACGGGCCTTGCTCAATCGGCGCGACGCACGGGTTGGGCTGCTGCAACGCATCGCCCTGTTTGCGGTTGTAGGGCGTCGAGCCACGACCGAACAACGGATCTTCACCGTTGCGTGCATGCCGGTTGTATTCATCCACCGTGCTGCGCAATCCGTTCGGGTCGATGCCGCAGGCCTGGGCCAATTCCTCGACCGTGTTGCCGGTTTTCAGATAACCGCTGCGGATAAAGGATGACAGCGGCACTGGAAAAGGCCGAGAAATCCCCAAGCCATAACGCCGCTGGAAACCATGGGTGCAGATCAGCCAGGAGGCGACTTCTTCGCCCTGCGGTGCGGCGGCGACCATGGCCGTCACGTAGTCGTAGTAGCCATCGGCTTCGTTGACGAAGCGCTGGCCGTTGCTCAGTACGCCGATGATCCCCGGTTTGCCGCGTTCGATGATGTGCGGGAAGTGACCGATGCTGCCGTCACTGTGCGGCACGTGCGAAACCGGCGCCCAGGCCACGGGCGATGCCATGTCGGTGTTGACCCGCGCACCGGCGCTTTCGCCCAGTCGTAAACCATCACCGGCGACGCCGAGAGGCGGCAGCGCCAGGTGTTCGTTGCCGGTCGGAGTGCGGGGGAACAGCGCCTTGCGCCGCTCGATATCATTGGCGAAACCTCCGGTCGCGAGCACCACGGCCTTGCGTGCATGGATGCGGGTTTTACCTTTGGCGGTACTGACGATCGCGCCTTGCACCTGATCGCCTTCGCGAAGCAACTCGGTCACCGGTGCCGATTCCCAGAGCAAGACGCCCAGGTCTTCGGCGGACTTTGCCAGCCGTGCAATCAGCGCAACACCGTTGACCAGTTGCATCGCCCGGCCATGAACGGCGAGGTCGAACAAGTGCCGGGTAAAACGCCGGGTCACGTGCCATGCTGCGGGCAAAGAGCGGGTCAGGTTGAGAAATGCGCTCAGGTCCGCCCCCGCCATGATCGGCATGCCCATGAACGAAGTTTCCCGCATGGTTTTGCGAAGACGCTTCAGTAGCTTGCCGACTTTTCTCCCGTCATAAGACGCAGCAATTACCGACCGTCCGCCGGTGCCGGCACCCGGCGTGTCGCCATGAATGTCGGCGATGGCGTTGCCGTCGGTAAATTGCAGGGAGGTGTTCTGCTTGAAGAACGCCACCATTCGCGGGCCAGCCTCCAGGAACGCGTCGATCATCGCCGGATCGTAACGCTCACCCAACTCGTGTTTCAGGTAGGTGCGCGGTTGCTCGACGTCTTCGACGATGCCGGCACGACGCGCCAGGGGATTGCACGGCACCCAGGCCCATCCACCGGACCACGCCGTGGCGCCGCCGAATACCGGGTCTTTCTCGACCACGATCACTTTCAAGCCATGCCAGGCCGCGGTAACGGCTGCGGACAAGCCGGCCGCACCGGAGCCGACGATCAGCACATCGCATTCGATGTCCGCAAGGAGGGGAGAATCGGCAGGCATCGTTTAAAAGCTCCAGATTATTTTTGGAATTTGATTCCAGAAAATATAGAGACTTGATTGATCCCGGCAACCATTCACTGCGTAAAGAGGGTGGTTATCGGACAGCGGGTTCCAGATTTCGCATTAGGTGGTTTGTCTTCTAGAATCGGCAAAATTTCGAGTGGAACCCCCATGGCCGGCAGTCAGATCGAACGTGTTTTCAGCGTGCTGGAAAGCCTCACCAGTGATCCTCGCGGCCTGCCGATGCAGACGTTGGCGGAGCAACTGGACATCCCTAAAAGCGCGACTCACCGGCTGCTCGCCGAGCTGATTCGATTGGGTTACGTGCGACAGAATCCGGAGAACCTGCGCTATCACCTGTCGACCAAACTGGTGGCGATGGGTTTCCGTTACCTGTCGAGCAGCGGCGCGGATATCGTGCAGCCGGTGCTCGATCGCCTGGCCGAGGAAACCGGTGAACTGGTGCGCCTTGGCGTTATTGAAGGCGAGCGCCAGGTCTGGATCGCCAAGTCTCAGGGCGCTCGCTCGGGCCTGCGTTACGACCCGGACATGGGCCGTGATGCGCCCTTGTTCTATACCGCTTCGGGCCACGCATGGCTGGCGTGCATGAGCGATGCCGAAGCGTTGTCGCTGGTGGAGCGTCAGGGGAGCGAACGGCCGAAAGACCTGGGGCCGAACGCGCCGCGCTCCAACATTGAGTTACTGGAACGCCTGCGTCTGGCGCGTGAGCAGGGTTACGCCTGGGTCGAAGAGAGTTCGGCCGTAGGCACCTCGGCGATTGCGGCGGTGGTGCGCCACCCAGGCGATGGTCGAGTGATCGGTGTGCTGAGCATTGCCGGGCCAAGCGCGCGGATGCCGGGGGCGCGGTTGCATGAGTTGGCGCCGTTGTTGTTGAAATTTACTGAAGAGCTGTCGGCGGCAAGCCTGGCATCTGAGTTGTTCAGCTGACGTTTCAAAAGATCGTGTGCGCTGTTCGCACACTTTTGTGGTTCGTCCGTGTAAGAATCTGGAACCAGGTTCTAAATTATCGGAATTCATCCTTCCGACAATAATCACAAGAGGACCGACCATGACTTCGCCCCTTCGCATCGCCCTGATCGGTGCCGGCAACATGGGCCAGCAGCATTACCGGCATCTGCAAACCCTGACACAAGCGACGTTGTGTGCGGTGGCCGATCCCGGCCCACAAGCGGCAGGTCGGCGCGGCGGGAAGTCGAACCCTTGGTGAGCGCTGCCGATATCGAGGAATGAGCATGAGTGAGCGGATCTTTTCCCTGGCCAGCCTGACTGTGCTGGAGTTGTCTCCGCCGCAGATGGTCGAAGTCGCAGCACGGGCCGGATACAGCCATGTCGGACTACGCCTTGAACCGGCGACAGCGGAAGAACATCACTTTGCGCTGGTAGCCGATGTCGGCCTACGGCGTGAGACGCTGGCGCGGCTGCGCGACACCGGCATTCGTGTACTGGATGTTGAAATCCTGCGTCTTAAACCGCAAACCGTCGTCACCGACTTCGAGAAGATTCTGGCGGTCGGGGCGCAATTGGGTGCCAGTGAATTGCTGGTGGCCGGTAACGATTCCGACGAACAACGACTCACCGAGAACTTCGCCCGGTTGTGCGATCTGGCGGCACCTTACGGGCTGCATCCGCACCTGGAGTTCATGCCGTGGACCGATGCACGCAATCTCGAACAAGCGGTGCGTATCGTCGAAAACGCTGACCGTGAAAACGGCGCGGTGTTGGTGGACGCGTTCCATTTCGACCGATCGGGTTCGCGGCTGGAAGATCTGGCCAAAGTTGCCCCGTCACGGTTACGGTACACACAGTTATGCGATGTCGCGGGGCCACGGCCAACGGACATGGCGGAGATTTTGCGTCAGGCACGTAACGAGCGACGTTTTCCGGGCGATGGCGATTGTGATCTGGTGGGGTTGTTGCAGTGTTTGCCGGCCGAGATCCCGTTAAGCCTGGAGATTCCCACCGTGAAGTTGCTGGAACAGGGCGTGAGCGGGTTGCAGCGGGCGCAGATGGCGTTGGATAAAACCCGGGAATTGTTGGCGCGGCGGTAAGCGGTGCTGCGCACCTATCGCGGGCAGCCACGCTCCCACAGGTTATGTAGGAGCGAGGCTTGCCCGCGAAGCTTTTGACTTTCGATGTAAAAAAAGGATCGCCAATGACCATCAGCACCCCGCTCTCCGGTGTAAACCAACCCTTCAAAGGGATTCTGCTGATTGTCGTCGCGACCTTTCTGTTTTCCAGTCACGACGCCTTGTCGAAATATCTATCCGGGTTCTATCCGATCGTCATGGTGGTCTGGGCCCGCTATGTGGTTCATACCTTGCTGATGGCCGGGATTTTCCTGCCGCAATCCGGGTTGCGCGTCCTGCGCACCAAACGGCCGTTGCTGCAGTTACTGAGGGCGTTGTGCCTGTTGGGCACCAGTTTGTTTTTCACCACCGGTTTGCAGTACATCCCGTTGGCCGAAGCCACGGCGGTCAACTTTCTCGCACCGGTTCTGGTCACCGCGCTGTCGGTGCCACTGCTGCGTGAGCGGGTCACCCGTGGCCAATGGATCGCGGTGATTTGCGGATTTGTCGGCGTATTGATCATCGTCCACCCCGGCGGTGATCTGTTCACGCCAGCAGTCTTGCTGCCGCTCTGTTCGGCGCTGTTTTTCTGTTTCTATCAATTGCTCACCCGCAAGCTCAGTGAAATCGACAGCCCGACCACCAGCAACTTCTTCGCCGGCCTGTGCAACACCCTGGTGATGAGCGCACTGGTGCCATTCTTCTGGAAAGTGCCAAGCCTTGGGCATGGATTGATGATGGTTGCACTGGGCGCCTGCGGGATGACGGCGCACCTGTTTCTGACCCAGGCGTTCCGCCACGCCGCTCCCGCGCTGTTGGCGCCATTCGGCTATTGCCAGATTGTCTTTGCCGGTTTGCTGGGCTGGTTGCTGTTTTCTCACACGCCGACCCTGACCACGGTGGTCGGGATCGCAGTGATTTGCTGCAGCGGGTTGGCGGCGGCGTGGCAGCAAAGCCGCCGCTGAAACCGGTCAAAATTTGAAACGCACCACCAGGTTTTGCAGGCCCGCCGCCAGTCGCGACAACTCCTGGCTGGTGGCACTGGTCCGGGTCGCGGCGTCGGCGCTTTCCAGCGACAGGTCGCGGATGTTCAGCAGATTACGATCCACCTCACGGGCCACCTGCGCCTGTTCTTCCGAGGCACTGGCGATCACCAGATTACGTTCATGGATCTGCTCCATCGCCCGGGTGATTTCTGCCAGCGCCAACCCGGCCTGTTCAGCAATCGACAAGGTTTCAGCAACACGCTGACTGTTGTCGTGCATCGACACCACCACACTGTCGGTGTCGCCCTGAACCCGGCCAATCATCTGTTCGATCTCCCGGGTTGATTGCTGAGTGCGATGCGCCAGCGCCCGAACTTCATCGGCCACCACCGCAAAACCACGCCCGGCTTCCCCGGCTCGCGCAGCCTCGATGGCGGCATTGAGCGCGAGCAGGTTGGTCTGTTCGGCGATGGCGCGGATCACGTCCAGCACCTTGCCGATTTCCCGGGACTGCTCGGCCAGGGTCTGAACCTGTTGCAGCGCGATGCCCGCATTGCCGCTCATCGCCTGAATCGAATCCAGGGTTTCAATCACCCGCGCCTGGCCCTGGTTGGCTTGCTGTGTGGACTGGCGAGTGCTGTCGGAAGTCGACACCGCGTTGCGCGCCACTTCTTCCACCGCGACGGTCATTTCGTTGACGGCCGTGGCGGCCTGCTCGATTTCATTGTGCTGCTGTTGCAGCCGACTGGAATCCTGCTGAGTGCTCTGATTCATCTGCAGGGCGGCGGCCGCCAATTGAGTCGACGTGCCGCTGATCAGTTGCAGGGTTTCCCGCAGGCTGGTCTGCATGGCCGACAGGGCCTTGAGCAAGCGTGCGGTTTCATCGGCGCCGTGGCTGCGGATCGGTTGACTCAGGTCACCGGCGGCCACTTGCTCGGCCACTTCGACCGCCTGACGGATTGGCACAACGATGCTGCGAATCAACAGCCAGGCCAGGCACAGGGTCAGGAGCGCAACCGCGATCAGCGCACCGATCACGGTGATTTTTACCTGGTTGTAGAGCGAGTCAGCCTGGTTGGCCGACAGGCTGACTTCGTTGGCGGAAAGCGCCATCAATTCGGCGAACTGGTCACCGGTCTGGGTCGAGTAGTCCTGGATTTTTCCATTGAGCAACGCGGTCATTTCTTCGCTGCGGTTCTCCCGCGACAGCGCTTCGTATTGCGCCAGCGCCTGGCGGTAGCTGGTGACGGTGGCGACGAACTTTTCGTACGGCCCCCGGTTGTAATCACCGACCAGTGGAGTGAATTTTTCCAGCGTTTCTGTAAGCCACCCCTGCACTTGATGCAGGCGTGTGACGGTGGCGTCGAGCACTTTTGGATCGCGGTTGAGCGCCATGCGCAGGCTGAGCACGCGAACACTCAGGATGTAGTCGCGGATTTCACCCAGGTGGCGAATGCTGGGCAGGGAGACGTTTTCAGTGTGCTGGCCGGTGGCGCGGACCTGCGCGACCTGTTTAAGGGCGAACAGCCCCTGCAACAGGACCAGCAGGGCGATGACGCCGAAGCTGATCACGGCACGCTTGGCGATGCTCAAGTTACCTGGCGACATGGTGTGCCTCTGTGGCTGTGAGAAAAAAGGGTGAAATGGATAAACCGCGCCCATAAAAAAACGCAGGCCCGGGATCAGGCCTGCGTTTGTGGTGTATCAATCTTTTACGGTCGGAATCTTGCGCGGTGCCATGAAGTACATCCAGGTCAATGCAATGAAGTACATCGCCGGAATCATGGTGAACAGCACGGTGTAGTTGTTGTTGGTGATGGTCAGAATGTGGCCGACCAACTGGGTCATGAACATCCCGCCGATCGCTGCGCACATGCCGCCGAAGCCGAACACCGTACTCATCATGTGTTTAGGCGTGTAGTCCATCACCAGGCTCCAGATGTTCGCGGTCCAGGCCTGGTGCGCGCCGATGGCCAGGGAGATGGCGAATACCGCGAGCCACAGGCTGCTCGAACCGGCGGCCATGACCACGCCGATGATGCAGCAGGCGAACAGGAACATGGACATCAGTCGGGCCTTGATCGGGTTGATCCCGCGGCCAATCAGGAACGAAGACAGGATCCCGCCGCCGACGCTGCCGAAGTCAGCCGTAAGGTAGATGATGATCAGCGGGATACCCATCTGGGTCACGTTGATCCCCAGGTTGTATTGCTGATTGAGGAACGGCGGCAACCAGTACAGGTAGAACCAGAACACCGGCGCGGTGATCGAGTAGGCGAGGGCGAAGGCCCAGGTGCCACGCATGCGCAGGATTCGCGAGAACGGTACGCGGGACTGTTCCGGCTCGACTTCCTTCTGGATGTAGTCCAGTTCCGATTGTTTAACGCTCGGATGATCTTCCGGGTTGAAGTACTTCAGACCCCAAAACAGCAACCAGACGCCGCCCAGTGCCGACATGCACAGAAACGCGGCTTGCCAGCCCCAGGCGTGAAGGATCAGTGGCAGCAGCATCGGTGTGAACATCGCGCCGACGTTGGTCCCGGCGTTGAAAATACCGGTGGCCACGGCGCGCTCGCCAGCAGGGAACCACAACCGGGTGGTTTTCACGCAGGCCGGGTAGTTGGCGGCTTCAGTCAGGCCGAGAATGAACCGGCAGACCATGAAGCCCGCCGCCGAAGTGGCCAGGCCATGAGCGCCGGTGGCCAGGCTCCAGAGCAGTACCGCGAAGAAGAACACGCGCTTCACGCCGACCCGGTCGATCAACCGGCCTTGCAGCACGAAACCGACGGCGTAGCCGACCTGAAACCAGAAGTTGATGTTGGCGTAGTCCATCGCCGTCCAGCTCATTTCCTTGGCCAGGATCGGCTGCATGACGCCCAGGGCGGCGCGGTCGATGTAGTTCAGGGTGGTGGCGAAAAACACCAGCGTCAGCATTCCCCAGCGGGTTTTGCCGACGGCCATGGCGCCGCGGATTTTGTCGCCGATGCCGCCAGTGGCGACGCTTTGGGCCGAAGCCACGCGAGAGCTTTGAGAAGGAAACATGTGGGTGCCATCCGTTCAATGACTGACAAGCGAGGCTTGTCGGGACTTCAAGGGCGCGTGATCAATCGATGGCGACGGGCGCGGGTGAGATTGATCGGCTGAGGTGTTCTCGTCAGGTGACGACAACGTTTTATTCAGCKAGCGGCGCAGTTCGGCCGAGTGGGCGCAAGGTTCGGATGGACACCAGGTCTGGCGTGAGATCGGTGGAGCAAGCAAACAAGGCGTTGAATGAGCGCATGAGCGTGTACCCGTTTTTTGAAATTTTTATGTGGTGTTCAGGGTCTTTGGTAACCGAGTCCATGGGGTCGTGACCGGACTCAATGTGGTGTCGATGGTGCGCAGTGGACGAAAAATCGTCAATTCGCCAACCGCCATTGTGTTCGATAATCGCCCGCAAAACTAACCGGGTAGTACACTTTGAATTGCTGTGCGGATTCGTCAAGCCAATAATTTGCCCAACAAGAATGTCCCCACCACCGGGAGTCGACACATGCAGCGTTCCATTGCCACCGTTTCCTTGAGCGGTACCCTGCCGGAAAAACTAGAAGCCATCGCCGCCGCCGGATTTGACGGGGTGGAAATTTTCGAGAACGACCTTCTCTACTACGACGGCAGCCCACGGGAAATCAGGCAGATGTGCGCTGATCTCGGGATAGCGATCACACTGTTCCAACCCTTTCGGGATTTCGAAGGTTGCCGCCGCGATCGTCTGCCGCGCAATCTGGAGCGGGCCGAGCGCAAGTTCGATTTGATGCAAGAGCTGGGCACCGACCTGGTGCTGGTGTGCAGCAACGCCTCGGCCGACTCCATCGGCGATGAGCAGATCCTGGTCGACGATTTGCGCTTGCTCGCCGAACGGGCCGGCGCTCGTGGTTTGCGGATCGGTTACGAAGCGCTGGCCTGGGGCCGCCACGTGAACACGTATCAACAGGTGTGGAACATCGTTCGCCAGGCCGATCATCCGAACCTCGGCGTGTTGCTGGACAGTTTCCATACGCTGTCGCTCAAGGGTGACCCGAAGGCGATCGCCGAGATTCCCGGTGACAAGATCTTCTTCGTGCAAATGGCCGATGCACCGATCCTGGCCATGGACGTGCTGGAGTGGAGCCGGCATTTCCGTTGTTTCCCCGGCCAGGGCGAATTCGATCTGCCGGGGTTCCTCGCACCGATCATCAAGAGTGGCTACACCGGCCCGCTGTCGCTGGAGATCTTCAACGACGGCTTCCGCGCCGCGCCACCCCGGGCCAACGCCGCCGACGGCTTGCGTTCGTTGCTGTACCTGGAGGAGAAAACCCGCGAGCGTCTGGAACAGGAGGCCACGCCTGTGGCCAATCGCGACATTCTGTTCGATACCCCAGACGCCAGCGAATACAACGGCATCGAGTTTCTTGAGTTCGCCGTGGACGAAAGCCTCGGCGCCAAGCTGTCCCATTGGCTGGAGCGACTGGGTTTCGTCAAGGCCGGGCAACACCGTTCCAAGAGTGTCAGCCTGTTGCGTCAGGGCGATATCAACCTGATCCTCAACTCCGAACCTTATTCCTTCGCCCACAGTTTTTTCGAGGCCCATGGGCCATCGCTGTGCGCCACCGCCGTGCGGGTTAAGGACAGCGCCAGTGCGTTGGCCCGAGCCGTGGCTTACAAAGGCCAGCCGTATCGCGGGCTGGTAGGCCCCAATGAGCTGGAACTCGCCGCCGTGCGTGCGCCGGACGGCAGTCTGATTTACCTGGTGGACCAGGACGCCGACGTCTATGGCACCGACTTCAATCTGCAACCGGCGGCCGTGGCCAGCGGTGGCCTCAAGCGCATCGACCACATGGCCATGGCACTGCCCGCCGACAGTCTCGACAGCTGGGTGCTGTTCTATAAAAGCCTGCTGGATTTCGAAGCCGACGATGAAGTGGTGCTGCCCGACCCGTATGGTCTGGTGAAGAGCCGTGCCTTGCGCAGCCGTTGCAGTTCGATCCGCCTGCCGCTGAACATTTCCGAGAACCGCAACACCGCGATCTCACACGCGCTGTCGAGTTATCGCGGTTCCGGTGTGCATCACATCGCTTTCGATTGCGACGACATCTTTGCCGAAGTCAGCCGCGCCAAGGAGGCAGGCGTACCGCTGCTGGATATCCCGCTCAACTACTACGATGACCTCGCCGCGCGCTTCGATTTCGACGATGAGTTCCTCAGCGAGCTGGCGTATTTCAACGTGCTCTACGACCGTGATGCCCAGGGCGGCGAGCTGTTTCACGTGTACACCGAGCCGTTCGAAGGGCGGTTTTTCTTTGAAATCATCCAGCGCAAAAACGGCTATGCGGGTTACGGCGCGGCCAACGTGGCCGTGCGACTGGCGGCCATGGCCAAATCCCGAAGTGGTGGCGTACGTCAGACAAAGTTGTAGGAAAATCGTAAACACGGGTACAAAACCGCTGCCACGTGGCTTCCTTCACTGTGCGCAGCGGCCCATAATCGCCCACTTGTGCAGTGATGGCCGTGAGCCCGCAATGACAATAATTTCAGAACTCTCCGCAGCGCCCGAAAAGCCAATTGCCGAGCCTCGCAAGAGTCGCAAGAACAACCCGGAAAAAACCCGCGAGAACATTCTTCAAGAGGCTATTGTCGAGTTCGTCCAGCAGGGGCTTTCCGGTGCGCGCGTCGATGCGATCGCCGAGCGCATCCACACCTCAAAACGCATGATCTATTACTACTTCGGCAGTAAGGAGCAGCTCTACGTCGAGGTGCTGGAAAAACTCTACGGGGATATCCGCAGCACCGAAAGTCGCTTGCATCTGGCGGAACTGGCGCCGATGGAGGCGATTCGGCGGTTGGTGGAATTCACCTTCGATCACCATGATCGCAACGTCGATTTCGTGCGTATCGTCTGCATCGAGAACATTCACAACGCCGAGTATGTGAAGCGCTCCGATGCGATCAAGGCGATGAACAACACCATCCTCGATTCATTGGGCGAGATTTTGCGTCGCGGGGTCGCAGAGGGAGTATTCCGCGCTGGCCTCGATCCGCTGGATGTGCACCTGCTGATCAGTTCGTTTTGCTTCTACCGTGTGTCGAACCGTCATACCTTCGGTGAGATCTTTCAGATCGACTTGCCGGACGAAAGTATCAAGCAGCGTCATCGGGAGATGATCTGCGAGTCGGTGTTGCGGTATCTGCAGGCCTGACGCCTTCGCGGGCAAGCCTCGCTCCTACGGACGATGCTTGCCTGCGATGCTTTTCAACCATTCATGCTCTGAAAATGCGCCAGCATCCGCTGGGCATCCGGCACCACGCCGCTGAATAATTCAAACGCCTTCACCGCCTGAAACACCGCCATGTTGCCGCCATCCAGGGTTCGGCAACCCAGCGCGCGAGCATTGCGCAGCAGTTCGGTTTCCAGCGGGAAGTAAACGATCTCCGCCACCCACAACTGCGGCCGAAGCAGCTCTACCGGTACCGGCATGCCCGGCAGTTTTTTCATACCCATCGGCGTGGTATTCACCAGCCCGTCAGCCTGACCCAGCGTGCCCGGCAAGTCATGACCGGCCACGGCGCGGCCAAAACCGAAATGCTGATTGAGGTTGTCCGCCAAAGACTGAGCCCGACTGTGATCCACATCGAAAATGCTCAGCAGTTGTACGCCTTCGCTCAATAACGCGTGGGCCACCGCCGCGCCTGCGCCTCCGGCGCCCATTTGCACCACTCGCTCACGGGCAACGTCCTGCAGGCCGCGACGAAACCCTTCGGCGAAGCCCAGGCAATCGGTGTTGTGGCCGATGCGTTTACCGTCCTTCAACACCACCGTGTTCACCGCGCCAATACCGCGGGCTTCCGGCGACAACTCATCGAGCAACGGGATGATGGTCTGCTTGCACGGGAAGGTGATGTTCAGCCCGGTGAAATTCATCCGCTCGGCGGCCATCAGCAGGTCGGGCAGGGCGCCGCTGTCGAGTTTCAGCTGATCCAGATCGATCAACCGATACAGGTAGCGCAAACCCTGCGCATCGCCTTCGTGCTCGTGCAGCGCCGGAGTGCGGGAAGCCTGAATGCCGGCGCCGATCAGCCCGGCCAATACCACGGTGTTCTGTGTCATCACGCTTAACCCTTCAAACGTTGGCTGAAATGCTCCAGCGCCAAACGATAGCCGTGGCTGCCGAAACCGCACATCACCGCCGTGGCGATGGACGAGACAAAGGAGTGGTGCCGGAAGGGTTCGCGGGCATGGACGTTGGACAGGTGCACTTCGATCACCGGCAGTTCGCTGGCGACCAGGGCATCGCGAATGGCGACCGAGGTGTGGGTCCAGGCAGCCGGGTTGATGACGATCCCGGCGCAGCGGCCACGGGCGGCATGAATCCAGTCGAGCAGTTCGCCTTCATGGTTGGTCTGGCGAAACTCCACCTTCAAGTCGAACTCTTCGGCGGCGCGACCGCACAGCGCTGAAATATCCGTCAGGGTTTCGTGGCCATAAGTCGCCGGTTCACGGGTGCCGAGCAGGTTCAGGTTCGGGCCGTTGAGCACCAGAACGATAGGGGACATCGGGTCTCTCCACTTATTATTTTTGGCATTGGCCGAGCGTCTCAGCCTGTGGAGATAAATTGTACTAACTGGTTAATAAGGTCAATTGAAGAGGCGCCAGCCCTGGATTATTTGTGCGGTGATCGGACATGTGTAAAAAGATTGCAGCCTTCGGCAGCTCCTACAGGTGCACGCGTTTCAAATGCAGGAGCTGCCGAAGGCTGCGATCTTTTCAGCGAGGCAGATGCTCAACCAGAAAGTCGATGAATGCCCTGAGCCGCAACGGCACATGGCGGCTTTGCGGATACAGCAAAGTGAAGGGGCGGGAGCGCCCGCCATAGGGCTTGAGCACTTCCACCAGCGAGCCATCCGCCAGTTCGTTTTCGACGATGAAACGATAGGTTTGAAACAGCCCGGCGCCGTGTTTCGCCAGCGTCACGCCGCCCAATACATCATCGGAACAACAGTAATTACCCTCGGCCAAAATCTCCAGCGGTACGCCGTTATCGTTGAACAGCCAGGCAATCCGCCGTCCGCTGCTGGGCAGTTCGAACTGAATGCATTCGTGGTGCGCCAGGTCGTCGAGGGTCTGTGGCGTGCCGGCATGCTTCAGATAGTCAGGGCTGGCAATCATCACCAGTGCGGCATCCTCCAGCGGCCGGGCAATCAGCCCGGAGTCGGGAATCGCCCGCACACGGATGGCCATGTCATAGCCTTCGCCGACGAAATCGATGTTGCGATTGCTGATGTGCACCTCGACTTTCACGGCGGGAAAACGCGCCCGGAACGCCGGCAGCAGCGGCAGGATGCGGTGGTGGGCATAGGTGGTGGGAATGCTGATGCGCAAGGTGCCGGAGGGTTCCTGCTGTTGGCCCATGACTTCGCGCTGAGCCTCGACCAATTGCGCAAGGGCCTGACGGCATTCGTCGAAATAACGCCGACCACTGTCGGTCAGCTTGACGCTGCGGGTGGTGCGCGCGAACAGCCGCACACCCAGACGTTCTTCCATCCGCGACACCGAGCGGCTGACGGCAGCCGGTGTCACGCCCGCCACCAGGGCCGCGGCGGTAAAGCTGCCGGCTTCGGCGGCCAGGCAAAACAGTTCGATGCTGCCGAGTTGAAGATCGTCGAAATGTCGCTGCATGATTGATTACACCAAGAATCAAATGGGATGCCTGAGGTGGTATTTATCAAATGCAGACGTACAAATACAGGGTTCGTTTCAACAACAAGCGCCGTTGAGTTCATCACCGGCCAGATATTGGCAGTGAAAGGATTGCTTACTCTTTTTTGCCCTGATCGGCAGGGCTCGGTCGACCTGAAACGCTAGGCTCAAAGATGGTCAACTGATCGAACGGTTAGCGCCAGTTATCGGATTTTTCAGGGAATGGCGAATCTTCGGATTCTATAACCTAACGGATGGGTTAGCATGAATGTATGCCGCTACAAGGGGTTGTCACTGATAGTCATGTTGCGTGACGAGCATTGCCCGCCACATGTTCACGTCGATGCCGGTACGTGGTGCGCACGCTTCAGGTTCAGCTTCTGGCACAACGGCGTCGAGCTTTGGGATGTCGTCCCTCATTCGCATCGACCTCCTCTGGCCGTGCTGGAGGGATTGCGTCAGGCGCTCAGACAACCTGCCCATTTGCGGCGAGCCCGTGGCATCTGGTGGAGCAAATTGCAGACGGCCTGCCTCGACAATCAGTTATGGGATTGGCAGGGCAATGAAGTGGTCGTGATGAAGAGGGTTGCCAGCACGACTTACGTGATTGGTTCGGCTCACTATGAACCGGAAAGCAACAGGACCTTGCTGGCTCTGATGGGAGCGCCGGAGGACGTGGAGATCGAATTATGAAAACGATAAGCGCAAGAATGCAGGTGGATCATCCAGTGACCGAAGGCGCTCTGGATGAAGCAATTGAGAGTGGGGAATTACGCCGTCGCACTGGATTGAATGCGACAACAGTGATCTTCCTTGATCCATGTCTCGCTGTCGGTTTCGAGGATGGCAGCGGTGTGTTGTTGCCAGTGAAAAACTACCCGGAATTCGATGGTTTCGAGCCCGAGGATTTCGCCGGTCTGAAAGTCGGTTTCGCCGGAGCCGCACTTTGCCATGAAGACAAGGATCTGCAGGTGTCCATCGCCGGTTTGATTTCGGCGAGCAAACCGCTGATGGATATGGCGGCCTCGGTGATCGCCTCGCGCAATGGTCGCCAGAGTAGCGCCGCCAAGGCCGAGGCGGCACGGGCCAACGGCAAGAAGGGCGGTCGGCCGCGCAAGGTCGATACGGCTCTTTGATCGCCCACAAAAAAGCCGTCCCTAGGACGGCTGATTTGTAGGGGGGGGAGCAATCAACGACGGGTCAACAACACTCCGGACTCCATATGATGGGTCCATGGGAACTGGTCGAACATCGCGCATTGAGTGATGCGGTGGGTGTCGTTTAGTTGGGCGATGTTGGCCGCGAGGGTTTCCGGGTTGCAGGAGATGTAGAGGATGTTGTCGAAGCGCCGGGTCAGTTCGCAAGTATCCGGGTCCATGCCGGCACGGGGCGGATCGACGAACACGCTACCGAACTCGTAGCTCTTGAGGTCAATGCCGTGCAGGCGACGGAACGGGCGAACTTCGTTCAGGGCTTCGGTCAGCTCTTCGGCAGACAAACGCACCAGCGTGACGTTATCCACCGCGTTTTCGCTCAGGTTGCTGAGCGCTGCGTTGACCGAGGTCTTGCTGATTTCGGTGGCCAGCACTTTGCGCACGCGGGTAGCGAGTGGCAGGGTGAAGTTGCCGTTGCCGCAATACAGCTCCAGTAAATCGTCGGAACGATCGCCAAGGGCGTCATACGCCCAGTTGAGCATCTTCTGGTTCACCGTGCCGTTGGGTTGGGTGAACGCACCTTCCGGCTGGCGATAGCTGAAGGTACGGCCGCCGACTTCAAGTTTCTCGACCACGTAATCGTGACCGATCACTTCGCGTTTGCCCTTCGAGCGACCGATGATACTGACGTTCAGGTCGGCTGCCAGCTTCGACGCTGCCGCGTGCCAGTGTTCGTCCAGCGGGCGGTGGTAGCACAGGGTGATCATCGCATCGCCGGCCAGTGTGGTCAGGAACTCCACCTGGAACAGCTTGTGGCTCAGGGCGGCACTCGCTTGCCACGCCGCCTTGAGCTGCGGCATCAACTGGTTGATGCGCAGGCTTGCGATCGGAAACTCTTCGATCAGGATCGGCGTGCGTTTGTCTTCCTGGGAAAACATTGCGTAGTGGCGCTCGCCGGCTTCACGCCACAGGCGGAATTCGGCACGCAGGCGGAAGTTTTTCAGCGGTGAATCGAACACTGCTGGCTCGGGCGCACCGAACGGGGCCAGCAGGTCGCGCAGGCGCGTGACCTTTTCTTCGAGCTGAACGGCGTAGGCCTGGGAATCAAAAGTCATGCGTTGAACCAACCTAACTTGATCACGAACAGAATCGACAGAACCACCAACGCCGAGTTCAGCTCACGGCCACGGCCGGACAGCAACTTGATGGCGGTCCAGGAAATGAATCCGAACGCGATACCGTTGGCGATGGAGTAAGTGAATGGCATGGCCAGGGCGGTGACCACGACCGGTGCGGCGACGGTGATGTCGTCCCAGTCTATTTCCGCTAGCCCCGAGGTCATCAATACGGCGACGAACAGCAAGGCAGGTGCGGTGGCGAAGGCCGGTACGCTGGCGGCCAGTGGTGCGAAGAACAGCGCCAGCAGGAACAGAATCGCCACCACGACGGCGGTCAGGCCGGTGCGGCCACCGGCACTCACGCCGGCTGCGGATTCGATATAGCTGGTGGTGGTCGAGGTGCCCAGCAACGAACCGGCCATGGCCGCAGTGCTGTCGGCGATCAGGGCACGACCCATTTTCGGCATGTGGCCGTCCTTGCCCATCAGGCCGGCGCGCTTGGCGACGCCGATCAGGGTGCCGGAGTTGTCGAACAGGTCGACGAACAGGAACGCGAAGATCACGCTGACCAGACCGATGTCCAGTGCGCCTTTGATGTCCAGTTGCAGGAAGGTCGGCGCCAGCGACGGTGGCATCGACATCACGCCGCCGAACGGGCTGAAGCCCAGCAGGATGGAAACGATGGTCACCGACAGAATGCCGATCAGCACCGCACCGCGCACTTTCAGGGCCTCCAGGGCAACGATCAGGGCAAAGCCCAGGGTCGCGAGGATCGGCGCCGGTTGCTTCAGGTCGCCGAGGCCGACCATGGTCGCCGGGTTGCTGACGACGATGCCGGCGTTGTGCAGGGCGATCAGTGCCAGGAACAGGCCGATGCCGGCGGCGATCGCCGAGCGTAGCGCCAGCGGGATGCTGTTGATGATCCATTCACGGATGCGGAAGATCGACAGGAGGAAAAACATCACCGCCGAGAGGAACACCGCACCCAGCGCCACTTGCCAGGTGTGGCCCATGTGCAGGACCACGGTGTAGGTGAAGAAGGCGTTCAGGCCCATGCCCGGTGCCAGGGCGATCGGGTAGTTGGCGATCAGGCCCATGGTCGTCGAGCCGATGGCAGCTGCCAGACAGGTGGCGACAAACACCGCGCCCTTGTCCATGCCGGTCTCGCCGAGGATGCTCGGGTTGACGAACAGAATGTAGGCCATGGCCAAAAAGGTCGTGACGCCCGCCAGAATCTCGGTTCGCACGTTGGTGTTGTGTGCCTTGAGTTGAAACAGCCTTTCCAGCATGTCTGCTCCCCGTGGCGCGCCCGGCGCCGTGAATGTATCGACCTCAACAGCAAAGCACAGACCGCTGCAGGCGCCTGGGGAATTTTCTGTGGGTCGGAAAAAGCCGCGCATCATACCAGCAGCGTGGGGCTATGGCTGCTTATGGCTGCGATCGTCGTCGATGTTTTGCCAAAAAGGGAACTGCGCCATACTGCGCGCTGTTTTTTTGGGGTAGGGAAGGGCGGAATATGAAGTACATGAGCACCCGCGTGGTTGCCGCATCCGCAATATTGATCGCGTTGTTCCTGGGTGCCCAAACCGCCTCGGCAGCGACGGCTCCACCACTGAGTCAGGTCAAGGTACTCAAGGTCGAGTCGCCCAGCTGTGGCTTTGAAGATATTGCGGACAAGCAGGAGCAGACCCGTTGCGATCACAAGGGGCCGAACATCAAGGTGTACGTGCTGGAAGTCGGCTACGGTCGCGAAGCCCATGTTGCCCTGGACGGTTTCGAGGTGGATGGCACCCGGACCCCAGTCTGTGCTTTTGATACCGGTAACCTGACCGAGTGCTCAGTCGGGAAAAAAACTGTCGGCTATCTGTACATCTTCAACCTGGCAGGCAAGCAGGACGGCATCTTCACGTTCAGCAACACCTCGATCAATGCACCGGGCAACACGATGTCGACGCAGCTTTACATCAAGTAACGGCCAGGCTCGAACAAGGGTCAGGAAAGCTGACTACGCTTTAAAGATTATTCTCTGGACCGCGCCCATGACCTTTAGAGCCCTGATTACCCTCGCCGAGGGCATCGACGATCTGCAAACCGTGACCCTGATCGATGTGCTGCGCCGCGCCAAGGTTGAAGTGGTGGTGGCCAGTATCGAGTCGCGGCGCATGCTTACCTGCGCTCGCGGCACCCGCCTGACCGCCGATGCGATGCTGGTCGATTTGCTGGCCCAACCCTTCGACTTGATCGTTTTGCCCGGCGGCGCCGTGGGGGCGCAGCATTTGGCGGCCCATCAACCCCTGCAACAATTGATCAAGGACCAGGTCGCCGCCGGACGCTTGTTCGCCGGCATTGCCGAAGCGCCGGCGCTGGCGCTGCAGACTTTTGGCGTGCTGCGTCAGCGGCGTATGACGTGCCTGCCTTCCGCCAGCCATCAATTGTCGGGCTGCAACTTCGTCGATCAACCGGTGGTGGTCGACGGCAACTGCATCACCGCCCAGGGGGCGGGCGCGGCGCTGGAGTTTGCGCTGACGCTGGTGGAGCAACTCTGCGGTAAAGCCACGCGGTCGGCGGTGGCGGGGGAGTTGCTGGTGTAGAAGACTGCTTCAGGCCCTGACCTCTTCCATCGGCACATGCATGCGGTCGCGGTTGGCCAGGGTCGGGAACAGTTTGACCCAGACCCCGGTCACCATCAGTGTGCCGATGCCGCCCATCACCACGGCCGGCACGGTGCCGAACCAGTGGGCCGTCAAGCCAGACTCGAATTCGCCGAGCTGATTCGAAGCACCGATGAACAAGCCATTCACGGCACTGACCCGACCACGCATCTCGTCCGGGGTTTCCAGCTGCACGAACGAGGCGCGGATCACCATGCTGATCATGTCTGCCGCGCCTAAAACCACCAACACAGCGAGAGAGAACCAGAACGAAGTCGACAGGCCGAAAGCGATGGTTGCCACGCCGAATACACCCACGGCGGTAAACATCACCCGTCCGACGTTGCGTTCCACGGCAAATCGCGCCAGAAACAGCGACATCAGCAGTGCGCCCACCGCAGGGGCCGAACGCAGCAGGCCCAGACCCCAAGGGCCGGTCAGCAGAATATCTTTGGCGAACACCGGCAGCAGCGCAGTCGCGCCCCCCAGCAAGACGGCAAACAGATCCAGGGAAATCGCCCCGAGAATGTCCGGGCGGCTGCGAATGAAACGGATGCCTGCCAGCAGCGAATCCAGGGTTGCCTTGCCCTTGTTCAGCGGTGTCTGCCGAGCCGGTAGGTTAAGCATCAGCGCACAGGCGATGAGGTAGAGGATCACCGTCGGGCCATACACCCAGACGCTGCCGAAGGCGTAAAGCAAGCCGCCCAGTGCCGGGGCAACGATGGTGGCCGATTGCTGCGCAGATTGCGCGGCAGCAACCGCGCGCGGGAATAGAGCACTGGGCACGATGCTCGGCAGCAAGGCCTGGGTGGTTGGCATCTCGAAGGAGCGGGCGGCGCCGAGCAGGAATGCGAGGATGAAGATCATCTCCCGGGTGACATGGTCAGTCGCGCTGCCGATGGCCAGCGACAGGGCGATCAGCGCTTGCACGGACTGACAGATCGCCGCGACCTTGCGCCGGTCATAGCGATCCGCGACATGCCCGGTGTGCAGCATGAACAACACCCGCGGGGCAAACTCCACCAGACCCACCAGACCCAGATCGAGCACATTGCCGGTCAGTTGATACAGATTCCAGCCGATGGCCACGGTCAGCATTTGAAAGCCGCTGGCGGTAAATACCCGAGCCAGCCAGAACGCGATAAAGGGGCGGTGATGACGTAACAGCAGGGGCGCTTGGCTGGGCATCTGAAGGCAAGTCTGGGTGAGGGGAAGGGCGAGATTATCACCAACCTGTAACCAGAGGTTGCGAGCGCGGAAAATTTAGTTAGCTAGACACCGATCCCAGGTATTGCTGTCTCCTTGTGGCGATGCGGCGTTCCGACAAGCCCCCTCGCCACAGTGAGTGATCCTCCCAATAAATGTATTTCATGTCGTTGCCAAACCCGTGAGGCAACCTGTCACGCGGCAATAGACCACACCGTCCATCGGCAAAAATGCGACTACTCTTTCAACGTTGCTTGATCCAGATCAAGACCCTTCGTGGAAATGATCCGGAGGCCAGATGGCCAGATTCCCTACGTTGTGATGATGGTAGAAAAAGAACGAATTCAAGTTCGCCACACTCCATATCCGTGGGGGCAGTGGGTGTAGGCCGCAAGCCTTCAGCCGGTATTACCTGACAGAGGAAGACTTATGTTCGGTTTGGAGGCACTTGATCTCGCCCGGATTCAGTTCGCGTTCACCATTTCGTTCCATATCCTGTTCCCGGCCATCACGATTGGCCTGGCGAGTTACCTGGCGGTACTCGAAGGCCTGTGGCTGAAGACGCACAACGACACTTACCGCGATCTGTACCATTTCTGGTCGAAGATCTTTGCCGTCAACTTCGGCATGGGGGTGGTGTCCGGCCTGGTCATGGCCTATCAGTTCGGCACCAACTGGAGCCGCTTCTCGGATTTCGCCGGTTCCGTGACCGGGCCGTTGCTGACCTACGAGGTACTCACCGCGTTCTTCCTGGAAGCCGGTTTCCTTGGCGTCATGCTGTTCGGCTGGAACAGGGTCGGACGCAACCTGCACTTCTTCGCCACGGTCATGGTCGCCATCGGTACCCTGATTTCCACCTTCTGGATTCTGGCTTCCAACAGCTGGATGCAGACCCCGCAAGGTTACGAAATCGTCAACGGGCAAGTCATCCCGGTGGACTGGCTGGCGGTGATTTTCAACCCGTCGTTCCCCTACCGGCTGATGCACATGGCCACGGCGGCGTTCGTCGCTACCGCTTTCTTCGTCGGTTCGTCGGCGGCCTGGCATTTGCTGCGCGGCAAGGACAACCCGGCGATCCGCACCATGCTCTCGATGGCCATGTGGATGGCGCTGATCGTGGCGCCAATTCAGGCCGTCATCGGTGACTTCCACGGTCTCAATACCCTCAAGCATCAGCCGGCGAAAATCGCTGCAATCGAAGGTCACTGGGAAAATGTCGGCAATGAACCGACCCCGTTGATCCTGTTCGGCTGGCCGGACATGAAAGCCGAAAAGACCAAGTTCGCGGTCGAGATTCCGTACCTGGGCAGCCTGATCCTGACCCACACCCTGGACAAACAAGTGCCGGCGCTCAAGGAGTTCCCGCCTGAAGACCGGCCGAATTCGACCATCGTGTTCTGGTCGTTCCGGGTCATGGTCGGCCTGGGTTTCCTGATGATCTTCACCGGTTTGTGGAGCCTGTGGCTGCGCAAGCGCGACACGCTGTATACCTCGCGTCCGTTCCTGTACCTGGCGCTGTGGATGGGCCCATCCGGCCTGATCGCGATTCTCGCTGGCTGGTTCACCACTGAAATCGGCCGTCAGCCGTGGGTGGTCTATGGCTTGATGCGCACGGCGGATGCGTCCTCCGGGCACAGCTTCGTGCAGATGAGCATCACCTTGATCATGTTCGTTGTGGTGTATTTCGCGCTGTTCGGTGCCGGCCTTGGCTACATGATGCGCCTGGTGCGCAAAGGGCCGAAGATCGACGAAGGCAAGGAAACCAACGAGGGTGGTCCTGGCCAGAAACGCACGCCGGCCCGTCCGCTGTCCGCCGCCGACGACAACGGTGACGGCGATCACAACCACAGCCTGACCAAGGAGATTTGAATCATGGGTATTGATCTTCCGCTGATCTGGGCCGTGATCATCATCTTCGGCATCATGATGTACGTGGTCATGGACGGCTTCGACCTGGGGATCGGGATTCTTTTTCCGTTCATCAAGGGCAAGACCGACCGTGACGTGATGATGAACACCGTCGCCCCGGTCTGGGACGGCAACGAAACCTGGTTGGTATTGGGCGGCGCGGCTTTGTTCGGCGCCTTCCCCCTGGCCTATTCGGTGGTGCTCTCGGCGTTGTACCTGCCGCTGATTTTCATGCTGATCGGGCTGATTTTCCGTGGCGTGGCCTTTGAGTTTCGCTTCAAGGCCAAGAACGCCAAGCGCCATCTCTGGGACAAGGCATTCATCGGCGGCTCGATCGCCGCCACCTTTTTCCAGGGCGTGGCATTGGGTGCGTTCATCGATGGGCTGCCGGTGGTCAATCGTCAGTTTGCCGGTGGTTCACTCGACTGGCTGACACCGTTCACGATGTTCTGTGGCGCGGCGCTAGTAGTAGCTTATGCGCTGCTCGGTTGCACCTGGCTGATCATGAAGACCGAGGGCAAGCTGCAGGAACAGATGCATGACCTGGCGCGACCATTGGCCTTCGTGTTGCTGGCGGTGATTGGCATCGTCAGCGTCTGGACGCCGTTGGCCCACGCCGAGATCGCCGCACGCTGGTTCACCCTGCCGAATCTGTTCTGGTTCCTGCCAGTGCCGATTCTGGTCCTGGTAACTCTGTACGGTCTGATTCGCGCGGTGGCTCGCAATGCGCATTACACGCCATTCCTGCTGACCCTGGTGCTGATCTTCTTAGGCTACAGCGGTCTGGGTATCAGCCTGTGGCCGAACATCGTGCCACCGTCTATTTCGATCTGGGACGCTGCCGCGCCGCCGCAGAGCCAGGGCTTCATGCTGGTGGGCACGCTGTTCATCATCCCGTTCATCCTGGGTTACACCTTCTGGAGCTACTACGTGTTCCGCGGCAAGGTCACCCACGAAGACGGTTACCACTAGCCCATACGAGTACGGCGCAAGGTTGATACCTGCGCCGTTGCAGAGGAGAACGCGATGATGGCTGGCAAACCTGATTTGCAGGAAATCGAAGCCGCAGAGAAAAAGCCGCTCTGGCAACGGCTTGGCTGGCTGGCGTTGATCTGGGCCGGCAGCGTTGGGGCACTGTTTATCGTGGCCACGCTGATGCGCATGTTCATGAATGCCGCGGGCCTGAGCACCCACTGAAATTCCCATCCCGTTGCCTTGCGGCACGGATTTATGACCCTCCTGCGACGGAGGGTTTTTTTTGCCTGCTTTTATTTGCGTGCCTTGAGAATCACGAATTTGGGGGTGGCGGCCACTTGTTCGACGCCGCGGAACAACCGCGCAAGCTTGCTGTGATAGCCCAGATGACGGTTGCCGACGATGTATAGCGCGCCGCCCACCACCAGCGCTTCGCGCGCCTGCTGGAACATCCGCCAGGCCAGGAAATCGCCGACCACTTGCTGTTGGTGGAATGGCGGATTGCACAGCACCACGTCGAGGGATTGGGGTTCCTGCCCCGCCAACCCATCGCCGGCACGCACGATCACGTCACGATCACCCAGCGCCGCGCGCCAGTTTTCAGCGGCCGATTGCACGGCCATGAATGACTCGTCCACCAATGTGTAACGGGCCTCGGGGTTTTGCAGGGCGCTGGCGATCGCCAGCACGCCGTTGCCACACCCCAGATCGGCGACCCGCGCTGTGCCGAGGTTGTTCGGCAAGTGCGGCAGAAAGGCTCGCGTGCCGATATCCAGCCCTTCGCGACAGAACACGTTGGCGTGATTGAGCAGTTCGATTGCAGGCGTGTCGAGTCGATAGCGCGTCGGGTATGGAGAGACCGCGGGGGCTTTGGCTTCGGGCGTGGCGATCAGCAGCCGAGCCTTCTTCACGGCCAGCGAGGCTTGCACCGGGCCGATGTAGCGCTCCAGCAGATCGCCCGCGGCACGTGGCAGGTGCTTGACCATCGCGGCGGCAATCACTTGAGCACCGGGAGCCAATTGACCCTGTAGCCGGATCAGTTGCTCTTCCAGCAAGGCCAGGGTTTTCGGTACCCGGATCAATACCCGGTCAAACGGCCCGACGAAGGCTTCGCTGGCAGGCACCCTCGGCACCGCGTCAAACGCCTGGCCGTTGCGCATGAGGTTTTTTTCGAGCCCCTGAAAGGCCAGAAATGAATCGCCGCTGCTGGTCACCCGGACCTTGCTCGCCAGGCTAACGGCCAATGCGCCGAAGCTGTCGTTGAGTACCAGTACGCGAGTATCAGCTGTCGGTTGTTGCCCGGCCAGATGATTGAGCAGGTATTCGTCTGCGGCATCAAACGCTTGCAGCGGTTCGTTCTGCTGTTCTGGCTGGCGGATCAGGTCGAGTTTGGCGAAAGAAGTTTCGAGCAGAGGCATGAGGCGGAGGGCTCTGGGTAGTCAGCGGAGATAATCAATGAGTGGCCGCCGGACGTTGTAGCGGGCGGAGCCATCCGAGCGGACTGCGTCGTGGACGCTTCACACGACATCACTCGGGATGGAGCGCAGATGGTACGTTTTTTTGGTCTGGATTACTTGCAGGGATTACCTGATTCGAACAGCTTCAGATGACGCCTGCTTTCGCTGCCCTGATCACCGCCGCGATCTTGTTATTGACGCCAAGTTTGTGGATAGCGTTCTGTATATGGAAACGCACAGTGCTTTCGCTCAGGCAGAGGATGATTGCGATCTCGCAGGCCGTCTTGCCGTCGGCTGAATATTTCAGCACCTCGATTTCTCTGCATGACAAACTCACTGTGGGCGGCTTCAGCGAGGAGGCTGGCAGGTCTTTCGCGACAAGTCCGTGCAGGTGACGGCCAATGAACATCGCGTAGCCCAGGTTTTTGTACAGGTCATAAGCGGTAATCGGGCAATGGGTTCTGGCCACGCTCAGGATGCTGCAAAGCCCGTTCTTATCATGAACGGATTGGGACCAACCGTAGTGCAACCCCTGGTTTTTTTGCGCTTGCCACAGCCGTGGTGTTTTTGAATAGCACTCTTCTTGCCAGAGAATCGGCACTTCGGATTCATGGCAGTGGGCTAGTATTGGATCAATCGCATCGTAATGCTCGTTTTGATATTTCGTGTTCCATTCGCTAGGGTAATTATTCAGATATATCTTATGGTGGTGTGCCCCTGTTGTTGGGGATGTTATTGAAAATGCACAAAAATTAAAGCCCAGATTTTTAACGAGGTTAAGCGATATCTCGTACGCGGGCTCTATTTTTTGAGCGCAAGAAAGCTGTGTTAGCTGTGACTCCTTCCACACTTTCATTTGGTAACTCCATGCGAACTTTCTTGGGGGGGTGCCGATTGGATCCAGGATCCGGCACGTCCCAGAGTGTAGGAGAGTTCTTACAGGCATGCTGAACTATTTTGCTCTTGAAAAATCCCGTAGCTGCATAACTGGTTCTTAGCGTTGTTTTAGGGTTATACAAAATCAACACTCCGGTATTAATTCCTTATTGCACTGCCCAAGTCTCTGCACGAATAACACTACAAACCATCGGTGTTTACGTCGTCTGCTTTGGGGGACACTGGTGTCATCTGTTGATCGGAGCGGCCCATGACTGCCAGTGTTGAAAAATTCACTCGTCAGACCTTGCTTGAGGTCCAGCCGTTGACTCCGAACCTGTTCACCCTGCGTACCACCAGGGATGCGGGCTTTCGTTTCCGAGCGGGGCAGTTCGCCCGGCTGGGTGTCACCAAGGCAGACGGCAGCACGGTATGGCGGGCTTACTCCATGGTCTCGTCGCCCTATGACGAGTTCCTCGAATTCTTCTCTATTGTTGTGCCGGGAGGGGAGTTCACCAGTGAACTGAGTCGACTGGAAGCTGGCGATACGCTGCTGGTCGATCGTCAGGCCTTCGGTTATCTGACGCTGGATCGCTTCGTCGATGGCCGTGATCTTTGGTTGTTATCCACAGGCACGGGCGTGGCGCCGTTCCTGTCGATCCTGCAGGATTTCGAAGTGTGGGAAAAATTCGAACGAATCACCCTGGTCTACAGCGTGCGCGAAGCGCGGGAGCTTGCGTACCAGGAACTGATTGCGGGGCTGGTGCAGCGTGACTATCTCACCGAGTACGCGCACAAACTGCAATTCATTCCCACCGTCACCCGCGAACAGCATCCGGGTGCCTTGAATGGGCGGATCACCAGACTCCTGGAAAATGGCGAACTGGAACAGACGGCCGGTGTAGCGCTGACAGCCGAGCATTCGCGGGTGATGCTCTGCGGTAACCCACAGATGATCGATGAGACGCGCAAGCTACTGAAACAACGGGACATGCACTTGAGCCTCAGTCGTCGACCTGGCCAAGTGGCGGTGGAAAACTACTGGTAAACAAACGGCGCCCGAGGGCGCCGTTTCTCTGGGTAATCAACTATCAGGCCGATTGTTCTGAGCCTTGAGCAGATCACGGATCTCGCTCAGCAGTTCTTCTTCTTTAGTCGGAACCGGCGGCAGGGTTGGCGCAACGGCCTCTTCGCGTTTCAGACGGTTGATGGCCTTGACGCCCATGAAGATCGCGAAGGCGACAATGATGAAGTCGATCATGCTCTGGATGAACTTGCCGTAGGCCAGCATCACCGCCGGGACATCACCGTTGGCAGCCTTGAGCGTAATGGCCAGGTCACTGAAGTCCACCCCACCGATCAGCAGTCCGATGGGTGGCATCACCACATCGCCGACAAATGACGTAACGATTTTGCCGAAGGCGGCGCCGATGATAATACCCACCGCCATGTCGACCACATTACCTTTGACCGCGAAGGCCTTGAACTCACTTATCACGCCCATAGGTTATTTCCTTGTTACAGATGAGGTTGGTGAACGCAGTGTAAATCAGCAAAGCGCCCGTTGCTTGAAACGCCTTCTTACAATGCCCGTGTCTATCGACACATCTTCCGGTAATTAGTTTACAAAACGCCACTCTTCGCGCGCGTCTACCCGCTCTAGACCGGGCTTTCCAGAACCTTTTCGCTATCGGCCCGGTACGGGATTTCTATTTATGTTTTGGCCTTTGGGTCACTAGCCTCTGTGGTGCGCACCAGGATGCGCTTAATAAAACCAGAGGAAACTTCCATGATAACTCCCCTTGGCCTCGGGGCTTTTCCCCTCCGTCGTACCTTCGGCGTTCTGACCGTCAGCCTGCTGTCCTTCTCCATCAACGCTGCGACGTTGACCCGTGATAATGGTGCCGCTGTAGGCGACAACCAGAACTCGCAAACCGCCGGCGCGACCGGGCCGGTGCTGTTGCAAGACGTACAGTTGATTCAGAAGCTCCAGCGTTTCGACCGTGAACGCATTCCTGAGCGCGTGGTGCATGCCCGTGGCACCGGCGCCCATGGCACGTTCACCGTGACTGACGACCTCAGTGACTTGACCAAGGCCAAGGTATTCGCCGGCGGCCAGAGCACGCCGGTATTTGTGCGTTTCTCAGCGGTGGTCCATGGCAACCATTCGCCGGAAACCCTGCGTGACCCGCGGGGGTTCGCCACCAAGTTCTACACCGCGGACGGAAACTGGGACCTGGTCGGCAACAATTTCCCGACCTTTTTCATCCGGGATGCCATCAAGTTTCCGGACATGGTCCATGCGTTCAAGCCGGACCCGCGCACCAATCTTGACGACGACTCCCGTCGTTTCGATTTCTTCTCTCACGTTCCGGAAGCCACCCGCACCTTGACCGAGTTGTATTCCAACTCCGGCACCCCGGCCAGTTATCGGGAGATGGACGGCAATGGTGTCCATGCCTACAAGTTGGTTAACGCCCAGGGCGAAGTTCACTATGTAAAGTTTCACTGGAAAAGTTTGCAGGGGATAAAAAATCTCACTCCTAAAGAAGTCGCCAATGTTCAAGGTCAAGATTACAGCCATATGACCAACGACTTGGTTGCTCATATTAACAAGGGGGACTTTCCGAAGTGGGACTTGTACGTCCAGGTTCTGAATCCTCAAGATTTGTCCAAGTTTGATTTCGATCCATTGGACGCCACCAAGATCTGGCCCGGTGTTCCTGAGCGAAAAGTTGGACAGATGGTATTGAACCGTAATCCGGCGAATGTATTCCAGGAAACCGAACAAGTGGCAATGGCACCGGCCAACGTGGTGCCCGGTATCGAGCCTTCGGAAGATCGCTTATTGCAGGGGCGAGTGTTCTCGTATGCCGATACCCAACTGTATCGCCTGGGGGCCAACGCTCTGCAGTTGCCGATCAACGCACCGAAAATCACCGTGAACAACGGTAATCAGGATGGCGCGATGAACATCGGCGCCAGCAACACGGGGGTGAATTACCAGCCGAGCCGTCTGCTGCCCCGCGAGGAGCCGCAAACCGCGCGTTACAGCCAGTCGGCCCTGTCGGGCAGTACACAGCAGGCGAAGATTCAGCGTGAGCAGAACTTCAAGCAGGCCGGCGATCTGTATCGCTCGTTCAGCCAGAAGGAGCGTCAGGACCTGATCGACAGCTTCGGCGGCTCACTGGCCACCACCGATGACGAGAGCAAGCACATCATCCTGTCCTTCCTGTACAAGGCCGACCCGGAATACGGGACAGGCGTAACCAAAGTGGCCAAGGGTGATCTGGCCCGGGTCAAGGCGTTGGCGGCCAAACTGGTCGACTGATCTATCTGCCTGAAGCGGGGCCTCGTACGAGGTCCCGTCTGACCAAGGAGTCCCGCCATGCGTGTTTATCTGTCTGTGTTTCTGGCGTGCGTGTCGTTCGGTGTATTTGCCGGGCCTGACGCGCCAGTCTCGAAGGACCCCGGGGCGCTGAAAGCGCAATTACAGGATTACTATTTCGATGCCGCTAGACGGGGGGATGTGCCGATGCTCGATACCTTCATCGAGGCCGGCTATTCCCTCGACACCCGCGACAGCAAGGGTTACACCGCGTTGATACTGGCCGCCTATCACGGTCAGGGTGCCGCCGTGGAGCGTTTGTTGGCGGCCGGGGCGGACGCCTGCGCTCAGGATCAACGCGGCAATACCGCGCTGATGGGCGCGATTTTCAAAGGCGAAGTGCAGATCGCTCGAACCCTGCTGGCCGCCAATTGCAGCCCCGACCAACGCAACGGCGCCGGGCAGACTGCCGCGATGTATGCCGGGTTGTTCAAGCGCGTCGAGTTGCTCGACGCACTCAAGGCCAAAGGGGCGGACCTGAACGCTGAAGATCCGTTGGGCAACAGTGCCGCGCGTCTGGCCAGCGGTGAAATCCGCACGGCGGCGCCGCGCTGATCCGCGTCAGCTGAGCTATCATCGCGGTTTTTGCCGGGAGTTCAGATGGCCAAGGCCAAGCGCATGTACGGCTGCACCGAGTGTGGCTCAACCTTCCCCAAGTGGGCCGGCCAGTGCGGCGAATGCGGGGCCTGGAACACGCTGACCGAAACCATGGTGGAGAGTGGCGGCGCCGCGGCCCCCAGCGGTCGCACCGGCTGGACCGGCCAGCAGGCGCAGATCAAGACCCTGGCCGAAGTCAGCGTCGAAGAAATTCCGCGATTCTCCACGGCGTCCAGTGAGCTCGACCGTGTTTTGGGCGGCGGTCTGGTGGATGGCTCGGTGGTGTTGATCGGTGGTGACCCCGGTATCGGCAAGTCGACCATTCTGTTGCAAACCTTGTGCAACCTCGCCAAGAGCATGCCGGCGCTGTATGTCACCGGCGAAGAGTCCCAGCAACAAGTGGCCATGCGTGCCCGACGGCTGGGCTTGCCTCAGGATCAACTGCGGGTGATGACTGAAACCTGCATTGAAACCATCATTGCCACCGCCCGGCAGGAAAAGCCCAAGGTGATGGTGATCGACTCGATTCAGACGATCTTCACCGAGCAACTGCAGTCGGCACCGGGGGGCGTCTCCCAGGTGCGCGAAAGTGCGGCATTGCTGGTGCGTTACGCCAAGCAAAGCGGCACGGCGATTTTCCTCGTGGGCCATGTCACTAAAGAAGGTGCGCTGGCCGGCCCCCGAGTGCTGGAGCACATGGTCGACACCGTTCTGTATTTCGAAGGCGAATCCGATGGGCGCCTGCGTTTGCTGCGGGCGGTGAAAAACCGGTTCGGTGCGGTGAATGAACTGGGCGTGTTCGGCATGACCGACAAAGGCCTGAAAGAAGTCTCCAACCCTTCGGCGATTTTCCTGACACGCGCTCAGGAAGAAGTCCCGGGCAGTGTGGTCATGGCCACGTGGGAAGGCACCCGGCCGATGCTGGTGGAAGTCCAGGCGCTGGTGGACGACAGCCATCTGGCCAACCCGCGCCGGGTGACGCTCGGTCTGGATCAGAATCGCCTGGCCATGTTGTTGGCGGTTTTGCACCGCCACGGCGGCATCCCGACCCACGATCAGGACGTGTTCCTCAACGTGGTCGGCGGTGTGAAGGTCCTGGAAACCGCTTCTGATCTGGCGCTGATGGCGGCGGTCATGTCCAGTTTGCGCAACCGGCCGCTGCCGCACGATCTGTTGGTGTTTGGTGAAGTCGGGTTGTCGGGTGAAGTGCGCCCGGTACCGAGTGGCCAGGAACGCTTGAAAGAAGCCGCCAAACACGGCTTCAAACGCGCCATCGTACCCAAGGGCAACGCACCGAAAGAGCCGCCGCCGGGGTTGCAGATTATTGCCGTGACACGTCTGGAGCAGGCCCTCGACGCACTGTTCGAATAAACACACATTTGCGCCTGAACACCAAACCCTGTAGGAGCTGCCGAAGGCTGCGATCTTTTGATCTGGGCGCTTTCACAGGTCGCTGAAGATCAAGATCAAGAGATCGCAGCCTACGGCAGCTCCTACACCAGCAATCAGATTTCGATGAGTGCCCCCAACTCCCGGTCCAGTTCCTCGGGATCGCCGAGGTTCAGCTCGACCAGCCGCCTCAGGTGCTCGATCGATTCCAGCCCGATATTCAGGCAGACAAAACCCAGCTGGCCATAATCATTGTGGGCCAACCGCACATCCATTCTGATCTCTGTCTCGGGGTTCAAATGAATATCGGCTGCGAAGGGTTTGCTGGGATCGCCCTGCCAAGGCTCGGGACGCTGGATCAGCATGCCCTTGAGCGACAAGTCGAGCAATTGCACCGGCCAACGCTGCCCATCCTGGCTCAGTTCGGTCTGTGCGCTGAAGGCGATGCGCTTGAAACGGCGGCGATTGGAATGCTGTTCGCTCATGGCCTGACCTCTGTGCGTGGTGCAATGACTATAGACCGGGCTTTGCACCAACCGCCACGGTCGCCATCCCTTATCTAGACCAACGTTGGGGGTGGCCTTTGAGGCCAGTAGCGCTAAACTCGGGATGGCTGTCTTTCTTGTCCACTCTGGCTGGAATCATAAAATGAAAAATAATAATAGCCTGCTACGCCACGTACCCTGGCTGCTGCTGGCAGTCGTAGGAGCGTGCGCCCTGGGCGTAGTGGCATTGCGTCGAGGCGAGGCGATCAACGCCTTGTGGATCGTTGTCGCAGCCGTCGCTATCTATCTTGTCGCATACCGCTACTACAGCCTGTTCATCGCTAACAATGTGATGCAACTCGATTCGCGTCGGGCTACACCTGCCGTAATCAACAACGATGGTCTGGACTACGTGCCGACCAACAAACACATTCTTTTCGGCCACCACTTCGCGGCCATCGCCGGCGCGGGGCCGCTGGTCGGTCCGGTGTTGGCGGCGCAGATGGGCTAYCTGCCCGGTACGCTGTGGCTGATTGCCGGCGTGGTGCTGGCCGGTGCGGTTCAGGACTTCATGGTCCTGTTCATGTCCACCCGCCGCAACGGCCGTTCCCTGGGCGACATGGTCCGYGAAGAAATGGGCCGCATCCCCGGCACCATCGCGYTGTTCGGYTGCTTCCTGATCATGATCATCATCCTCGCGGTGCTGGCGCTGATCGTGGTCAAGGCCCTGGCCGAAAGCCCGTGGGGCATTTTCACGGTGATGGCGACCATCCCGATCGCGATGTTCATGGGCGTCTACATGCGCTACATCCGCCCGGGCCGCATCGGTGAAATCTCGGTGATTGGCGTGGCATTGTTGCTGGGCTCGATCTGGCTGGGCGGGCAGATCGCCGCTGACCCGGTGTGGGCCAAGGCGTTCAGCTTTACCGGGGTCCAGATCACCTGGATGCTGATCGGCTACGGGTTCGTGGCGGCGGTGTTGCCGGTGTGGCTGATTCTGGCGCCGCGTGACTACCTGTCCACGTTCCTGAAGATCGGCACCATCGTTGCGCTGGCGATCGGCATTCTGGTCACCATGCCCGAGCTGAAAATGCCGGCATTGACCCAGTTCATCGACGGCACCGGGCCGGTGTGGAAGGGCGGGTTGTTCCCGTTCCTGTTCATCACCATTGCCTGTGGCGCAGTGTCCGGTTTCCACGCACTGATTGCTTCCGGCACTACGCCGAAGCTACTGGATAACGAAGTCAACGCCCGTTACATCGGTTACGGCGGCATGCTGATGGAATCCTTCGTGGCGATCATGGCGATGGTTGCCGCTTCGGTGATCGAACCGGGCGTGTACTTCGCCATGAACAGCCCGGCCGCGGTCGTCGGCGGTGATGTGGTGGCGGTAGCGACAGCGGTCAGCAACTGGGGCTTTGCCATCACGCCGGAAGCGTTGCAAGCGGTGGCCAAGGACATCGGTGAAACCACCGTCCTGGCCCGTGCCGGCGGCGCACCGACCCTGGCGGTCGGTATCGCGCAGATCCTGCACAGCGTGCTGCCAGGTGAAAACACCATGGCGTTCTGGTACCACTTCGCGATCCTGTTCGAAGCGCTGTTCATCCTCACTGCGGTCGATGCCGGTACCCGTGCCGGACGTTTCATGCTGCAGGACTTGCTCGGCTCCTTCGTACCGGCGCTGAGACGCACCGAGTCCTGGACCGCCAACCTGATTGCCACCGCTGGTTGCGTGGCGATGTGGGGCTACCTGCTGTACCAGGGCGTGATCGATCCACTGGGTGGCATCAACACCTTGTGGCCGCTGTTCGGTATCTCCAACCAGATGCTGGCCGGTATCGCGCTGATGCTGGCAACCGTTGTATTGATCAAAATGAAACGCCAACGCTACATCTGGGTCACCATGCTGCCAGCCGTTTGGTTGCTGATCTGCACCACCACCGCAGGCTTCATCAAGCTGTTCGACGCCAACCCGGCGATCGGCTTCCTGTCGCTGGCCAAGAAGTACAGTGATGCGCTGGCCGGTGGTCAGATCCTCGCGCCGGCCAAGAGCATCGAGCAGATGCAGCACGTGATCTACAACGCCTACACCAACGCAACGCTGACCGCGCTGTTCCTGTTCGTGGTGTTCAGCATCCTGTTCTATGCACTCAAGGTCGGTATTGCCGCCTGGGGCACCAAAGAACGCACGGATAAAGAATCGCCATTCCAGGCTCAGCCGGATGCGTAACCTGAGGATTGCACCATGTTCAATGACCTGAGTCGCCTCGGTAAATACCTCGGTCAGGCCGCGCGCCTGATGGTCGGGATGCCCGACTACGACAACTACGTCGAGCATATGCAAACCAAACACCCGGACAAACCGGTGATGAGTTACGAGGCGTTCTTTCGGGAGCGCCAGGAGGCTCGTTACGGCGGCAAGGGTGGACCAAAGTGCTGTTGATGTACGCGGTTTAGGTAACACACCACTGTAGGAGCACGGCTTGTCGGCGAAGGCGATCTTCAGGACGCTTTCGCCGGCAAGTCGGATCGCCGCATCGCTGTCTCCTACAGTTTTTTTGCGTCCGGGAGATCTTATTTTGTTAGCGCCAATCCCTGTCACGATCCTCAGCGGCTTTCTCGGCGCTGGTAAAACCACCTTGTTGCGCCACCTGCTCAAAGCCGAGCACGGCCTGAAAATCGCCGTGATCGAAAACGAGTTCAGTGACGCCGGCATCGACACCCAACTGTTGGGCGACGAGCCGGTGCAAGTGATGACGCTGTCCAACGGCTGCGTCTGCTGCACCATCCACACCGATTTGACCAAAGCGCTGTATCTGCTACTGGAGCGCCTGGACAGTGGCGAAATCGCCTTTGACCGCCTGGTGATCGAATGCACCGGTCTGGCCGACCCGGCACCGGTAGCGCAAACCTTCTTCATCGACGAAGAGCTGCGCGAGCGCTATATCCTTGACGGCATCATCACCCTGGTCGACGCCAAACATGCCGAACACCACCTGACTCAGACCATCGCCCAGGCGCAGATCGGTTTTGCCGACCGCTTGCTGGTGAGCAAACGCGATCTGGTGGATGAGCCGACCTTCGCTGCCCTCAGCGAACGCCTGACCCGCATCAACCGTCGCGCACCGATTCGCGTGGTCGACCACGGCAAGATTGATCTGGCCGAATTGCTCGATGTGCGTGGCTTCAACCTCAATGCCGACCTCGGTGGTGGCGTGAATTTGCGCCCAGTGAGCAAGGCGCCCTCCATCGATCGCATTTCCAGCCTGGTGCTGCGTACCGACAAGCCGCTGGATATCGACAAGCTCAGCGAGTTCATGAACGAACTGCTGGAAGACCATGGCAAGCAATTGCTGCGCTACAAAGGCGTTTTGAACATTCTTGGTGAGCCGCGGCGCATGGTGTTCCAGGGCGTGCTGAAACTGTACGGCTTCGATTGGGATACCGAGTGGGCGGACGATGACACGCGCGAAAGCGTGATCGTGTTCATTGCCGATGAGTTGCCGGAAGAGAAGATTCGCGAGGGGTTTTCGCGGGTTGCGGCGGATTGAAAATGTGCTCGTCGGTGATGACGCCTTCGCGGGCAAGCCTCGCTCCTACAGAGGATATGCAATACCTGTGGGAGCGGGCTTGCCCGCGATAGCCATTTAACCGGCGACACGACAGTCCAGGCTGGTGACATAACCGGAGTTCAGCAATGTTTGCTCAAGGTGATCCGAATGCCGGCTCATCAACATGACCGCCTTCGCCTCATCCCCGCGCTCAACCGCGTCGACAATGGTCAGATGCTCCTGCCATGCGCAACAACTGCGCGTCTTCTCGCCAGATCGCGCAATCGCCAATGAAGTCAGCGGCACCAAACTGCCAAGAAAATGCGCCAGCGGTGCATTTCCCGCCATTTCGGCCAGTTGCAAGTGAAACTCCCCCGATAACCGGATCGCTGGACCACGCTCCTTGCATTGGCGTTCGCTTTCGATCAAGGCACGCAGGCGCTTCAGGTTTTGCGCACGAGGTTGCTGGCAGGCAAGTTTCACTAGCGTGACTTCGGTCAGACGGCGAGCATGAAGCGTCTGACGGGTCTGTTCGGCATCGGGATCGGCGACCCGGGGGCGATGATTAGTCCGCAGGATGATGATCTGCTGGTGGGACAGCTGCGTCAGCACACCACGAATGTCACTGCGCCTGGCACCGAACATCTGCGCCAGGCTTTCTTCGGTAAAGCGACTGGCCGCATTGATGCGCTGTTCGAGAATGGCGTCGAAGATTCGCGAATAGAGATCATCCACCGACGGGCGAAAGGGCAGGGCAACAAGAGTTTGTGGTGAGGCGAAGCTGTTCATGGCCTGTCTCCAGTTCGAAGAGGGGGGTCAACTGCCGAGGTGGTCGTCCGGGATATTCAATTCGATGCCCATCCGTTGGCCTTCGCGAAGGATGTGCCGACGCATTTCGGCGCTGGCCTGGGCGCTGTTTTTGCTGCGGATCGCTCGTACCATGGCTTCGCTTTCTTCAAGGCGCTCAGCCAGATGCTCCGGGGAATTGCGCAGCACGTTGGCGCTTTGCTTGAGGGCATTGCTGGTCTGCTGCACCACGCTCTGGAAAATCGGGTTCGAGGTCAGGGTGAACAACTCTTCGTGGAACGCGATGTAGGCGTTCACACCGGCCTCGCTGTCATTGGCTTCCAAGGCTTCGCGCATGTCCATCAGGGTCAGGCGCAGTTGCCCGACTTCCTTGTTGCTGATGGACTGTGCCACCAGGCCGACGATGAACGGCTCAAGGGTGTAGCGCAGTTGCAGCACGTCTTCCAGGCTGGCCCCGGCGACTGCGCTGTCGTGGCTTTGGCTGTCGCTGAGATTGGCTTCCAGCACCACTACGCCTTTACCCGGCATCGAGCGCACCAGCCCGAGGGTTTCCAGCACGATCACCGCTTCGCGCAGGCTTGGGCGGCTGATGCCCAGTTGTTCGGCCAGTTCACGCTGGCCCGGCAGCATGTCGCCGGAACGCCACTGACCGCGGGCCAGCGCGGCCCGAAGTTTTTCTACCACTGAATTTACGACGGTTGACGAGGTAATCACTGTTCGCTCCAAATCGCGATAAATGTGCCTGCCCGTGGGCAGGCACACGTTGTTTAAAATTCCTGCTGATGCGCCGGGACCACCGGTTTTCTCGGCTGGAAGGTGTATCCCACCTGGCCGGACAGCACTTTGTTTGCCCGTTGGATATCGATGTCCTTTTCCCAGCGGGCGATGGCCACCGTGGCGACGCAGTTACCAATCAAATTGGTCAGTGCCCGACCGATGCCCATGAACCAGTCCACCGCCAGCACCAGCACCAGGCCCACCACCGGAATTGCCGGGATCGCGGTCAGGGTGGCGGCGAGAATCACCAGCGCCGAGCCGGGAATTCCGTGGGCGCCTTTGGAGGTGATCAGTGACACCAGCAGAATCGTCAGCAGGTCAGTCATGGCCAGCGGTGTGCCGGTGGCATTGGCGATGAACACAATGGCCAGGGTCAGGTAGATCGAAAAACCATCAAGGTTGAACGAATACCCGGTCGGAATCACCAGCCCGACCGTGGAGCTGCCGATGCCCAGATGCTCAAGCTTGCGCATGATTTGTGGCAGCACGGCGTCGGAAGAAGCGGTGCCCATGACGATCAGCAGTTCTTCGCGCAGGTACTTGAGCAGTGGCCACATCCGCAGGCCCGAGAGGCGCATCACCAGGCCGAGAATCAGCGCCACGAAGGCCGCGCAGGTCAGGTAAAACAGGCCGACCAGGCTGCCCAGGTGTTGCAGCGAGTCCAGGCCATATTTGCTGGTGGTGAAGGCGATGGCGCCGAACACGCCGATCGGCGCCAGGCGCACGATCATGCCCATGATGCGGAAGATCACATGGCTCAGCTCGTTGATCAGCCGGGAAATACCCGACGCCGCTTCACCCACCAGATTCAACGCGCTGCCGAACAGCACCGAAAACAGCAGGACTTGCAGGATGTTGTTGTCGGCGAAGGCGCCGATCACCGAGGTCGGAATCAGGTCCATCAGGAACTGCGTGGTGGTGTGCATGTGCTGACCGCGCTGGGCGATGTCGCCCATGTCGGCGGCGGAGAGCTGCTCCAGATGAATGTTCGCGCCGCTGCCGATGCCGGTTGTGAAGGCGAACACCAGGCCGATCACCAGGGCGATGGTGGTCAGTATTTCGAAGTAGATGACCGATTTGAGGCCGATGCGTCCGACCTTCTTCAGGTCACCGGCACCGCTGATGCCGCTGACCACCACGCAAAACACGATCAGGCCAATAAGCATCTTGATCAGTTTGATGAAGCCGTCGCCAAGGGGTTTGAGTTGGGCGGAGTATTCGGGAAGGGTCAGCCCGCAGACGATGCCGAGCACCAGTCCGAGAACCACTTGAAGGAAGATTGAACGCGAGCACCATCTGAGCATGGGAGGAATCCTGGTCGGTGTCCTGGCTGCCGTGCGCCAAGCGCATCAGATTCAGGACTTAATTATTGTGGTCTTACCGGTATGTCCAGTTCAGGCGCAGTCTACGCTGGATTTTTTCAGGATGACAAGAGGACGCAGCAAAATTGGCATGACCGGTCTGACCAGTGGTGCCAACCCTCATTGATCTTTATGGCGGACGAAAAAAAACCGGCCATCACTGGCCGGTTTTTTCATTGCTGCGGTTTAGCGGGGCAATTAAGCGCCGTACACCGGCAGTTTCTTGCAGATGGCCTTGACCTTCTCGCGAACGGCATCGATCACCGCCTCGTTGTTCAGGTCAGCCAGGATGTCGCAGATCCAGCCGGCCAGCTCTTTGCACTCTGCTTCCTTGAAGCCGCGAGTGGTCACAGCCGGGGTACCGAAACGCAGGCCGGAGGTGACGAACGGGGAGCGTGGATCGTTCGGTACCGAGTTCTTGTTCACGGTGATGAACGCTTTGCCCAGCGCAGCGTCGGCGTCTTTACCGGAGATTTCCTGCTTGATCAGCGACAGCAGGAACAGGTGGTTCTGAGTACCGCCCGACACCACGTCGAAACCGCGCTCGATGAATACGCCGGCCATGGCCTGGGCGTTTTTCACCACTTGTTGCTGGTAGGCCTTGAACTCAGGCTGCAGCGCTTCCTTGAAGCAGATCGCCTTGGCAGCGATCACGTGCTCCAGCGGGCCGCCCTGGGCACCCGGGAATACTGCGGAGTTCAGCTTCTTCTCGATGTCGGCGTTGGCGCGAGCCAGGATCAGGCCGCCACGTGGACCGCGCAGGGTCTTGTGGGTGGTGGTGGTCACCACGTCAGCGAAAGGTACCGGGTTCGGGTAGACGCCAGCGGCGACCAGACCAGCCACGTGGGCCATGTCGACGAACAGGTACGCACCGACCTTGTCAGCGATAGCGCGGAAGCGTGGGAAGTCCAGAATCTGCGAGTAGGCAGAGAAACCGGCCACGATCATTTTCGGCTTGTGCTCAACGRCCAGGCGCTCGACTTCGTCGTAGTCGATCAGGCCATTGGCGTCGATGCCGTACTGAACGGCGTTGTACAGCTTGCCGGAGGACGAAACGCTGGCACCGTGGGTCAGGTGACCGCCGTGAGCCAGGCTCATGCCCAGGATGGTGTCGCCCGCTTGCAGCAGGGCCAGGTAAACGGCGCTGTTGGCTTGCGAGCCGGCGTGCGGCTGAACGTTGGCGTAATCGGCGCCGAACAGTTCTTTTGCACGGTCGATGGCCAGTTGCTCAACCACGTCGACGAACTCGCAACCACCGTAGTAGCGCTTGCCCGGGTAACCTTCGGCGTACTTGTTGGTCAGTACCGAGCCTTGAGCTTCCATCACCGCAGGGCTGGTGTAGTTTTCCGAAGCGATCAGCTCAATGTGTTCTTCCTGGCGCTGAGCTTCTTGCTCCATGGCGGCAAAAAGGTCGGCGTCGAACTTGGCAATAGTCAAATCACGGCTGAACATGGCGGTCCTCAAGGATCGGGGCAGAAAAGGGGGGCATTCTAACCCAACCGCTTTTAGATGGCATATGAAAGGACATCATGTCGCAGACAAGTGGTGTTCATGCGCAGGATTTACGGTGTCTGGGCTGGCCAGTGTCAGGTGATCGTTCCCACGCTCTGCGTGGGAATGCCTCATTGGACGCTCTGCGTCCGCTTTGGCATGTGACGCGGAGCGTCACGGGCTGCGTTCCCACGCAGAGCGTGGGAACGATCAGTCAGTCGAACATGAACAACGCATCATTGCTGAACTGCGCTTCGAACCGGCCGGCCGGCATCGGACGGCCGAACAGGTAGCCCTGAACCTCATCGCAACCATGCTCGCGCAGGAAGTCGAGCTGTTCGTGGGTTTCTACGCCCTCGGCGATTACCGCCAGATTGAGGCTGTGGGCCATGGCGATGATCGCCCGGGCAATCTGCGCATCCTGCTCGCCCGACGGCAAGCCATCAACGAAGGTGCGGTCGATTTTCAGCACATCGATCGGGAATTGCTTGAGGTAGTTGAGCGATGAATAACCGGTGCCGAAGTCATCGACCGCAATGCTCAGGCCGAGGTTTTTCAGTCCGGCGAGGATCTGCATCGCCTCGCTGACTTCGCGCATCAGGATACTTTCGGTCAGCTCCAGCTCCAGGCACGCCGGTGGCAGGCCGGTTTCCTTGAGAATGGTGGCGATCCGCGTGCCGAGTTGCCCGTCGGAGAACTGCCGGGCCGAAATATTCACCGAGACCTTCGGCACCCGCACCTTGGTCAGGTGCCAGGTCTTGAGCTGACGGCAAGCCTCACCGATCACCCAGTCGCCGACATCCACCACCAGCCCGAGCTCTTCGAGCACCGGAATGAAGTCCCCCGGCGGCACCAGGCCACGGCGCGGGTGGCGCCAGCGCAGCAGGGCTTCGGCACCGGTCAGGCGTTTGCCGTCGCCGCTGAATTGCGGCTGGTAGTACAGCACGAATTCGTTTTGCTCCAGGGCGTGGCGCAAGTCGCTTTCCAGCTCCAGACGCTCCAGGGCGCTGGCGTTCATGTCGGCCTGATAGAACTGGAAGTTGTTCTTGCCGCGCTCCTTGGCGTGGTACATCGCGGTGTCGGCGTTCTTCATCAGCTGACTGAGTTCGCTACCGTCCTGAGGGCTCAGGGCGATGCCGATACTGGCGGTGACGAAGAACTCGCGGCCTTCGAGCACGAACGGCTTCACCAGGCTGGCGAGGATCTGTTCGGCCACGTGAATGGCTCGGTTCAGCGCGATGTCGCGGTTGACCCGGGGTTGCAGCAGCAATGTGAACTCATCACCGCCCATGCGCGCCACGGTGTCGTCATCGTCGACGCAGCCGAGCAGGCGCGTGGCCATTTCCTTGAGCATGCGGTCGCCGGCGGCATGGCCCAGGGAGTCGTTGATCGGCTTGAAGCGGTCCAGGTCGAGGAACATCAGCACCACCCAGGACTTCTGCCGTTCGGCCGATTGCAGCGCGGTGTGCAGGCGATCCTGGAACAGCGTGCGGTTGGGCAGGTGGGTCAGGGCGTCGTAATAGGCGAGGCGGTGAATCCGTTGCTCACTGGCCTTGCGTTCGCTGATGTCGCTGAAGAAACACACATAACTGGCCAGATCGCCTTCGTCGTCGAGCACCGCCGTAATCCCGACCCAGGCCGGGTAGTGCTCGCCGTTGCGACGCTTGAGCCAGACTTCGCCTTCCCAGGTGCTGTGCTGATGCAACTGCTTGAGCACGTAGCGCAGATGAGTTTCCTGCTGCTCGTCGACGGTGAGCATGTTCGGCAACTGATCGAGCACCTGGGACACCGCATAGCCGCTGACGCGACTGAAGGCCTCGTTGGCCTGGACGATGTAGCCGGCCGGGTCAGTAATCAGAATCGCCGAGGTCGAGTGCTCGAATACCGTGGCCGCCATGCGCAGGTCTTTCTCGGCCCGGCGTTGCTGGCTGATGTCGCGACCGACCCCGAGCACGCCTTCGAAGGCGCCGTGTTCGTCCCAGACCAACACCAGACGCAGCTCGATAGGGATCTTGCGTCCGTCGGCCCGCAGGCAGTCGAACAAAAACAGTTGGGTCTGCACCTGACTGCGCAGCAGCGTCAGTTGATCGGGTTTATCCAGCGCTTTGCTGATCCGGTCCATCAGGCTGTAGATGCCGCTCAGTTGTTGCGGGTTGGCGATGGTCGATTGCCAGCCGTTCTGGAATATCCAGTCGGCGTCGAAGCCCAGCACCGCTTGCACCGAAGGGCTGACGTAATTGAGCGCCATCTTGCTGTCAGTGGAAAAAATCACGTCGCTGATACTTTCTGCGAGCATCCGGTAGCGCTGCTCGCTGTCGCGCAGGGATTCACTGGCTTCGATCTGCTCGGTGATGTCCTTGGCCACGCCGATGATGCGCGTGACCTGATCGTGCTTGTCCCGCGCCAGGGCCTGTTCGCGAATATCGAAACGCCGCCATTTGCCATCGCGATGGCGGAAACGCAGCTGGCACTGCAGCAATTGGGTGTAACCCGCCTGACGCTGGGACTGGCGCGAGCGGTGGTAGTAGTCGGCGTCCTCCGGGTGCAAGAGGATTTCCCAGAAGTACTCGCCCATCTGGTGCAGCTCGGTGCGGTTGTAACCCAGCGTCTGCCCCAGGTGATGGTTGCTGAAGATCATCCGCTGGCTGATCACGTCTTGCACATATAGGTGATCCGGCACGGTACGCACCACATCGGACCAGAATCCTTCGCGCTCCAGCAGCGAGAGCTCGATGAGTTTGCGGCTGGTGATGTCGCTGATGCTCAGGATCACCGCTCTATAGTCGGGCTGATCTTCCGGCAGGCGCAGCACGAGCCACAAGTGCTGGTCGCGGCCATTGGCGTCCTGAAGCTTGATTTCCAGCTCAAGCTGTTTCTGCTGGTGGAGCACCGCTTCGAGCACTTGATTGCCGATGGCCGTGCAGTCCAGCGGGCAGCCGTTGATCAGCAGTTTCCAGGCCTGCTCACAGGAATTGACATTGAGCAGTTGCAGGGCGACCTGGTTGACCTCGGTGATGCGCAGTTCCTGCAACAGTTGCTGGCGTTGCTCCGGTATCTCGAGCCAGGTTCTCAGCTGTTCGCTGCTGGTGAGTTGCGCCTTGTCGAAAAAACTTTTGAGCCCGGACAGGTCCAGCACGCACAGGGCAACACCGGTGCCTTCGAAGATGTCCTGATAGCGTCGGCGGCCTTCATGCAGTTGGCGTTGGCGGCGACGAATGTTCAGCAAAGCGATGAACGGTAACAGCGAGAACGCCAGGCCCAGAAGGCATTTGCCGATGAACGCCGGCAGCATTTGTTCGATCACCCGTTGCCGGTCAAACAGCCCGCGCAGTTGCCAGTCGCTGCTGCTCAGGGGGACGATCAATACGCTGTTGGTCAGTTCGTCGGGTGTCAGCGCCGCGGGTTTGGCTGAAGGCAGGGCGTCATCGCGACTGATGATCTGATGATTGATGCGGTTTTCCACCAGCCACAGGGGGCGAAGGCCGGCGTCGCCCTGTTTGGTCAATGAAGAAAAAAATGTCGGTGTCAGGCGCAGGGCCCAGTAGCCGCGCGTGCTGCCGCTGGCCTGATGCAGGAGCAGGTGCACCACCGAGCCGTCATCGGCATTGCTGAAATAGTGGGCCTGGGCGCGACTGCGCTGGACCAGTTCGCTCAGGTAGTTGGCGTCCTGGCTGTCGACGGCGCTGTCACTCAGGACTTTCCCGGAGGGGCTGAGCAGCGCCAGGCTGCGCAGGTCGGGCAGCGATTGTTGCAGTTTGCGCAGCAACGCCTGCTGTTCGTCGGCGCTTTGCGGTTGTTCGACGATCGGTAGCAGATTAAGGGCGATCTGGGCGTTGAGCGCCATGTTGAGGCTGACTTGCGAAGCCAGGTCGGCGGTGTAGTCGATGGTGTACTGGCGCTGGTTTTTCTGGGTTTCGCGCAGTTGATCCAGCAACTGCCAGAACAGCAGTGCGAGCAACAACAGTACGAGAGTCGCCAGCGCGCCCTTCAAGCTTCCGCGCAGGGGCGAGCCGAGCCCAGGGGTGAGCACGCTCGCGGACGGTGGCGGAGTGACATTGGACAAACTGTAATCCTGCGGTTTGGCTGGACTGGCGCGGCGTGCACTATAAGCCGGACGCCCGAAGGGCGGCTAGCATGCCTTGAGTTGTGGCGAAGTGCCAGCCCCGCTCGGCTGGACTGACTTCTGTCAATGAGGTAGCTTTGCCGGTTACGCGGGAGCGTTCCAGCTCCTAGGTTTTTTCAGCGCGCCGCCTTGATACCCATCAAACGAACGACGCGCATGGCCTGGCCGGGCATCGCCTGCGCTCCAATCATTCATCAGTCACTGACCCTAGGTTCTCCATGGCTCAATACGTCTTCACCATGCATCGGCTGGGCAAAGTTGTTCCGCCGAAGCGGGAAATCCTGAAAAACATTTCGCTGTCGTTCTTCCCCGGCGCCAAAATCGGCGTCCTCGGTCTCAACGGTTCGGGTAAGTCCACGCTGCTGAAAATCATGGCAGGCGTCGACACCGAGTTCGACGGCGAAGCCCGTCCGATGCCGGACCTGAACATCGGCTACCTGCCGCAAGAACCGATCCTGGACCCGACCAAGACCGTGCGTGAAGTGGTCGAGGAAGCGGTCAGCGTGATCAAGGACGCCCAGGCGCGTCTGGACGAGGTCTACGCGGCCTACGCCGATCCGGATGCCGACTTCGACAAGCTGGCTGCAGAGCAAGCCAAACTTGAAGCCATCCTGCAGGCCAGCGATGGCCACAACCTGGATCGTCAACTGGAAGTCGCCGCCGATGCGCTGCGTCTGCCGGCCTGGGATGCCAGGGTTGAACATCTTTCCGGTGGTGAAAAACGTCGTGTGGCCCTGTGCCGCCTGCTGCTGTCCGCCCCGGACATGCTGCTGCTCGACGAACCAACCAACCACCTGGACGCCGACTCCGTCGCCTGGCTGGAGCACTTCCTGCACGATTTCCCGGGCACCGTGGTTGCGATCACGCACGACCGTTACTTCCTGGACAACGTTGCCGGCTGGATCCTCGAACTCGACCGCGGCGCCGGTATCCCGTACGAGGGCAACTATTCGGGTTGGCTCGAAGCCAAGTCCGATCGTCTGGCGGCCGAATCCAAGCAGCAATCGGCTCACGAAAAGGCCATGAAGGAGGAACTGGAGTGGGTGCGCAAAGGCGCCAAGGCCCGCCAGTCCAAGTCCAAGGCTCGTCTGCAACGCTTCGAAGAAATGCAATCGCAGGAATTCCAGAAGCGCAGCGAAACCAACGAGATCTACATCCCGGCCGGTCCACGCCTGGGCGACAAGGTTATCGAGTTCAAGAACGTCACCAAGGGCTACGGCGATCGCGTGCTGATCGACAACCTGTCGTTCTCCATGCCTAAAGGCGCCATCGTTGGCGTGATCGGTGGTAACGGTGCCGGTAAATCGACCCTGTTCCGCATGCTGATGGGCAAGGAAACGCCGGATTCGGGCAGCATCGAAGTCGGCGAAACCGTGCAACTGGCGTGCGTCGACCAGAGCCGTGAAGACCTGGATGGCAGCAAGACTGTGTTCCAGCAGATCTCCGACGGTTCCGACCAGATTCGCATCGGCAACTACGAGATCCCATCGCGTACCTACGTCGGTCGTTTCAACTTCAAGGGTGGCGATCAGCAGAAGTTCGTCAAGGACCTGTCCGGCGGTGAGCGTGGTCGCTTGCACCTGGCCCTGACCCTGAAAGAGGGCGGCAACGTCCTGCTGCTCGACGAACCGTCCAACGACCTCGACGTTGAAACCCTGCGTTCCCTGGAAGAAGCCTTGCTGGACTTCCCGGGCGCCGCCATTGTGATCTCTCACGATCGGTGGTTCCTTGACCGCGTCGCGACTCACATCCTGGCGTACGAAGACGACTCGCAAGCGGTGTTCTTCGAAGGCAACTACACCGAGTACGAAGCCGATCGCAAGAAACGCCTCGGTGAAGCGGCCTCCCAGCCGCACCGGGTACGGCACAAGAAACTGGCCTGATTTCAGGTTGGTCGCATAAAAAACGGAGCCTTTCGAGGCTCCTTTTTTTTATGGGCGCTCAGTAAGACCGAGGCTTGCCCGCGAAGGCGGCTTCGGGTCACCCAATCTCTATGGCCAGCACCTCAATCACCAAATCCCCCGCCGGGCGTTTCCACGACACTTCATCGCCCACGTGCGCACCCAGCAACGCCCGTCCCAGCGGCGAACTCCAATTGATCAACCCATGGGCGGCATCCGCCTGGTCTTCTCCAACCAATTGCACGCGCTGCTCGTGATCGTGTTCGTCGGCAAAAGTTACCCAATTGCCAATCTGCACTTTGTCGGTGGAGGAGGCTGGTGCAACCACCTGCGCACTTTGCAGGCGCTGCTTGAAGTAGCGCCAGTCGCGATCAAGGTCAGCCTGGCGCTGCTTGTCGGCCAGGTCACCTTTGGCGCTTTCCTCGTCGAGCAGGCTTTGCAGCGCGGCGACTTTCGCCTGAAGCTGCGCGAGCCCGGCGGGTGTGACGTAATTGGGCTGCGCGCTGACCTGTCGTTCGACTGGCAGGTCGGCTTGCGCAGCGGCGTTATCTTCATTGACGAAGGCGCGACTCATGTTGTTCTCCCGTTATAGGGTTTGGGCCATGGTCGCGTGCTTTAAGTTTCGACGAATGTCTGTAAACGACTTATTGCGAGCGATAGGCTCGCGCGGCGTCCCGGTCTTTCTCTCGTTGCCAGGCCCGTTCGCGCTCATCCCAATGGCGTTCCCTGTACTCGTTGCGATCCTCGCTTTCCCGCATGGCCTGGCATTGACGCAAGCCATCGGTCCAGCCTTCGGCGTATTGCTTGTCCTTGAGGTAGCGTGGGACGTTTTTGCGAAATTCACCGGTAATCGCCCCGGCGGCTTGTCGACCACTGCTGCAACCGTCATCGAAGCCATCGGCGAACGCCGGCGGATACCCCTTGGCGATCAGATCCTCGTGGGTTGACTGACACCCTGTGATCAGGACCGATAACCCCAACACACCCACGCAACGCCACATCTCGGACTCCAGGGCCGTTCAACGGCCTATAGGGGAAGTCTAGAAGCGGATTTGTCGGATGGGAGTGAAAGAAAGGTCAAAAGATCAATAGTGATACCACTTCACTTCAAGCATCACTTCGTTTTCAGGTGATGCCAAGTGGCTGAATTCGCGTTGGGCACTCAGGCGCAAACCGAGGTTACGCGACAATTCCCACTGCTGATTCAGGCTCATGCTCCGGCGCACTTCGCCATTGGTGAAATAATCGCCCTTGGCCTCCAGGCTGAAATTTCCCAGCGGGTTTTTCCACAGCAGACCGCTGTTGAAGCCCGCTGCCGGGGCAATGAAGCCCGCGAAGTCGTTGTTGTGCTCCACGCGCACAGTGCCCAAGGCGAACCCGAGCATGTCGTCGCTCAGTTGCCAGGTCCCGCCGCCGCCGCCGTTGACATGACTGACCAGGGTTTCGTCATCATGCTTGCCCGGCACACGCTCCAGGCCGCCGGTGACTTGCCACGACAGCGGCTGCAACAGCGCGTTGCGCGGGGTCAGGGAGCGGATCGTCGCCAGGTCCAGTTGCTGCAACTGCCAGTGATTGCCTTCGTATTGGCGCAGTTTCATCTGCAGGATTTCGATCTGCGCGCCAAGGGGGAAGCTTTCGGCGTTGTCGTTGAGGTCGTGGTAGGCCATGCGCAGGCCATATTCGCCGAAGGCTTTGTCACCCCGGGTGCCGATGCCGGCCTGCCAGGTGCGGGACTCGTGGCCGTCCTCGGGCAAGCCTGGTCGCGCGATGGCGAGTTCCGGAGGCGGGTTTTGATTGATCGCGCGCAGTAATTCGAAACTGCGCTGAGCCCGTTGCGAGTCACGTTCCTGACCGTTGGCGCGATAACGCTCCAGACGATAGGCCGCATCGATGATCAACGTCTGACGCTCGCGCGGTTGCGCCTTGAACGCCGGTTCCTGCAATTGCTTCTGATCGGCGCTGATTTTCAGCACCCACTGCTGCTCTTCATCGGTCAACGGCTGCGCGCGGCTCAGCAGTTCACGCTCGCGGGACGGGCGATATTCGATCGACTCCACCAGCCCGGCCTGTTTCACCGCTTTGACGGTGTCGGTGGGAATGGCGGTCAACGGGAATTGCTCGGTCAGCTTCAGGCCCGGCCGCGCCACCTGCAGCAGCTCAAGCAGGCGATAGGAGCAGTTTTCATCGAAGAAGAAGTAGTCGAACTGGATCTGCTTGAGCTCCCAGACATGCTCGACCATGCGCTCGGTTTCCTGCTGGGTCAGGTTCAAGCGGTATTCCCACAGGTCGCGGTTTTCGAGGCTACGGTATTCCGAGAGTTTTTCCTGATAGGGCACCAGCGCAAACAGCCCTGGATAACCACCCATCAGGCCTTTCCACGCGTACAAAATGCTGTTGTCCGACCCTTCGATGTAGGCGCCGAAGTTGATCGCGTAACTGAGCAGCGAGGTCTTGTCGCGCTGCACATCGGCCTGATCGATGCGCAGCAAGGTATGGCCGAACATCGACGACGGGCTGTTCAGGTAGGCGGCCGGGAAAATCATCACCGCGCTGTGGGGGGAAACGTCCTTGAACCATTGCTTGAATTCAGCACAGTCCAGCGACGGCAGATCCGTCAGCTCAAGTTGCGCCTTGAGCCAGCGAGTACGGGCCGGGTAGACGCATTGCGCATGCTGCTCGCCGGCACTGGCCGGGGCATACAACGCCTGTACGGTCGCCGCCAGTTCACGGTCGGGGTGTTCGTTGCCGTCGGGGGCAACAAAGAATTTTTTGTCGCTGACATAGCTGCGCCAGCCACCGAGCTTGGCGGTTTCGTAATGACCCAGGGAAATCCAGAAGGGGTCGTTGGCCAGTTGCTGCAAACGTTGATTGTCGATGTGAGGCGCGGCGGACAGCGGGGCGCAGACACAGAGCGCCAGCCAGGCAAGGCGTTTGAGCATAGTGAGCAACTTAAGTCGAAAGAAACAAAGACCCAAAGAGGCAGGCGAAAAAGGGCCAGGGTCAAAAAATAAAACCCGCTCCCCAAAGAGAGCGGGACGGGTCGAGCTTAAGCTTGAGTGGCGTACTTGGCCAGACGAGGATCGTTCTTCAATACGGCCAGGGTATTGGTATGCACATCCTCAGCGGTCACATCAGCTTTGCTGAAAATTTGCTGGAAGTGCTGATGGGTCACGGCGGCAAAGTGCGCACGGTCTTCCGGCGCCACACCCAGTACCACGGCGTAAGTGGTCAGCGCTTCACCCTGACCTTTAGCCATGTCTTCGGACAGCTCGTTCATCATGCCATTCATGGCAATCCAGGATTTGCCGCCATAGGTCAGCGCCGCATTGGTCGAGCAACCGTTGGTACCGGAGGTCATGCCGAAAGTTGCGTTACCTGAGGTGCCGTTGGTGGTGGATGCCAGGAAGTGTGCCGGGGTGCCACGCTGACCTTCGAACAGCATGTTGCCCCAACCGCAGTCCGGACCGCCTGGCGCCTGAGCCATGGCGTTGATGGATACAACGGTGAAGAGAGTACCAAGAAGAATCCGTTTCATAGCTATGTTCTCTTTGTGTGCATACCAATGGACAGGGTGCTGGCCCCTAATGGTGCCAGTGGGCCGGTTATTCGTTCCAGCCGCGCAGTTTGGAGTTTAGGCAGGTTCCAGGGGTTCCGTGATTTTTTGCGAAACATTCCCTGAAAACCTTGATTTTGACCCGCGCGGCCCGAGGATGGGGGCTTGTCTAAGCTTTGGCTTGAGGTGCGCCTTGCCAGTGGGTACGGGCAGCGCCAGAATGCCGTTATCTGCCCCGCCTGATGTAAGGAAGCCCGATGCCTGATCCTGTTGCTGCCAGCTTGCGTCTAGCGCCTGAAGCGCTGACCCGTCCGTTTTCCGCTGAACAGTTCAGCTTCTCTACCACCAATGATCTGGAGCCCTTCCGCGGTGTGCTTGGCCAGGAACGTGCGGTCGAAGCCTTGCAGTTCGGTGTGGCCATGCCACGCCCCGGTTACAACGTATTTGTCATGGGCGAGCCCGGCACCGGCCGGTTTTCGTTCGTCAAACGCTACCTCAAGGCCGAAGGCAAACGCCTGCAGACCCCGGCCGATTGGGTCTACGTCAATAATTTCGATGAACCGCGCGAGCCTCGCGCCCTGGAGTTGCCGTCGGGTACCGCTGGCGCCTTTATCGGTGACATCAATGGCTTGATCGACAACCTGCTGGCGACCTTTCCGGCAGTATTCGAGCACCCGTCTTACCAGCAGAAGAAGAGCGCCATCGATCGCGCCTTCAACCAGCGTTATGACCGTGCGCTGGATGTGATCGAGCGTCTGGCGCTGGAGAAAGACGTCGCGCTCTACCGCGACAGCAGCAATATTGCCTTCACCCCGATGAGCGAAGGCAAGGCCCTGGATGAGGCGGAATTCGCCCAGTTGCCGGAAGCCGAGCGCGAGCGCTTTCATGATGACATTTCCGGGCTCGAAGAGCGGTTGAACGAAGAGCTCGCCAGCCTGCCGCAATGGAAGCGCGAATCGAGCAATCAGCTGCGCCAGCTCAACGAAGAAACCATCACCCTGGCCTTGCAGCCATTGCTGGCGCCGCTGTCGGAAAAGTACGCGGAAAACGCAGGCGTTTGCGGTTATTTGCAAGCGATGCAGGTGTACCTGCTTAAAACGGTGGTCGAGCAACTGGTGGACGACAGCAAGACCGACGCCATCGCCCGCAAATTGCTTGAGGAGCAATACGCCCCGAGCCTGGTGGTCGGGCATCCGCACAGCGGCGGTGCGCCGGTGGTGTTCGAGCCGCACCCGACCTACGACAACCTGTTCGGCCGCATCGAATACAGCACCGATCAGGGCGCGCTCTATACCACCTATCGGCAGCTGCGACCGGGTGCTTTGCACCGGGCCAACGGCGGTTTCCTGATCCTCGAAGCGGAAAAAATGCTCAGCGAGCCATTCGTGTGGGATGCGCTCAAGCGTGCCTTGCAATCGCGCAAGCTGAAAATGGAATCGCCACTGGGTGAGCTGGGCCGTCTGGCCACCGTGACGCTGACGCCGCAACACATTCCGTTGCAGGTCAAAGTCGTGATCATCGGCGCCCGGCAGCTCTACTACACGCTGCAAGACCTCGATCCGGACTTCCAGGAGATGTTCCGCGTCCTGGTGGATTTCGACGAAGACATTCCGATGGTCGACGAAAGCCTGGAGCAGTTCGCCCAGCTACTCAAAACCCGTACCTCGGAAGAAGGCATGGCGCCGCTGACCGCCGATGCGGTGGCGCGCCTGGCGACTTACAGCGCACGTCTGGCCGAGCATCAGGGACGCTTGTCGGCGCGGATCGGCGATCTGTTCCAACTGGTCAGCGAGGCAGATTTCATTCGCCACCTGGCGGGTGACGAGATGACTGACGCCGGGCACATCGAGCGTGCGCTCAAGGCCAAGGCCACCCGTACCGGGCGCGTTTCGGCGCGGATTCTCGATGACATGCTGGCCGGGATCATTCTGATCGACACCGATGGCGCGGCGGTCGGCAAGTGCAACGGGCTGACGGTCCTGGAAGTCGGCGATTCGGCCTTCGGGATACCGGCGCGGATTTCCGCCACGGTGTATCCGGGCGGCAGCGGCATCGTCGACATCGAGCGCGAGGTCAACCTCGGCCAGCCGATTCACTCCAAAGGCGTGATGATCCTCACCGGGTACCTAGGCAGCCGCTATGCCCAGGAATTCCCGTTGGCGATTTCCGCAAGCATCGCCCTGGAGCAGTCCTACGGTTATGTCGACGGTGACAGCGCATCGTTGGGCGAGGCCTGCACGCTGATCTCGGCTTTGTCGAAAACTCCACTCAAGCAGTGCTTTGCGATTACCGGTTCGATCAACCAATTCGGTGAAGTGCAGGCGGTAGGCGGGGTCAACGAGAAGATCGAAGGCTTCTTCCGGCTCTGCGAGGCTCGCGGCCTGACGGGCGAGCAGGGAGCGATCATTCCTCAGGCCAACGTCGCCACGCTGATGCTTGACGAGAAGGTGCTGGCGGCGGTGCGCGCGGGGCAGTTCCATGTCTACGCGGTGCGCCAGGCCGACGAAGCCCTGAGCCTGCTGGTCGGCGAGCCGGCCGGTACGCCGGATGAGAATGGCGACTTTCCCGAGGGCAGCGTCAACGCGCGGGTGGTGGAACGCTTGCGGGTGATCGCGGAAATGGTCAGCGACGAAGACCTCAAGGAGGCCGAAAAGGAGTTGGCGCAGGAAGCATTGCTGGAAGTCAAACCGGCCTGATGTGAAGCAAAAGATCACAGCCTTCCGCAGTTCCTACAGGGAAACGCGTTCGGCGTAGGAGCTGCCGCAGGCTGCGATCTTTTCAGCGAAATGCGATCCTCAAAGGATTAGCATTTCGTCACATCTCTGGCGTCAATATTTGCACGGCGACCACTCGGCGCCTTCTGGCTACGGGCCGCGTGCGAGCTGAACTTTTCTTCTATTCTCTGCTCAAGGATATCGACAGTTATCACTGGATCGAGACAGCCTTCCCGTGGAGGCTGAATACCGGATCTACCGAGGGTCGCCGCCATGTCGCGCAACCTCTGCCTCACCCGTCAATGCCTGGGCCTTGTGACCCGTATCGAATGTGCTATCCGCCCGCTGGCGGGAGATACGGGCATGTGGACCTTGCTTTTTGCCGCCGGAATGGCCGGCGAGCAACCTTCAGCCATCAAGGCTCAAGGCCCGTTCCGTGGGCCGGTCGTGGCTGAATCGATCCTCGACACCATCGTCGAAAGTCTGACTCTGCATGGCTACGAGCTGGCCGATGACCCGCAAATCTGGTGCCTGCACCTGCAAGCCCAGTTGCGAGAGATCAACGGTGGCCGTTTCCACAACCTTGCCGGTCCCGGGTTTCGACCTGAAGGCTGATCCAGGCTATTGATCCAGGTTACCTGGCTCGGTCTTGTCGAGTTTGACCTCGAAACCGTATTGCACGGTGGTGAGGTTGGTTCGCTGATAAGTTTCCAGACGTGTGGGCTGGCCGTAGAAGTAATGCACTGCGAATAACCCCGGGCCTTGCGCGTTCGCGTCGTGACTGACCGAAAGAATCTCCTTCAGATAGTTGCCACTGTCGTCCTTGGCGAAAAAGCGCCAGTCCTGGTCGGGGAACAGCTTCAGATCGACCACCAACTCATTCCCTTTGAGCGCCAGGCCCTTGGGCAGTTGGTGGGCGTCGTAGGTTTGCTTGTCGACAGTCGCCAGGAACAGCGGCATGGAGCCCACCGCGTAGGCCGGAGTTTCTGCAAACAGATTCAGGTCGTAGGTGATGCTGCCGCGTAGCGGGTCGACCTGATACGCCTCCGGTGGCAGCTCGATCGGCCCGTCGCGCCGGCCATTGCTGTCTTGGGTAAAGAACGTCACGGGACTTTCGCCGGGATTGAACGAGGTGCCGAGCAGTTCGTCATTGAAACTTCTGGGGTGATCGAAATCGATGCGCGCGGCGCTCGGATCATCGACCGACTGGCTGATACTGATGCTTTTTTTCAGTTGGCTCTCGTCCAGCGTCGCACCCTTGAGCCAGGTCGCGGCCTGGTCGTCGTATACCACTACGGGCAAGGCCAGTGGCTGGATGGTTTTTTCCGTCGTGTGCGGGTCGAAGCGGCGTACTGGCAGGTCCAGGTTCTTGCGGGTCACCGTGACCGCCGAGAAATCCAGCAGGCTGACTTCGAGCGTGTCGATCGGTCCGTTGAAGTACACCTTGGCGTACCGTCGGGTTTGTTGTTTTTCAAAGGCACGCTGGTCGTCCTCGAGCTGCTTTTCGAACGCTTCGCTCCAGGCTTTCTGCTGTTGCATTTGCGTCAGTTGTTTTTGATAGAACGCAATTTGCGCGGCGGTTTCATTGATCGCGCCCGAGCGCGAGAGGAATTGCCCGGTGGTGTCCCTGGCCTGAACGATCAGCGGGTTGGGCGGTGTATCGCGAACCTCGGGGGCCGGTGGTGCGCTGTTACTGAATTCGATTTCGGCATGGTTTTTTTCAAGCTTCAGCAGCGTGACACTGAGGTTGTCATTGGTGCGCGTCTGGCCGACGTCCTTTTTTGTCAGGTCGAAGCTGTAGATTCGGCGTGGGGCGATGACCTCCACCTTGCCTTGCAGGCTCACCGGTTGTGGCAGGTGCTTCTTGTCCACATCCAGGCCTTCAATGAAGGGGTAGGTCACCGTCAAATCATCGGGGTTGGTCAGGTTGGAGCTCGACGGGCTCAGCTGAATGCCGGGATCGGTTTCCGACCATTCCGGCTGAAACGCGATGACGCGCTTGTTGCTGAGGGTCACCGATTGCCATTCCAGGTCGTGAGGGAAAAGGAATGCGCCAGGGGTGTTGAAGTGGAGGGGGAATACCGGTTGCAGATCGGTCAGGTAATCCGAGCTGGACTCCTTGTGCAGCACGAACAGCCCGTTGATGTAAGTGTCGACCAGCGCCTGGGGCGTGGGGTAGTGCTTGAATACGGCGAGGGCATCTTCGCCGTATTCGGTGACCACCGGTTTACTGTCGAGCTTGAGTTGCGCACGCTCGAGCAGCAGCAGTGAACCGCCAAGTTCGGTCACGACGTCCTTGAGTTTCGGATCCTTGATCGCCTCCAGAGACTTTTCGAACTGCGCGGTCTTTTCTTCGAGGCTGACCTGGCGTTTCTCATCGCTGGGTGAACAACCACCGAGCAGCAATGCGAGGCAAAGTCCGGCACTCGTTAAAGGCAATCGCACATCCATTTCCAGTTTTCCTGTCCGATGTCGCTGACCTGTCATTGATCTGGACACTAGCAGAAAAACTTTGTCACACACACGCAGGTTGCGGATTTTCCGGCGGTTTCTGGGTGTAACAGGCGGCTGTTATACTCGCCGCCATTTCCAGCCCCTTGTGTGAGATTCAATGGAACGCTTTATCGAAAATACAATGTATGCCTCCCGCTGGTTACTGGCGCCGATCTATTTCGGTTTGTCGCTGGGCTTGCTGGCGTTGGCGCTGAAATTCTTCCAGGAGGTCATCCACGTCATCCCTAACGTGTTCTCGATGGCCGAGTCGGATCTGATTCTGGTGCTGCTGTCGCTGATCGACATGGCGCTGGTGGGCGGCTTGCTGGTGATGGTGATGATCTCCGGTTACGAAAACTTCGTTTCCGAACTGGACATCGACGACAGCAAGGAGAAGCTCAACTGGTTGGGCACCATGGATTCGTCTTCGTTGAAGATGAAGGTCGCGGCTTCCATCGTGGCGATTTCGTCGATCCACCTGCTGCGGATCTTCATGGACGCCAAGAACGTCGATCCCGAGCATTTGCAGTGGTACGTGATCATCCACATGACCTTCGTGGTGTCGGCGTTTGCCATGGGTTATCTGGACAAGTTGACCAAGCACTGATCAGCCCTTATTGCTTTACCACACCGCCCGTCTGTTGCGAAACAGACGGGCGGTGTCGTTTGTGGCTTGTACTTTGGCGCGTCGAGGCATATCCCTGTAAGAACCCTGGCTCTCCACTGCGTGAGGTGCGCTCATGAACCTGCAAGAGTTGAATGCGTATGCCATCGCCGGAAAGATCGATGAGCTGAACCTGATCTCGATGGAAGGCGTGTTCTACGTGCTGGAGGCTCGGATGCACGGCGTGGCGCATCGAGTGCTCGATGCCCACGGCGAGACATTGCGGCTGCGCTCGGTCGAGCATGCGCGTGAAGTGCTTCACGCCTGTCCCAAGTCATTCAACGTTGTATATACCCCGGCTCATGATGAAATGTGCGGTGCCAGCGCCGAGGAAAGCCCGCAAGTCCCGAGCACCTTCCGGTCTGTGTAACAGGGCTGAACCGCTCATCAACGTGGCTGCATCTGTGCTAGTCTGCTCGCCCTTTTGATTCCGGGCGCTCCGGGATGCGCTGTGCACGCACGGCAAGTTCCAGGGCCGTCCGCACAGCGGAGCAGTGTCATGTCCGAAGTAAATCTGTCCACCGACGAAACCCGCGTCAGCTACGGCATTGGCCGTCAGTTGGGCGACCAGCTGCGTGACAATCCGCCACCGGGCGTGAGCCTGGACGCGATCCTGGCGGGTCTGACCGACGCGTTCGCCGGCAAGCCAAGCCGTGTGGGTCAGGAAGAAATGTCCGCCAGCTTCAAGGTGATCCGCGAGATCATGCAAGCCGAAGCGGCTGCCAAGGCTGAAGCTGCTGCTGGCGAAGGTCTGGCTTTCCTGGCTGAAAACGCCAAGCGTGAAGGCATCACTACTCTGGCTTCGGGCCTGCAATTCGAAGTGCTGACTCAAGGTGAAGGCGCCAAGCCAACCCGTGAAGATCAAGTGCGCACTCACTACCACGGCACTCTGATCGACGGCACTGTGTTCGACAGCTCCTACGAGCGCGGCCAGCCTGCAGAATTCCCGGTAGGCGGCGTTATCGCTGGCTGGACCGAAGCCCTGCAACTGATGAATGCCGGCAGCAAATGGCGTCTGTACGTGCCGAGCGAACTGGCTTACGGCGCTCAAGGCGTTGGCAGCATTCCGCCGCACAGCGTACTGGTATTCGACGTCGAACTGCTCGACGTTCTGTAATCCCGGTGTTGGAGCTGGCCCGCTCCTGCAGGGCCAGCTCCGGCATTTTTACAAATGATCTTCATACCTCGAACTTGGTATTCAGGTCATGACTCGGGCGCAACGCCCGGGCATAGCAAAACAGAAACAGATTGCGCACCAGTTCCTTGAGTACCACCGGCTCACTGGAACTCAGGCCGTTGACGTCCAGATCACCCTGATCCTGTAGCTCGTTCAAGGCTTCTTCTTCAAGCACCGCACAGACTTCCCCGGTTTCCCGATGCAGGATTCTGAGGTAGGGATGTGGGCGGTCCAGCCAGGCATCGATCAAATAAGTCATGGGTCTCATCTCCATTGAATGGGGTTCAATGAGAATAATTCCTATTCATTAAATAGCAAGGGCCTATTGGCGGTTTGCGTTTTTTATCGGGTAAGGATTGCGTAAGGTCAAAACGGCTGGCGTTTGGCTATTGCGAGGACATGCTGGGTGGCGCGGGGAAGGGCGAAGCACCATCCCACGCCAGGCGCGGGATGGAGTACCAAAGGCTCAGACTTTTCTGACGAACTCGGATTTGAGTTTCATCGGGCCGATGCCGTCGATCTTGCAGTCGATGTCGTGGTCGCCATCGCACAGACGGATGTTCTTGACCTTGGTGCCGACCTTGACCACCAGGGAAGTGCCTTTGACCTTGAGGTCCTTGATCACGGTGATGGTATCGCCGTCCTGCAGGACGTTGCCGACCGAGTCCTTTTTCACGGTATCGTCGGACGCTACTTCGGCTTCGCCGTTGGCGGACCACTCATGGGCGCACTCCGGACAGATCAGCTGTGCGCCGTCTTCGTAGGTGTATTCGGAATTGCATTTCGGGCAGGGTGGCAACGTGCTCACTAAAGCTCCTTGGATTCAGGATGGCTAAAAAGCGCACATTATATAGGGATTTATCGCAGGAGGGAGCGAACAACAAAAGATCGCAGCCTTCGCCAGCTCCTTGGTGTACCCATGTGGAGCTGCCGAAGGCTGCGATCTTTTGATTTTGCTGTGAGTATCAGTGCGTGCGAGCGACCGCAAACTCACTCAATTCCACCAGCGCATCGCGGTATTCGCTGGCGGGCAGGGCGTCGAGGCACTTGATCGCACGGGCCACGTAGTCGCGGGCCAGTTGCGCGGTGTAATCCAGCGAGCCGGAAGCTTCGACCGCTTCGCGAATGCTTTCCAGGTCTTCGATGCCACCTTTCTGGATCGCCTGACGAACCAGTGCAGCTTGCTCCGGAGTGCCTTCGCGCATGGTGTAGATCAGCGGCAGCGTCGGCTTGCCCTCGGCCAGATCGTCACCGACGTTCTTGCCCAGTGTCTCGGCATCGCCACGGTAGTCCAGCAGGTCGTCGACCAGTTGGAAGGCCACGCCCAGGTGATCACCAAAGGTGCGTAGCGCTTCGCTCTGTTCCAGCGAGGCGCCGGCCAGTGCTGCGGCGCTGTGGGTCGAAGCCTCGAAGAGCATCGCGGTTTTGCCGCGAATGACTTCCATGTAGGTTTCTTCGGTGGTGCTGGCGTCGCGGACCTTCGACAGCTGCAACACTTCGCCTTCAGCGATGATGCGCGTGGCTTGCGAAAGGATCTTCATTACCGGCATGGAGCCCAGTTCGACCATCATTTCGAAAGAACGCGAATACAGGAAGTCGCCCACCAGCACGCTCGGCGCGTTGCCCCACATGGCATTGGCGGTCGAACGGCCACGGCGCATGCCGGACATGTCGACGACGTCGTCGTGCAGCAGGGTGGCGGTGTGCAGGAACTCGATGGTCGCGGCCAGCAGGCGCAGGTCATCGCCTTCGCGGCCCAGTGCCTTGCCGCACAGCAGCACGAGCAAGGGACGCAGGCGTTTACCGCCAGCCGAGGTAATGTAGTCGCCGATTTTCGATACCAGCGGCACTCGGGAAGTCAGCTGCTTCTTGATGATGCCGTCGACGGCGTTAAAATCGTCCGCCACCGCGCGGTAGAAAGCTTGGGGTTGCATCAGCGACAGTTGCTCCAGAAGGGTTGCGCGGCATGCTAGGACCCACGTCCGGGCCTGTCAAGGCGCGATGGACGGCCACTTGCAACGCCAGAGTAGCTTGCGTACAATCGCGCACCCTGAACTTCCTGGGCAGCACCTGCCTTACGCAATTGCAAACTGGCCTTCCAGCCTTATGCAGCCATGCCAGCCAATACCTCTTCTTATAAAGAGCTGGGTGAGCAGGATTATCGGAGAAATACCATGTCTTATGCAGTAATCGTTACTGGTGGCAAGCAGTACAAAGTTGCTCCAGGTGAATACCTGAAGATCGAAAAACTGGAAATCGCTACCGGCGAATCCGTAACTTTTGATCGCGTTCTGTTGGTTGCCAATGGCGACGACGTGAATATCGGCGCTCCAGTTGTTCCTGGCGCTACCGTTGTGGCTGAAGTGATCTCCCAAGGTCGTCACGATAAAGTCCGCATCATCAAGTTCCGTCGCCGTAAGCATCACATGAAGCGTATGGGCCACCGCCAGTGGTACACCGAGATCAAAATCACCGGTATTCAGGCTTAATCAGCCTAATTCCTCACTAGGAGAATTGAACTCATGGCACACAAAAAAGCTGGTGGTAGTACCCGTAACGGTCGCGACTCAGAAGCCAAACGCCTTGGCGTGAAGATGTATGGCGGCCAGGTCATCAAGGCCGGTAACATCATCGTGCGTCAGCGCGGCACCCAATTCCACGCTGGCTACGGCGTTGGCATGGGTAAAGATCACACCCTCTTCGCGAAAATCGAAGGCGTGATCAAGTTTGAAGTAAAAGGCGCCTTCGGTCGTCGTTACGTGAGCGTCGTCGCAGCTTAATTGCGCGATCGCTGGAAAAGCCCTGTCTTGCGACGGGGCTTTTTCGTTTGTGGGGTGAGTCTCTTGCAAAGCTGTTTGTGATGGGCTCCAGCGCTGTATTGGCGGTCGTTGATTGAGGTCGCTGCGCTCATTTTTGCAAGAGTCTTATGTCTTGGTTGTTTTTCGGCTCGTCCGTATGGCGAGAGGCGTTTTGTTATGAAGTTTGTTGATGAAGTATCGATTCGAGTAAAGGCCGGCGACGGTGGCAACGGTTGCATGAGTTTCCGTCGAGAAAAATTCATTGAAAACGGCGGCCCGAACGGCGGCGACGGTGGTGATGGCGGTTCCATCTACATGATGGCCGACGAAAACCTGAACACCCTGGTCGACTACCGTTACACCCGGCACTTCGATGCCGAGCGCGGTTCCAACGGTGGCAGCACCGACTGCACCGGCAAAAAAGGTGAGGATCTGATTCTGCGGGTGCCGGTCGGTACCACAGTGATTGACTCTGCCACCCAGGAAGTCATCGGCGACCTGACCAAGGCCGGCCAGAAGCTGATGGTGGTTCAGGGTGGCTGGCACGGTCTGGGTAACACTCGTTTCAAATCCAGTACCAACCGCGCGCCGCGCCAGACCACGCCGGGCAAGCCGGGTGAGCAGCGCGACCTGAAACTGGAAATGAAGGTGTTGGCGGACGTCGGTCTGCTCGGTTTGCCGAACGCCGGCAAAAGTACCTTCATTCGCTCGGTGTCGGCCGCCAAGCCGAAAGTCGCCGACTACCCGTTCACCACGTTGGTGCCGAACCTGGGTGTGGTCAGTGTCGATCGCTGGAAGAGCTTCGTGGTCGCGGATATTCCGGGCCTGATCGAAGGTGCTTCCGACGGCGCGGGCCTGGGGATTCGCTTCCTCAAGCACTTGTCGCGTACGCGTCTGCTGCTGCACCTCGTCGACATGGCGCCGCTGGATGACACCAGTGCGCCGGATGCCGCTGAAGTGATCGTCAGCGAGCTGACCAAGTTCAGTCCGTCCCTGGCCGAGCGTGATCGCTGGCTGGTGCTGAATAAGTGCGACCAGATCCTTGAAGAAGAGCACGATGCTCGCGTCAAGGAAATCGTTGATCGTCTGGAGTGGACCGGTCCGGTCTATGTGATCTCGGCGATCGCCAAGCAGGGCACCGAGCGTCTTTGTCACGACATCATGCGTTACCTGGAAGATCGCGCCGATCGCCTGGCTAACGACCCCGCCTACAAGGAAGAGCTGGCTGAGCTCGATCAGCGCATCGAAGATGAAGCTCGCGCTCAGTTGCAGGCGCTGGACGATCAGCGTGCTCTGCGCCGCAGCGGCGTGAAGTCGGTCCATGATATCGGTGACGACGATTGGGACGAAGAAGATGTGGATGACGAAGACGGTCCGGAAATCATTTACGTGCGTGACTGATTCGTTGCGATAAACTTAAGCGCCGCTCACTGGAGCGGCGTTTTAGTATCTGGAAATCGACTGTTGGTCACGAAGAACCACGAATAACGTCACGGGCAGTGCCAGGTCGCGCTGCCCTCAAGCTAAGGTTGAAGATGATGCGGAGCAAGGTGACAGGTGCGCAGCGTTGGGTCGTGAAGATCGGCAGCGCTTTGCTGACGGCGGACGGCAAGGGCCTGGATCGCGCAGCAATGGGTGTCTGGGTCGAGCAGATGGTTGCCCTGCATCAGGCGGGCGTTGAGCTGGTGCTGGTGTCCTCCGGGGCGGTGGCGGCGGGCATGAGCCGTCTGGGCTGGACCTCACGACCCAGTGCGATGCACGAGTTGCAGGCGGCTGCCGCCATTGGTCAGATGGGGCTGGTGCAGGCCTGGGAGTCGAGCTTCGCCGAACATGGTCGGCATACCGCCCAGATTCTCCTGACTCACGACGACTTGTCCGACCGCAAGCGCTACCTGAACGCTCGCAGTACTCTGCGCGCGCTGGTCGAGTTGAAAGTGATCCCGGTGATCAACGAGAACGACACGGTGGTCACTGACGAAATCCGTTTCGGCGACAACGACACGTTGGCGGCGCTGGTGGCGAATCTGGTCGAGGCCGATTTGCTGGTGATCCTCACCGATCGCGATGGCATGTTCGATGCTGATCCACGCAACAATCCCGACGCCAAGCTGATTTACGAGGCGCGGGCCGATGATCCGGCGCTCGATGCGGTAGCTGGTGGCACTGGCGGTGCGCTGGGGCGTGGCGGCATGCAGACCAAATTGCGCGCTGCGCGTCTGGCGGCGCGCTCCGGTGCGCACACCATTATCGTTGGTGGGCGTATTGAGCGAGTGCTGGATCGCCTCAAGGCTGGCGAGCGTATCGGCACTTTGCTGTCGCCTGAGCGCGGCATGCTGGCGGCCCGCAAACAGTGGCTGGCCGGGCATCTGCAAACTCGCGGCACGCTGGTGCTGGACGCGGGTGCGGTGACTGCGCTGTCTCAGGGCAACAAAAGTTTGCTGCCGGTAGGTGTAAAGCTGGTCCAGGGCAGCTTCCGTCGCGGCGAAATGGTGGTCTGTGTGGCGCCGGACGGTCGTGAAATCGCCCGTGGCCTGGCTAACTACAGTGCCCTGGAAGCACAAAAAATCATCGGTCAGTCGTCTGAGGCGATTGTCGGTCTGTTAGGTTACATGGCGGAGCCGGAACTGGTTCACCGCGATAACCTGATTCTGGTCTGAAGGAATACCTGAATGCGTGTGGCAAAAGGATTGTTGGGCTTGTTGTTGGCGATGCCGTTGCTGGCCTCGGCCGAGGAAATAGGCCAAGTGTCGACGGTGTTCAAATTCGTCGGCCCGAACGACCGTATCGTTGTCGAGGCGTTTGATGATCCGAAAGTGGAGGGAGTGACCTGCTACCTGTCGCGCGCCAAGACGGGTGGCGTGAAAGGTGGTCTTGGATTGGCCGAGGATCGCGCTGAGGCGTCTATTGCATGTCGCCAGGTCGGGCCGATCAACTTCAAGGGTGAGCTCAAGGATGGCGAGGAGGTGTTCAAGGAGCGCACTTCGCTGGTATTCAAGACTATGCAGGTGGTGCGATTCCTCGACAAGAAGCGTAATACGCTGGTGTATCTGGTCTACAGCGATCGCTTGATCGAGGGCAGTCCGCAGAATGCGGTGACAGCGATTCCGATTCTGCCGTGGACGCACGCTCAGTAATCGGGCACAGATCCAATGTGGGAGCGGGCAGGCTCGCTCCCACATTTTTTTGCGTATCACCTGCTAAATCGCAGGCAATAAAAAACCGACCCTGAGGTCGGTTTTTTAACGAGCGCGTCGCTTAGGCAGCAGCGGCAACGTTCAGGGCCTTGACGTGGCCATTCAGACGGCTCTTATGGCGAGCAGCTTTGTTCTTGTGGATGATGCCTTTATCGGCCATACGGTCGATAACTGGCACGGCCAGAACGTAAGCAGCTTGAGCTTTAGCAGCGTCTTTTGCGTCGATGGCTTTAACTACATTCTTGATGTAGGTACGAACCATGGAACGCAGGCTGGCGTTGTGGCTGCGACGCTTCTCAGCCTGTTTTGCACGTTTTTTGGCGGAAGGTGTGTTGGCCACCGTCGAGCTCCTCGAAAGACTTTTTAGGAAATAGCAAACAAAATAGGCCGCGAATCATGCCGATGAGTTGATGTCTTGTCAAGGGCGGAAGAGACGTTCCGCTAAGTGGCCGGTTCCGGCCCCATGAAAACTACTGCGCTCGGCAATACAGCGTTGAAAGCAGACTCGAAATACTCATTGACTAAAGTCAACTCCGCTTTCTCGCCTGCTTTCGCCTTGTCTTGCCTTCGCTCGCTACGTTTTCAAGGGGACGGTGCGCTGGATATTTCTTTCCGGCGCGCGACCTGTAAACTCGCGAGCTTTGGCTCTGTGCTGTTGCGGCGCGGAGTATCGCATAAGTGGGCGCGTTGTTCGCCTGCTGTTTATCGACAGGCACAAACTCTTTCAATGAATCTGCTCAAATCGTTGGCCGCTGTCAGCTCTATCACGATGCTTTCCCGGGTGTTGGGGTTTGTTCGTGACACTCTAATCGCCCGTGCGTTTGGTGCCGGAATGGCGACTGACGCCTTCTTTATCGCCTTCAAACTGCCCAATCTGCTGCGGCGGATCTTCGCTGAAGGGGCATTTTCCCAGGCCTTTGTGCCGATTCTTGCCGAATACAAAAGCCAGAAGGGCGAGGAGGCGACGCGAACCTTCATTGCCTACGTCTCAGGCCTGCTGACACTGGTACTGGCGCTGGTCACTGCGTTGGGTATGTTCGCCGCCCCTTGGGTCATCTGGGCCACGGCACCGGGATTCGTCGATTCTCCGGAAAAATTCCAGCTGACAACCGATCTGCTGCGGGTCACTTTCCCTTATATATTGCTGATCTCCCTGTCGTCGCTGGCCGGGGCGATCCTCAACACCTGGAACCGCTTCTCGGTGCCGGCCTTCGTGCCGACCCTGCTCAATGTCAGCATGATCATCTTTGCGGTATTCCTGACACCGTACTTCGATCCGCCGGTGATGGCGCTGGGCTGGGCCGTTCTGGTGGGTGGGCTGGCGCAGCTGCTCTATCAACTGCCGCACCTGAAAAAAATCGGCATGCTGGTACTGCCGCGTTTGAACCTGCGCGATAGCGGTGTCTGGCGGGTCATGAAACAGATGCTGCCCGCGATCATCGGCGTTTCGGTGAGTCAGATTTCGCTGATCATCAATACTATTTTTGCCTCGTTTCTGGTGGCCGGCTCCGTGTCATGGATGTATTACGCCGACCGCCTGATGGAATTGCCATCCGGCGTGCTGGGTGTGGCGTTGGGCACGATTTTGTTGCCGACGCTGGCCAAGACCTATGCCAGCCAGGATCGCCACGAATACTCGCGAATCCTCGATTGGGGGCTGCGCCTGTGCTTCATGCTGGTGTTGCCGTGTTCCCTGGCGCTGGGGATTCTGTCTGAACCACTGACGGCTTCGCTGTTCCAGTACGGCCAGTTCAGTGCTTTCGATGCGGCCATGACCCAGCGCGCGCTGATCGCTTATTCTGTCGGCTTGCTGGGGATTATCGTGATTAAAGTGCTGGCGCCGGGCTTCTATGCGCAACAAAACATCCGCACGCCGGTGAAAATCGCGATTTTCACCCTGGTCGTCACTCAGCTGTTCAACCTGGTGCTGATCGGTCCGCTGGCGCACGCTGGCCTGGCCCTGGCCATCAGCGCGGGTGCCTGCATCAACGCCGGTTTGCTGTTTTATCAACTGCGCAAGCAGCAGATGTATCAGCCGCAACCGGGCTGGGCGAAGTTCGGGCTCAAATTGCTGGTGGCGGTAGCGGTGATGTCAGCAGTATTGCTGGGTGCGATGCACTTTATGCCGGCCTGGGGGCAGGGGCCTATGCTCGAGCGGCTGCTGCGTCTGGGTGTATTGGTAACCGCAGGCGTCGTGGCGTATTTCGGCATGTTGCTGTTGATGGGCTTCCGTTTGCGCGACTTCAATCGCAAGGCCTTGAGCTGAAGACGTTATCTCGATAATCATGGGCGAGCCGGCAATTTTGTCGGCTCGATTACTTTGGGTTACGGTGTTACCTGTCGTCGGCCGCCGGGTGTGGTTATAATCGACCACTTTATGAGCAAGAAGCGCGTTATGCAGCTGGTTCGAGGCCTCCACAACCTGCGCCCCCAGCATCGGGGCTGTGTCGCCACTATTGGCAACTTTGACGGTGTTCACCGTGGCCACCAGGCTATCCTGGTCCGGCTGCGAGAGCGTGCGCTCGAGTTGGGCGTGCCCAGCTGCGTGGTGATTTTCGAGCCGCAGCCGCGGGAGTTCTTCGCTCCGGACACCGCTCCGGCCCGTCTGGCCCGCCTGCGGGACAAACTGCAGCTGCTGGCCGAAGAGGGTGTAGACCGGGTGTTGTGCCTGGCTTTCAACCATCGCCTGAGCAAACTCAGCGCCAGGGCGTTCGTCGATACCATTCTGGTGGACGGCCTCGGCGTGCAGCATCTGGAAGTCGGTGACGATTTCCGGTTTGGCTGCGATCGGCTGGGGGATTTCGACTACTTGCAACAGGCCGGCGTCCTTCAGGGCTTTACCGTCGAAGCGGCGCAGACCGTCGAGCTGGACGGCATTCGTGTCAGCAGCACTCAGGTCCGCAATGCCCTGGCCGCCGCCGATTTCGCCTTGGCCGAGCAACTGCTCGGTCGCCCGTACCGGATTGCCGGTCGGGTCCTGCATGGCCAGAAGCTGGCGCGCCAGTTGGGTACGCCCACGGCCAACGTGCAACTCAAACGTCGTCGTGTGCCGTTGAGCGGGGTTTACCTGGTCAGCGTCGACATCGATGGCAAGACCTGGCCAGGCGTCGCCAATATTGGTGTGCGGCCAACGGTCGAAGGGGATGGCAAAGCCCACCTCGAAGTGCACCTTTTAGATTTTGCCGGCGATCTGTATGACCGGCGTTTGACAGTGGTTTTCCACCACAAGCTGCGTGAAGAGCAGCGTTTCGCCTCTCTGGAGGCGCTTAAGACGGCGATCAATGCGGATATCGCCGCCGCCCGTGCCCTGTCGCACCTAGCGCCAATCGCTAATGAAGAGCCTTAAATGACCGACTATAAAGCCACGCTAAACCTTCCGGACACCGCCTTCCCAATGAAGGCCGGCCTGCCTCAGCGCGAACCGCAGATTCTGCAGCGCTGGGACAGCATTGGCCTGTACGGTAAGTTGCGCGAGATTGGCAAGGATCGTCCGAAGTTCGTACTGCACGACGGTCCTCCGTACGCCAACGGCACGATTCACATCGGTCATGCGCTGAATAAGATTCTCAAGGACATGATCATCCGCTCGAAAACCCTGTCGGGTTTCGACGCACCTTATGTTCCGGGCTGGGACTGCCACGGTCTGCCGATCGAGCACAAAGTCGAAGTGACCCATGGCAAGAACCTGGGCGCCGACAAGACCCGCGAACTGTGCCGTGCCTACGCCACCGAGCAGATCGAAGGCCAGAAGTCCGAATTTATCCGTCTGGGCGTGTTGGGCGACTTCGCCAACCCGTACAAGACCATGGACTTCAAAAACGAGGCCGGTGAAATCCGCGCCCTGGCGGAAATCGTCAAGGGTGGCTTCGTGTTCAAGGGCCTGAAGCCTGTGAACTGGTGCTTTGACTGCGGTTCGGCCCTGGCTGAAGCGGAAGTCGAGTACGAAAACAAAAAGTCCGCGACCATCGACGTGGCCTTCCCGATCGCCGACGAAGCCAAACTGGCTGCCGCGTTTGGTCTGCCATCGCTGGCCAAGCCTGCTTCGATCGTGATCTGGACCACCACCCCGTGGACCATCCCGGCCAACCAGGCGCTGAACGTTCACCCGGAGTTCAACTACGCACTGGTCGACGTCGGCGACAAGCTGCTGGTACTGGCTGAAGAGCTGGTCGAATCCTGCCTGGCCCGCTACAGCCTGGAAGGTTCGGTGATCGCCACCACCACCGGTAAAGCGCTGGAACTGATCAACTTCCGTCACCCGTTCTACGATCGCCTGTCGCCGGTTTACCTGGCCGACTACGTTGAGCTGGGCGCGGGCACCGGCGTGGTTCACTCCTCGCCAGCCTACGGCGTAGACGACTTCGTGACCTGCAAGAAGTACGGCATGGTCAACGACGACATCATCAATCCGGTACAAAGCAACGGCGTGTATGTGCCATCGCTGGAGTTCTTCGGCGGCCAGTTCATCTGGAAGGCCAACCCGGCCATCGTCGACAAACTGACCGAAGTCGGCGCGCTGCTGCACACCACCACCATCGAACACAGCTACATGCACTGCTGGCGTCACAAGACCCCGCTGATCTACCGCGCCACCGCGCAGTGGTTCATCGGCATGGACAAAGAGCCTGCAGCGGGCGACACCCTGCGCAAACGCGCAATCAAAGCCATCGAAGACACCAAATTCGTCCCGGCCTGGGGCCAGGCGCGCCTGCACTCGATGATCGCCAACCGTCCGGACTGGTGCATCTCCCGTCAGCGCAACTGGGGCGTGCCAATCCCGTTCTTCCTGAACAAGGAAAGCGGCGAACTGCACCCACGCACCGTCGAACTGATGGAAATCGTCGCCCAGCGCGTCGAAGTCGAAGGCATCGAAGCCTGGTTCAAGATGGACGCCGCCGAGCTGCTCGGTGAAGAAGCACCGCTGTATGACAAGATCAGCGACACCCTGGACGTCTGGTTTGACTCGGGCACCACGCACTGGCACGTCCTGCGCGGTTCGCACCCGATGGGTCACGAGACCGGTCCACGTGCCGACCTGTATCTGGAAGGCTCGGACCAGCACCGCGGCTGGTTCCACTCATCGTTGTTGACCGGTTGCGCCATCGACGACCACGCACCGTACCGCGAACTGCTGACCCACGGTTTTACCGTCGACGAATCCGGTCGCAAAATGTCCAAGTCCCTGGGCAACGTGATCGCGCCGCAGAAAGTCAACGACACCCTGGGCGCCGACATCATGCGTCTGTGGGTAGCGTCTACCGACTATTCGGGTGAGATGGCGGTTTCCGAGCAGATCCTGCAACGCAGTGCGGACGCCTACCGGCGCATCCGTAACACCGCGCGCTTCCTGCTTTCCAACCTGACCGGTTTCAACCCGGCCACCGACCTCCTGCCGGCCGAAGAAATGCTCGCCCTGGACCGTTGGGCCGTGGATCGCACGCTGTTGCTGCAACGCGAGCTGCAGGAACACTACGGCGAATACCGTTTCTGGAACGTTTACTCCAAGATCCACAACTTCTGCGTGCAGGAGTTGGGCGGTTTCTACCTGGACATCATCAAGGACCGTCAGTACACCACTGGCGCTGACAGCAAGGCCCGTCGTTCGTGCCAGACCGCGCTGTTCCACATCAGTGAAGCGCTGGTGCGCTGGATCGCGCCGATCCTGGCGTTCACCGCCGACGAGCTGTGGCAATACCTGCCGGGCGAGCGTAACGAGTCTGTGATGCTCAACACCTGGTACGAAGGCCTGAGCGAACTGCCGGAAGGCTTCGAGCTGGATCGCGCTTACTGGGACCGGATCATGGCGGTCAAGGTTGCGGTCAACAAGGAAATGGAAATCCAGCGTGCAGCCAAGGCCGTCGGTGGCAACCTGCAAGCCGAAGTGACGCTGTTCGCCGAAGACGCGCTGAGCGCCGACCTGGCCAAGCTGAGCAACGAACTGCGTTTCGTGCTGATCACTTCGACCGCCAGTGTTGCGCCATTGGTGCAGGCACCGGCCGATGCCGTGGTCACCGAAGTCAGCGGCCTGAAGCTCAAGATCGTCAAGTCGGCTCACGCCAAGTGCGCCCGTTGCTGGCACTGCCGTGAAGACGTCGGCGTGAACCCTGAGCATCCGGAAATCTGCGGTCGTTGCGTCGACAACATCAGCGGCGCGGGCGAGGTTCGTCACTATGCCTAATGCGGCTGGCCGTTTCGGACGGCTGAGCTGGCTCTGGTTGAGTTTGCTGGTCCTGGTCATTGACCAGGCCAGCAAGTTCTACTTCGAAGGCAAGCTCGAGATGTACCAGCAAATCGTGGTGATCCCCGATTTGTTCAGCTGGACCCTGGCCTACAACACCGGGGCGGCGTTCAGCTTCCTGGCTGACAGCTCCGGCTGGCAGCGCTGGTTGTTTGCCTTGATCGCGGTGGTGGTCAGTGCGGTGCTGGTGATCTGGCTCAAGCGCCTGGGGCGCAACGACACCTGGCTGGCGATTGCGCTGGCCCTGGTGCTGGGTGGCGCGCTGGGCAATCTGTACGACCGCATTGCCTTGGGCCATGTGATCGATTTCATTCTGGTGCACTGGCAGAACCGCTGGTATTTCCCGGCGTTCAACTTTGCTGACAGCGCCATTTCTGTCGGTGCCGTAATGCTCGCGCTGGATATGTTCAAAAGTAAGAAGACCGGAGAAACCGTTCATGACTGAACAGGTATTGGCTGAACAACGTATCGGCCAGAACACGGAAGTCACCTTGCACTTTGCATTGCGCCTGGAGAACGGCGACACCGTCGACAGCACTTTCGACAAAGCCCCGGCGACCTTCAAGGTCGGCGACGGCAACCTGTTGCCAGGCTTCGAAGCCGCGCTGTTCGGCTTCAAGGCCGGCGACAAGCGCAGCCTGTCCATCGAGCCGGAAAACGCCTTTGGCCAGCCTAACCCGCAAAACGTGCAGATCATCCCTCGCTCGCAGTTCCAGGACATGGAACTGTCGCCAGGATTGCTGGTGATTTTCAACGATGCCGCCAATACCGAGCTGCCAGGCGTGGTGAAGGAATTCGATGACGCGCAAGTGACCATCGACTTCAATCACCCGCTCGCCGGTAAAACCTTGACCTTTGACGTCGAGATCATCAACGTCAAGGCGCTGTAAAGTTGAGGGTTTCCCCTCAACCATAGAATCTCCCACAGTTGGTTTTTCACTGTTTTCGCTATTTCTTGCGCGCAAGACACGAGGCACAGCATGCAAATCAAACTCGCCAACCCCCGTGGCTTCTGCGCCGGTGTGGACCGGGCGATCGAAATCGTCAATCGCGCCCTGGAAGTCTTCGGGCCGCCGATCTATGTGCGCCACGAAGTGGTCCACAACAAATTCGTCGTCGAAGACCTGCGTGCCCGTGGGGCGATCTTCGTCGAGGAACTGGATCAGGTGCCGGACGACGTGATCGTGATCTTCAGCGCCCACGGTGTTTCCCAGGCCGTGCGCACCGAAGCCACAGGTCGTGGCTTGAAGGTGTTCGACGCGACCTGCCCGCTGGTGACCAAGGTGCACATCGAAGTCGCGCGTTACAGCCGTGACGGCCGTGAATGCATCCTCATCGGTCATGCTGGCCATCCGGAAGTCGAAGGCACCATGGGCCAGTACGATGGCAGCAATGGCGGCGCGATCTATCTGGTCGAAGACGAGAAAGACGTCGCCGAGTTACAGGTGAACAACCCTGAAAAGCTGGCCTTCGTTACCCAAACCACCTTGTCCATGGACGACACCAGTCGCGTGATCGACGCCCTGCGTACCCGCTTTCCGGCGATTGGCGGTCCGCGCAAGGACGACATCTGCTACGCCACGCAAAACCGTCAGGACGCTGTCAAGCAACTGGCGGACGAGTGCGACGTGGTGCTGGTGGTCGGCAGCCCGAACAGCTCCAACTCCAATCGTCTGCGTGAATTGGCCGAACGCATGGCCACCCCGGCCTACCTGATCGACGGTGCCGAAGACCTGCAAAAGAGCTGGTTCGATGGCGTCGAGCGTATTGGCATCACGGCCGGTGCCTCTGCTCCGGAAGTGCTGGTGCGTGGCGTGATCCAGCAACTGCAGGCCTGGGGTGCCACCGGCGCCGATGAGCTGGCCGGTCGCGAGGAGAACATCACCTTCTCCATGCCTAAAGAGCTGCGCGTGCGTTCGTTGCTGTAATACTTTTCGTTTTTCGACACAGCGCCTGCTCAGCCTTACGGTTGGCCAGGCGCACTCGACCACTCGCCGCCAGCACCACCTGGAGCTGGCTGACCGGCTCGCGAGCCGAGCAAATATGTAGCGTCCCTGCCTGAAATGCCCGCCCGGGCATCAGCGGTTGGCCCAGACTGCTGAACCGCACGAAACGCCTGACCCACCAATTACCGACAATCGGCGTTCGTGCATCACCTGCGCGCTCGACCAATAGCGGATTGCTGCTGTCCTCTGGCCCTTTGCCGCTGATGTCCAGAATGATCCGCCAGCCCTGGCTCCAATCGCCGTTGATGCCATGAATGACCACGTTCTGGTTGCGGGTGATTGCCAGGGTTCTGGCCTGCCGGATCCCGCTGATCAGCGACTGCGCCGCCTGCTCCCGATGGTTCGATTCCGTCAGTGCAGCGAACGCCGGACTGACCAAGTGCAGAACAATCCCGACAATCGTCAGTCCCATGAGCAGTCCGATCAGGCTGAAACCTTGCTGATGCATGTCATCTCCCTCCATGGAGTGCTGCGGCCCGCGCGATCCTTGCGCGAGTAATGGCAAAACAACCGTACATCTGTCGGTCGAATGTTCTAGCGTGTAGAAGCAGGTATAGCCGACGGAAACGGAGGGCACTGATGGATCATCGTACAAAAGGTTTCACGCTGATCGAGCTGCTGATCACGCTCGCGGTGTTTCTGGTCCTGATTACACTGGCCGTTCCGGCGTTCACCCGCTCGGTGCAAAGCAACAAGGCCGACACCGAGGTCGGCGACTTGCAACGGGCACTCAATTTCGCGCGGCTTGAGGCGATTGATCGGGGCTTCACCACTCGGGTTCGCCCGACGGCCGGCGGCAGTGTCTGGACCGGCGAGCTGAGCGTTTATGACGGTACTGGCAATCCGGCCAATGTATTGCGGGTTGTTCCAGCGATGAGCAGCGGAGCAACTCTGACGCTAACCTCAGGAGTGACCGCGATTGATTTCAACAATCTCGGCGGCTTGGCAGCGCCGTCCACGGCGGTGGTGATCAGCTATGTGCTGGGAGCGCAAAGCAGGACGCTGAATGTGTGTTTGAACGGACGAATTCTATTGGGTGGAAGTTGCGGATGAGGGGTTGGAGCAAGCGTGCACAGGAGGGCATGACGCTGATCGAGGTATTGGTCGCGTTGTTGGTGCTGGCTGTGGGTCTGTTGGGCGCGGCGGCGATTCAGCTCAATGCGCTGAAGTACACCGACAGCTCACGGATGACCAGCCAGGCGAGTTTTATCGCCTACGACATGATGGACCGCATCCGCGCCAACTCCGGCGCCGATTACACCGTCACGCCACCGACCTCGGGCAACCTGAACGTGGCCCGGGATCAGGACCTCTACGACTTCACCACCAATATCGTCAATTTCGGCGGCGCCACAGCCACCGGCAGCATCGTCCGCAACCAGCGGGTGTACACCATCACCATTACCTGGGACGACTCCCGGGCCGCCAATATCGCCGATTCGCGCCGCAGTTTCGTCCTCACCAGCCGCGCCACCGTTGATCCGGCGACGACACCATGAACAGAACCAGCAGAGGTTTCGGCCTGATCGAATTGCTGATCGCCCTGGCGTTGAGCCTGATCGTGGTCCTGGGCGTGGCGCAGATTTTCATCGCCGCCAAAAACACCTACGTCAGCCAGAACACCGCTGCCGGCATGCAGGAAGATGCGCGGTTCGTCCTGAGCAAGATGATTCAGGAAATTCGCATGGTCGGCATGTTCGGTTGCCTGGGTACGATTACCGACGCCAGCTCGGCGGGGGACTTCAATGCCAGCCTGCTCACGCCGATCAGTTGGGACAATGCCAATCTCAAATTGACTCTGGTCACCGCAGATGTCGGCGGCAGTGGCGGAGTGCCGACCTGGACGGTGGTTTCCGACTGCCGAAATACTGCGACGGCCTACACCGGTTTACGCACGCCGGCATCGGGGCAGTTGGCGTTTCCGATCCGGCGGCTGGTCTACAGCTTCAGCAACAACCAACTGCTGATGGGCTCCGGCACTGGCACGCCGACTCAGGCGGTGCTGGTAAACAACGTCAGTGCCTTTGGCGTGAGCTTCGGCATCGCCAGTTCGGCCACGGATACAGCCGCCTCCAGTTACAGCAGTAATCCGTCCGATCCGGCGCGAATCCGCAGTGTGCGGCTGACGCTGACCCTCACTGACCCGAACAACCGGGTCCGCAATCAAACCTTCAACGTGGTTGCCGCCTTGCGCAACCGGTTGCAATGAGGGGAGGGCCGATGAGTCGTGCGCCCATGACATCTCACGCCCAGCGCGGCATGGCGCTGTTGGTCAGCCTGGTGTTTCTCCTGGTGCTGACATTGATCGGTCTCTCATCGATGCAGAGCGCCACGTTGCAGGAGAAAATGACCAGCAGCGTGATCCTGCGCAACCAGTCGTTCCAAGGGGCGGAAGCGGCGTTGCGGGTCGGTGAAAGCGCGGTGCAACTGAACTCCTACTCATTGCCGGTCTGCAGTGGCACCAGCCAGTGCGCACCCCCGGCCGAGGCGTCGGTCATCACCGCCGCCGGGTTCAACTCCACCTCGGGGGTGAACTGGATCGCCTCCGGTAGCGGGTTTTATGGAGTGCAGAACATCGGCACTACCCTGACTGCCGTGAACGTGCCGAGCAACACGTCGGCAACCCTTTACCGGGTGACCGCCGTGGGCATCGCGGGCAGCTCACGCAGTGTGGTGGAGAGTATTTATGCGAAGTACTGAGACCCGCACAGGCTGGCGTCGTTGGTTATTGCAGCTGCTCTGCGGCGCGGCCTTGAGCCTTTATCTGGCCGCGCCGACCTACGCCTTCACGCCCTCGGATTCGCCGCTGTTGAGCGCCGCCGCCGTGCCTCCCAATGTGATGCTGCTGCTCGATGACTCGGGGAGTATGAACAACATTATCTGGGCCGCCGGCTTCGACCCGACGGTCGCACGCACCCCGGTGACTATTTGCCTCTCCAATGGTACGTGCCTGAAAGGCCGCGACCTGGACATGACCGATAACAATATCGCCTTGTCGAGTTTGACTCATGGAACATGCTCGAAGGCCGGATGGTACGGTTTTTATAAAAACAGCCTTCTCGGTCTGGATTCGCTTTGCCTGAAGCTTCCCGATCCGGTGGGAAGCGAGGACACGCGGTATACGGCGAATTATTTGTCTTACCTGATCAGCCTGGCCAACAATACTGACCGGGACTTCACCGACGGCTCGATTCCCAATGATTACCGGATGAATGTGGCGCGCAACGTTTCCAAGACGTTGGTGGCCAATAACCGTTCGCTACGCATCGGTCTGTCGACGTTCAACCTGGCGGTCGGCAACCATAAGAATGACGGCGGTTACATCGCCCGTTCGATCAGCGATTTATCGGCGGTCAGCGGCACTGTGACCCAGGCTCAGGCCGATACCAATTACACCTCACTGATCGCCGGGATCGACGAGTTGAGCGCGCAAGCCAATACGCCGCTGGCGGAAGCCTATTACGAGATCACTCGTTATTTTCGTGGCATGGCGCCGTACAACAACTCAACGCCCGACACCTATACCAGTCCGATTCAGTACCGTTGCCAGAAAAACTACGGGGTGGTGATCACCGATGGTCTACCGACCTACGACCGAACCTTTCCGACCGACGATCCGCTGGGAGGCAGCCGGTTACCGAACTGGGACGGGATCAGCAGTAACGATGGTGCCGACCCCTCAGGCGACGATGAGGGCGACACTCTCTACCTGGATGACATTGCCAAGTTCGCCTTCGACATCGACATGCGCTCCACGGGAACCGATGCCACGGGCAAAAGCTGGGACGCGGTGGATTTTCCCAGGCAGTACATGAACACCTATACCGTGGGTTTCACCGCTGCAAACCAGATGTTGGCGGATGCCGCGACCTACGGGCAGGGCAAGTACTACCAGGCGAGCGACAGTGCGGGACTTAACAATGCATTGTCTGCAGCCCTGAGCGACATCACTTCCAAGGCCGGCTCAGGTGGCAGTGGCGTGGCCAGCGGCACGACCCTGACCAGCGACTCGAGCTATTTCCAGACCAGCTACGATCCCAAGGACTGGCGGGGTACGATCAAGTCCTTTGGCTTCACGTCGGCGGGCGCGGTTAACACCGCCGCTGTGCTGTGGACGACCGACACCACCATCGTGCCCGGCGCCACTGCGCCGACCTACCAGTCCTGGAACACGCAAACCAACGCCGCGGTCACCCTTGCTTACAGCAATTTCTCTGCGGCGCAGCAGACAGCCCTCAACCAGGGCCTGCCCACTGGCATCAACGGCAACGATCTGGTGGAGTGGAGCAAAGGCATCAACAAAACCGGGCTGAAAGTTCGCAGTGTATTGCTCGGCGATATCATCAATTCGCCACTCGTGCTGGCCTCACCCACGGACAAAACCGCGTCCGATCTGGTGGCAGACACCAGCTACAGCACTTACCTGACCACCAAAGCCGCCAACATGAATGCCAGCCTGGTGGTGAATGCCAACGACGGTTTTGTAAACATCATCAACTCGACCAACGGTGTCAGGCGTTATGCCTACATGCCCTCCAGCGCGCTGCCATCGCTGAACGACATCGCCGATCCCACTTACATCAACGGTGTGAGCCACAAGTTTCTGGTCGATGGTCAGATCGGCGTGTTCGATGCCCAGCTCAACAGTGCGTGGAAAACCCTGGCGATTGGCGGAACGGGGGCGGGCGGAAAAACCTTCTATGCGCTGCAATTGTTCGACGCATCGGCCGGTAACGAAACTAAAGCACTGTGGGAAATCAGTGCGCCGGCCACGGCCAGTACAGCGAACGTTTTCAATGATCTGGGTTATGCCTATGCGCGCCCCGAAGTGGCACGCTTGGCCGACGGTCGCTGGGCCGCGTTTATCTCCAACGGCTATGGCAGCAACTCCGGGGTGGCAGCGTTATATGTGGTGGATATTCGCGACGGCTCGCTGATCAAGAAAATCGTGGTCGACAGTACCGAAACCACCAACGGCCTGTCGTCGGTGAAGCTCAGGGTCAACTCGCAGAATGTGGTGCAGGCTGCTTATGGGGGCGATCTGAAAGGGCGGTTGTGGAAGTTCGATTTGAGTGGCACCACCCCTGACACCTGGGGCTTGGCGTTTGCCGGAAAGCCGTTGTTCACCACAGCAGGTGGCGCGACCCAGCCGATTACCGCGCAACCGTTGCTGGCGGATCACGTGTTGGGCGGCAAGGAGGTGTTTTTTGGCACCGGCAAATTCAATGAGGTTGCCGACAAGACCAACAAGGATCTACAGGCGTTCTACGCGGTATGGGATGCTGAGGGGGGCGCAGGACAAATCACCGTTTCCAGTTTGCAGGCGCAGGCGGTGACCGGCGTGTTTTCGGGCAGTACCGGGCAATTCATCACCACCAGCCAGAACGAGGTGACCTACCCGGCCAAGAAAGGCTGGTACTTGCCCCTGGTATACAACAATGTGCTGACGGGGGAGCGGGTGATCTATCAGGCCAGCCTGGTGTCGGGGCGAATTGTTTTTACCACGCTCAGCGTGGATACCGTGGACCCCTGTGCCAGCTTCGGTACCGGCAAACTGGTCGAACTCGATGCGTTCAGCGGTAAAATGCTCAATTATGCGGTGCTCGACACCAATGCTGACGGGAAGGTCGACGGCACTGACACGATTTCCAGCGGGGTGATCTTCACCGGTGGTATCCCGACCCTGAATGCAGTCGTCAACGACGCAACCCGCAAGATTGTGAACGACTCCGGTGGTGGCGTGACCACTCTGGTGGAAAAATCCGGTGGCGGCAGCGGCCGTCGCATCATGTGGCGACAAATACAGTAAGTGAGAGTGAGGCATGCGCAGATCCAACCGAGGTTTTACCCTGATCGAAATCATGATCGTGATTGCGATCATCGGGATCGTCATTACCATTGGCTATCCGAGCCTCACCGAGTACGTAAAAAAGGGCCGCCGTACTGAAGTCGCCGGGTTGCTTTCCGAGCAGGCGCAGATCCTCGAGCGCTTCTATTCGAAGAATAATGTCTACACCAATGCCACCGGCCTCAGCGCTGGCAATGATTTCTACACCATCACCCCGACCCTGACTGATCAGACCTTTCTGCTGACGGCAACACGCAAGGCCGGTTCGACCATGGCGAGCGATAAGTGCGGTGATTTCACTCTCACCAATACCGGTGTCAGGAGTATGGTCAATGCCGCGTCCGGCCTGGCCACCAAGGATTGCTGGGGTCGCTGAGTTCCTTTTTCGGGCGCCTTTTGCGCCCTCTGTCTATTGAACGGTTGGATCAGAACATGAGCAGTCAACAGCAAGTAGTGATTGTCGGTGGCGGGGTGATTGGCCTGCTGACGGCGTTCAATCTCGCGTCCGAAGTGCAGAGCGTGGTGCTGCTGGACCGCTCGAACGTTGGTCAGGAATCTTCCTGGGCCGGTGGCGGGATCGTTTCGCCGCTCTACCCATGGCGCTACAGCCCGGCGGTCACTGCACTGGCTCATTGGTCCCAGGATTTTTATCCACAACTGGCCCAGCGGTTGTTCGCTGCCACCGGTGTCGATCCTGAAGTGCACACCACTGGGTTGTATTGGCTGGACCTGGATGACGAGGCCGAAGCACTCGCCTGGGCCGAACGGGAGAACCGTCCGCTGCGGGCTGTGGATATCTCTGCGGCCCACGATGCAGTGCCGGTATTGGGTGCCGGTTTTTCGCGGGCGATCTACATGGCCGATGTGGCCAATGTGCGTAATCCACGGCTGGTGAAGTCCCTCAAGGCCGCTTTGCTGGCGCTGCCGAACGTGACGATCCATGAACAATGCGAGGTCAGCGAATTTATCCGGGAAGGTTCTGTGGTGGTCGGGGTACAGACCTCGATGGGGGCCATTCGGGGTGATGAGGTGGTTTTGACGGCGGGGGCCTGGAGCGGTGACTTGTTGAAAAAACTGGACCTGGAGCTGCCGGTCGAGCCGGTCAAGGGCCAGATGATTCTCTACAAGTGCGCAGCGGACTTCCTTCCGAGCATGGTCCTGGCCAAGGGGCGTTATGCCATCCCCCGGCGCGACGGGCACATTCTGATCGGCAGTACGCTGGAGCATGAGGGCTTCGACAAGACGCCAACCGACACGGCGCTGGAAAGCCTGAAGGCATCGGCGGTGGAATTGATTCCGGCGTTGGCGGATGCCGAGGTGGTGGGGCATTGGGCGGGGTTGCGGCCCGGGTCGCCTGAAGGAATCCCCTATATCGGTCGGGTGCCGGGATATGACGGGCTCTGGCTCAACTGCGGGCATTACCGTAACGGGCTGGTGCTGGCGCCGGCGTCGTGTCAGTTGTTTGCCGATGTGATGCTGGGACGGGCGCCGATTATCGACCCTGCGCCGTATGCGCCAGCCGGACGTATATGAACGCACATTCTTTGTCGTCGGTCAGATCGCCTTCGCCGGCAAGCCTCGCTCCTACAAGATCCGTATAGGACTCATGTCCTGTAGGAGCGAGCGGTGCGGCGATCCGACTTGCCCGCGAAGGAGCCCTCAATCCAAACCCAATTTCTTCAGCCTGTAACGCATCGACCGAAATGACAGATTCAATCGCTGGGCCGCCGCCGTGCGGTTCCAGCGGGTTTCTTCCAGGGCCTGGAGGATGAGTTTGCGTTCGACGTTTTCCAGATAGGCTTCCAGATTATCGATCTGTGTCAGGTCTGGCACACCGTCGTCCGGGTTGCAGTTGCCTTCCGCCAGGCGCAGGTCGCTGGCTTCGATCTGTTTGTTCTCGCACAAGGTGTGAGCCCGTTCGAGCATGTTCTCCAATTCCCGCACGTTTCCAGGAAAGCGATAGTTTTTCAGCGCTTCGAGGGCTTGTGGGTGGAGTTTTGCGGGGGGCTGGCCAGTGCTGGCCGCCAGTCGCTTGAGCATATTGTTGGTCAGAAGCTCAATGTCGTCGCGGCGTTCGCGCAAGGACGGTACTCGCAGCTCGATCACGTTCAGGCGGTAGTACAAGTCCTGGCGAAAGCGTTCGGCGGCGACTTCGGCATCGAGGTCTTTGTGAGTGGCGCAGAGGATGCGCACATCGACCACGGTTTCCTGCTGGCCACCGATGCTGCGAACGGCTTTCTCCTGTATGGCCCGCAGCAGTTTGACCTGCATTGCCAGCGGCAGGTCAGCCACTTCGTCGAGGAACAACGTACCGCCATGGGCTGCCTGGAACAGCCCGGGCTTGTCTTCGATGGCGCCGCTGAAACTGCCTTTGCGATGGCCGAAAAACTCGCTTTCCATCAATTCCGACGGGATTGCCCCACAGTTCACCGGGACGAACGGTCGGCTGGCGCGCGGGCCTTGGTCGTGGATAAGTCGAGCGACCAGTTCCTTGCCGCTGCCGGACTCGCCACTGATGTAGACCGGGGCTTGGCTGCGGGCCAGTTTGTCGATTTGTTTGCGCAGGTTGCGCATTGGCAGCGAGTCGCCCAGCAGCCGACGGTCGATGCCGCTGCTGGTGCCGCCTGGCGCTGGCAAGCTCAGGGCGCTGATGACCAGTTCGCGCAGGCGGGTGAGGTCGACCGGTTTGGTCAGGAAGTCGAAGGCGCCGGCCTTGAGGGCATTTATTGCTGTCTCCAGGCTGCCGTAGGCAGTGATCATCGCCACCGGCACTTGCGCATAGCGCTGCTGGATGTGCTGCACCAGCGCCAGACCGGTGCCGTCAGGCAGGCGCATGTCGGTCAGGCACAGATCGAACGTATCCCGTGCCAGTAGCGCCTGCGCTTCTGCGAGGTTGCGGGCGCTGAAGGTGTCGAGTTTCATCCGTCCCAGGGTGATTTCCAGGAGTTCGCGGATATCCGGCTCGTCGTCGACGATCAGGATTTTTTGCCGTGGGCTCGTGTTCAACTTTGTTTCCGTCCGTGAGCAAAGGTGATGCGAAAGCAGCCGCCGCCTTGGCGTGATTTGAAGTCTAGGCGGGCTTGATTGCTTTCGCACAGCTCACGGGACAGATAAAGCCCCAGGCCAGTACCCTGGCTGCTGGTGGTGAAGAACGGTTCGAACAAGTGCGTGCGCTGGTCCGGTGCAACGCCGGGGCCATCGTCCAGGACTTCCAGGGTCGGCAGCTGGCTGTCGGGGTCGACAAACAACTCGAGCCAGGCCTGCGCCCGATCATGCTTGAGGGCGCTATGGCGCCAGGCATTGCGCAACAGGTTATCGAGAATCTGGGTCAGCTGATCCGGATCCATCAGGGTTTTGAAGTCTCCCGAGCTGATTCGTAGGTGAATCTGCTGACGTTCGCTCGCTCCTTCGCGGGTTTCGGCGACGAAGTGCTGCAGCCACGGCTTTAAATCAAGCCGTTGCGGTACGGTTTGCTGGCGACGGGACAGTTGCAGGACGTTTTCGATTACCCGATTCATGCGCTGAGATTGGTCTTGAATAATCTGCGTCAGACGCCGGTCCGCACCGTTCAGTTCCTCGGATTCCTGCAGTAACTGCGCGGCATGACTAATGGCGCCCAGTGGATTGCGGATCTCATGGGCAATCCCGGCGGTCAGGCGACCTAGGGCGGCGAGTTTCAGTTGTTGGGCCTGTTGGGCGATTTGGGCGAGGTCCTCGAGAAAAACCAGCGTCTGGTGGTGCGGGCTTTGGTCCAGGGCAATGAAGCTTGGTTGCAGCTCGAGGCCGTTGCTGGCGATCTGCAGGCTTTGCGGGCGCAACGTTGGATTGTTGAGCCACAGTTGGAGCCGCTCGACCAACGGTATCGAGTAATCGTCGATCAACTGGCCGTCCAGTTTTTCCTGCCCCAGTAAGGTCAAGGCGCTGTGATTGGCCAGTTGCACCCGGCGCTGGTCGTCGAGCACCAGAATGCCCGTGCGCATGCGTTGCAGGATCAGTGCGTTGAGCGCTTCCAGGCTGAGCACTTCGCTGGCCCGCTGCTCGGCCAGGTTCTCGCTGACTTCCAGTCGTCGGGTCAAGCCTTGCACCAGCAGCGCCGCGGCAAAACACAGGGCGCCGAGGGTGCCGACTTGCAGGTAATCACCGGGGCTGGCGGGATGGCTGAAGCTCAGGATGAAGCTCAAACCCACGATGCCAAGGGCACCGACCGCTGCGATCAGCAGACCGACACGCCCGCGTAGCAGGGTATTGCTGATGGCCACTGACACGATCAGCAAATTGCCGATGGCGCTGGCCATGCCGCCTGCCGCGTAGAAAAGGCCGCACAGCAGCAGGACATCAACCAGCGCCAGACTGAACAACTGCGCGGGGCGCCGGGTGTTCCCCAGAAAGACCACCAGCAGGATATTCAGCACCAGGTACAACCAGCTGCCGTTGCGCAGCAGGTCGTCATTGGCGAACTTCAGCAACTGGTTGTCCATGTTGCTGGAGATCAACAGCACCAGGGTGATGCCGACGCTTAAGCGGTAGAGGTGATAGAGGCGCAGCAGTCGCTGGGCCTGTTTGTTGCCTGGGCTGGGCGTCTCAGCGATCACTGGGGCCCGGGCCTTGCTCAAGGTGAGCCTGGCTGCAATACCACTGTTGTTCGAGTTTCAACGCGCGGTCGCGGGGCAGGTGTACGCCGCAATGAGCACAGCGAACCATGGGCGGAGCATCTTGCTCGCGCGGCATATTGGCGACCGACGTCGGGCCCTTGAACTTGCGCCAGAACCATACGGCAGCGGCAATCAGGGCGATCCAGAACAATAGACGAAGCATGGTTAGCTGCTTTTTGATTAATGAATTGGCAGTTTAGCCAAGGACGGGTCAAGCGCACAGCGCAATACGCTCACCCAAAAATCCGGCAATAAAAAAGGCGCCTCGAAAGGCGCCTTCCCGGTGCAACATCCCCGCGTCAGTCGAACAGGCCGAAGGTCATGTGGCTGAACCAGGAACGGTCGGTGTTGCTGGACTCGGGTTCCGGTTCTTCGATCACATCGCCGTTTTCATCTTTAGGCTTGAGCTCGTTCGGAATCGCGTCCTTGGCATCCTGGAACTGCTTCTGCACGTCCTGGTTGGCGCGGGTTTCGCCTGGCGGTAGCGGCGGACGGGATTCGATCAGGCCCAGGGTGGCCTTGCTCAGCCACGAACGGTTGTCGGCTTCGGCTACCGATGGCACGAACTGACCGTCCACCAGACTCGGGTGGTTCGGGTAGTTGAGTTTCAGGGTTTCGAGGCTGGTCGCAGCCAGATCGTCCAGGTGCAGACGCTGGTAGGCTTCGGTCATCACTGCCAGGCCGTCACCGACCGATGGGGTTTCCTGGAAGTTTTCCACTACATAACGGCCACGATTGGCGGCGGCAACGTAGGCCTGACGGGTCAGGTAGTAGTCGGCAACGTGGATTTCATAGGCCGCCAGCAGGTTGCGCAGGTAAATCATGCGCTGCTTGGCGTCCGGCGCGTAGCGGCTGTTCGGGTAGCGGCTGGTCAGCTGGGCGAACTCGTTGTAGGAGTCGCGGGCCGCGCCCGGGTCACGCTTGGTCATGTCCAGTGGCAGGAAGCGCGCCAGCAGGCCGACGTCCTGGTCAAAAGAGGTCAGGCCCTTGAGGTAGTAGGCGTAATCGACGTTCGGGTGCTGCGGGTGCAGGCGAATGAATCGCTCGGCGGCGGACTTTGCAGCCTCAGGCTCGGAGTTCTTGTAGTTGGCGTAGATGAGTTCGAGTTGAGCCTGATCGGCATAGCGACCGAACGGATAACGCGACTCCAGGGCCTTCAGCTTGGCTGTGGCGCTGGTGTAGCTATTGTTGTCCAGATCGTGCTGAGCCTGCTGGTACAGCTCGACTTCGCTCAGGTTTTCGTCTACGACTTCCTTCGATGAGCAAGCAGCGGTCAATGCGAGGATGGCGATCAGCAGCAGGTGTTTCACTTGCATGGCGGCTTGCGTCCCTATGACGGCCGCTGTCTTGGGCGGGGCCGTCCTGTTATGATGAGTGCCCCGTTGAAAAGCCTCGGGGCAAAAGACGCCGTATTTAACCACAAGCGCGCAGCCGAAACCAAAGGCTGTGCCGACGCCTAGTCTGAGCATGTCCGATAAAATTGAACTTCGCGCAGAGGTGCCGTCCGAATTGGGCGGCCAACGCCTCGATCAAGTCGCCGCACAATTATTCGCTGAGCACTCGCGCTCGCGCCTTTCCGCCTGGATCAAAGACGGCCGCCTGACTGTGGATGGGGCGGTTATCCGCCCGCGAGACATCGTTCACGGTGGCGCCATTCTTGAACTGACTGCCGAGCAGGAAGCTCAGGGCGAATGGATCGCTCAAGACATCGAGCTGGACATCGTCTATGAAGACGACGACATCCTGGTGATCAACAAGCCTGCGGGCCTGGTGGTGCATCCGGCCGCCGGTCACGCCGACGGCACCTTGCTCAACGCCTTGCTGCACCACGTGCCGGACATCATCAATGTGCCCCGCGCCGGTATCGTGCATCGCCTGGACAAGGACACCACCGGTCTGATGGTGGTAGCCAAGACCATTCAGGCGCAGACACAGCTGGTCACGCAATTGCAGAGCCGTAGCGTCAGCCGGATCTATGAGTGCATCGTGATCGGTGTGGTGACGGCCGGCGGCAAGATCAACGCCCCGATCGGTCGTCACGGCCAGCAACGCCAGCGCATGGCGGTGATGGAAGGTGGCAAGCAAGCCGTCAGTCACTACCGCGTGCTCGAGCGTTTCCGCTCCCACACTCACGTGCGAGTGAAGCTGGAAACCGGTCGTACGCACCAGATTCGCGTGCACATGGCGCACATCAACTACCCGTTGGTCGGAGATCCTGCCTACGGCGGTCGTTTCCGTATTCCACCGGCCGCCAGCGTGACCATGGTCGAATCCCTGAAGAATTTCCCGCGTCAGGCGCTGCATGCGCGATTCCTGGAGCTGGATCATCCGACCACCGGTAAACGCATGAGCTGGGAATCGCCACTGCCGGATGATTTCGTCTGGTTGCTGTCGCTGCTCAAGCAAGACCGCGAGGCGTTCATCGGATGACCTGGCTGACGCCTGACTGGCCTGCGCCGGCCAGCGTCAAAGCCTGCGTTACCACCCGTGCGGGCGGCGTCAGTCTGGCGCCGTTCGACAGCCTCAACCTCGGCGATCACGTCGACGACAGCCCTCAAGCCGTCGCCGAAAACCGCCGTCGTCTCACCGATCGTTTTTCGATTCAACCGGCTTGGTTGCAACAGGTTCACGGCATTGTCGTGGCCCAAGCGGACCCAAACCTGGTAGCCACTGCCGACGCCAGCTGGACGGCAACACCCGGTATCGCTTGCACAGCGATGACCGCCGACTGCCTTCCTGCGCTATTTTGCGACCGTGCCGGCACCCGCGTCGCTGCCGCCCATGCCGGTTGGCGCGGGCTGGCGGCGGGTGTGCTGGAAGCGACCCTCGACAGTCTGGCTGTACCGCCCGAAGACGTACTGGTCTGGCTCGGCCCGGCCATTGGCCCTCAAGCCTTTGAAGTCGGCCCGGAAGTGCGCGAAACCTTCGTCCAGCAATTGCCTGAAGCCGCCAAAGCCTTCGTGCCGAGCCAGAATGCCGGCAAGTTCATGGCCGACATCTATGAACTGGCGCGTTTGCGTCTGGCCGCTCGCGGTGTCACCGCTGTTTATGGCGGTGGTTTCTGCACAGTGACCGATCCGCGTTTCTTTTCTTACCGCCGCAGTCCTCGCACCGGCCGGTTTGCCTCCCTGATCTGGCTCGAACGCTAGACTTCTCTGATCTACATCAACTGCACGACGCTTGAATCTCCCAGAATCGACCACATCTATAGCGGTATCTGGCAGGTTTCTTTATTCGGGATGTTTATAGGTCCGGCCTGCTCAAAAGGAAGGTGAACCCATGCGTATAGACCGTTTAACCAGCAAGCTGCAGTTAGCCTTGTCCGACGCCCAATCCCTGGCTGTCGGCCTCGATCATCCGGCCATTGAACCGGCGCATTTGATGCAGGCCATGCTTGAACAGCAGGGTGGTTCGATCAAACCCCTGCTGATGCAGGTGGGTTTCGATGTCAACAGCCTGCGTAAAGAGCTGACCAAAGCGCTCGATCAGTTGCCGAAAATCCAGAACCCGACCGGTGACGTGAACATGTCGCAGGATCTGGCACGCCTGCTCAACCAGGCCGATCGCCTGGCTCAGCAGAAGGGTGACCAATTCATCTCCAGCGAACTGGTGCTGCTCGCCGCGATGGACGAGAACAGCAAGCTCGGCAAATTGCTGCTCGGCCAGGGCGTGAGCAAAAAGGCGCTGGAAAACGCAATCAACAATCTGCGCGGCGGTGAGGCGGTCAATGACGCCAACCAGGAAGAATCTCGGCAGGCGCTGGATAAATACACCATCGACCTGACCAAGCGCGCTGAAGAGGGCAAGCTCGATCCTGTGATCGGCCGTGACGATGAAATTCGCCGCACCATTCAGGTTCTGCAACGCCGGACCAAGAATAACCCGGTGTTGATCGGCGAGCCTGGCGTGGGTAAAACCGCCATCGCCGAAGGCCTGGCCCAGCGCATCATCAACGGTGAAGTGCCGGATGGCCTGAGAGGCAAGCGCCTGTTGTCCCTGGACATGGGGGCGCTGATTGCCGGTGCCAAGTACCGCGGCGAGTTCGAAGAACGCCTCAAGTCCCTGCTCAATGAACTGTCGAAGCAGGAAGGGCAGATCATTCTGTTCATCGACGAATTGCACACCATGGTCGGCGCCGGCAAGGGCGAAGGCTCGATGGACGCGGGCAACATGCTCAAACCGGCATTGGCTCGCGGTGAGCTGCATTGCGTCGGTGCGACCACGCTCAACGAGTATCGCCAATATATAGAGAAGGACGCGGCCCTCGAACGGCGTTTCCAGAAGGTCTTGGTGGACGAGCCGAGCGAAGAGGACACCATCGCCATCCTGCGTGGTCTGAAAGAGCGCTACGAAGTTCACCACAAGGTGGCAATCACCGACGGTGCAATCATCGCCGCGGCCAAGCTCAGTCATCGCTACATCACTGACCGCCAACTGCCGGACAAGGCCATCGACCTGATCGACGAAGCCGCCAGCCGCATCCGCATGGAAATCGACTCCAAGCCGGAAGTGCTGGACCGTCTGGAACGTCGTCTGATTCAGCTGAAGGTGGAATCCCAGGCGCTGAAGAAAGAAAGCGACGACGCGGCGAAGAAACGTCTGGAAAAACTGCAGGAAGAAATCGCCCGTCATGAGCGTGAGTATTCGGACCTTGAAGAAATCTGGAACTCGGAAAAAGCCGAGGTCCAGGGTTCGGCACAGATCCAGCAGAAAATCGAACAGTCCCGTCAGGAACTGGAAGCCGCGCGCCGTAAAGGCGACCTGAACCGCATGGCCGAGCTGCAATACGGGGTAATCCCGGACCTGGAGCGCAGCCTGCAAATGGTCGACCAGCACGGTAAAAGCGAAAACCAGTTGTTGCGCAGCAAGGTGACTGAAGAAGAGATCGCTGAAGTCGTGTCGAAGTGGACCGGCATCCCCGTGGCGAAAATGCTCGAGGGCGAGCGCGAAAAACTGATGAAGATGGAAAGCCTGTTGCACCAACGTGTGATCGGTCAGGACGAAGCAGTGATCRCCGTCTCCAACGCAGTGCGGCGTTCCCGTGCCGGGTTGTCCGATCCGAATCGCCCGAGCGGTTCGTTCATGTTCCTCGGCCCGACCGGTGTCGGTAAAACCGAGTTGTGCAAGGCGCTGGCCGAGTTCCTCTTTGATACTGAAGAGGCGATGGTACGGATCGACATGTCCGAGTTCATGGAGAAGCATTCCGTGGCTCGTCTGATCGGCGCGCCACCAGGCTACGTGGGCTATGAGGAGGGCGGTTACCTGACCGAGGCGGTGCGTCGCAAGCCTTACTCGGTGATCCTGCTGGATGAGGTCGAGAAGGCCCACCCGGATGTGTTCAACATCTTGCTGCAAGTGCTCGAAGATGGCCGTTTGACTGACAGCCATGGCCGCACGGTGGATTTCAAAAATACCGTGATCGTCATGACCTCCAACCTGGGCTCGGTGCAGATCCAGGAGTTGGTCGGTGATCGTGAGGCGCAGCGTGCGGCGGTGATGGATGCGATTTCCACGCACTTCCGGCCGGAGTTCATCAACCGGGTCGACGAAGTGGTGATTTTCGAGCCGCTGGCTCGGGATCAGATCGCCGGCATTACCGAGATCCAGTTGGGTCGCCTGCGTAGCCGTCTGACCGAGCGCGAGCTGAAGCTTGAGCTGAGTCCGGAAGCGATGGATAAGCTGATCGCCGTCGGTTACGACCCGGTCTATGGCGCACGGCCGCTCAAACGGGCGATTCAGCGCTGGATCGAGAACCCGCTGGCACAGCTGATTCTGTCGGGTCGTTTCATGCCCGGAGAGACCGCCAAAGGTGTGGTGGAGCACGACGAAATCGTCTTCGTCTGATCCACTGCGGCAGCAAATTGAAAGAGGCCTCGCATAGCGAGGCCTTTTTTTCGATAGGCTGTTGAACTCAAAGGAAAATGCTTGTAAAGTGCGCCCCGCAGTAAGTCACCTCGAGAGGGTTTCTGCTCCCCAAGCAGGAATCTGAAATAAGTTGCAAATCATTAACTTGAAAGCAATTTAGGGGGTTGACAGAGGTGCTTAAGATTGTAGAATAGCGCGCCTCAGACACACGAACGCAGCGATGCGAACGAGTCGAAGAGGTGAAGCAAGCTTCACAGTTGTAAATTGAAATACCAGTTGTAATTGAAATGTGTAGTTCCGTGATAGCTCAGTCGGTAGAGCAAATGACTGTTAATCATTGGGTCCCAGGTTCGAGTCCTGGTCACGGAGCCAATTTCAAACCGGGGTATAGCGCAGTCCGGTAGCGCGCCTGCTTTGGGAGCAGGATGTCAGGAGTTCGAATCCCCTTACCCCGACCATTTTTGGGTCGTTAGCTCAGTTGGTAGAGCAGTTGGCTTTTAACCAATTGGTCGTAGGTTCGAATCCCACACGACCCACCATTTTTGAAACCAGTTAACGCTGGAATCGAATCTTAAGATCAGACGCCAAAAGCTCTGTTCGCAGAAGGCGCCTTTCAAAGGTGCCTTTTTTTTACCGGGGTATAGCGCAGTCCGGTAGCGCGCCTGCTTTGGGAGCAGGATGTCAGGAGTTCGAATCCCCTTACCCCGACCATATTAAAAATCCTCGTATCGAAAGATACGGGGATTTTTTTTATCTGCGAAAAAGCAGATCGCTTCAAGTCATCGTACAACTTGCCGATAACGAGCTAACGGGGCACGGACAGGGCCTCCACTCCAGCCAATAAAAACAAAGGCGCTCGTTATGTTTCTTCGTCAGCTGAATATTGCCCCTCGCGCCGCGCTGGGTTTTGCCTTGATCGCGGTACTGGTGGCATTGCTCGGGGTATTTGCACTGGGGCAGATGTCGAGCATTCGCGACAGCGAGGTGGCGGTGGAGGCCCAATGGTTGCCGAGCATTCGCGGCGGTGACGAGATCCGCGAGCTCATGCTGCGCATCCGTACCATTTCCCTGCGCATGGCCTTGGATCAAGATCCGAAGAACATCGCCACTTACCGCAGCCAAATGGACACGCGCGACAAGGAGTTGAGCGAGAAAATCGCCGCTTATGACAAATTGGTCACCACCCCTGAGGGCCAGGAGTTGTATGACCAGTTCAAAAAAACCTTCGCCGCCTACCGCAGCGGCATCGCCCAATCCTTCACCCTCGCTGAGCAAGGGAGGCGTGACGAGCTGACCAAACTACTGCTGGTCGACATGAAGACCGTTGTCGACGGTTCGGGCAAACAGCTCAACGATCTGGCGGAACTGTTCACCCGGCAAGTGGCCGCCGAGAGCCAGAAATCCCAAGAGCACTATGCCAACTCCCGGATGATCGTCAGCCTGTTCATTGTCCTCGCGGCGCTGGCCACGGTCGGCCTTGCGATGCTGTTGACCCGCAGCATCGTCAAACCCTTGGCAGAGGCGTTGAACGCTGCGGAAAACGTGGCACGAGGCGATCTGACCCGCCCCATCGAGACCCATGGCAACGACGAAGTGAGCCGCTTGCTCAAGGCGCTGGCGACCATGCAACACAACCTGCGTGACACCTTGCAGGGCATCAGCGGTTCGGCGGCGCAATTGGCGACGGCAGCCGATGAATTGAACGCGGTCACCCTCGACAGTACTCAGAACCTGCAACAGCAGAACAACGAGATTGAACAAGCGGCAACGGCCGTTACCGAAATGACCACGGCGGTAGAGGAGGTCGCACGCAATGCGGTTTCTACCTCCGATGCCACGCGCCAATCCAGTGAGTCGGCACACGTTGGTCAGCAGCGAGTGAGCGAAACCGTGAGTGCCATCAGCGCCCTTGCCAGCGATGTGCAGACGACGGGCGGTTTGGTGCAATCGCTGGCCAATCAGTCCCAGGACATCGGCAAAGTGCTGGATGTGATTCGTGCCATTGCCGAGCAGACCAATCTGCTGGCTCTCAACGCGGCCATCGAAGCGGCGCGTGCGGGCGAAAGTGGTCGAGGTTTCGCGGTGGTTGCCGACGAAGTGCGTGCCCTGGCGTACCGCACGCAACAGTCGACTCAGGAAATCGAACAAATGGTTCAGGGCATGCGTACTGGCTCAACCCAGGCGCTGGACTCCATGCAAGCCAGCTCCTCGCGGGCAGCCAGCACCCTGGCGTTGGCGGAGCATGCGGGCGAAGCGCTGCAGACCATCACCGCTTCGGTTCACCAGATCCACGAACGCAACCTGGTGATCGCCAGCGCCGCCGAGGAGCAGGCGCAAGTGGCGCGTGAAGTTGATCGCAACCTGGTGAACATTCGCGATTTGTCGGTACGCTCCGCTGCCGGCGCCGATCAGACCAGCGCCTCCAGCCATGAGCTGTCGCAGTTGGCCAATTCGTTACGGACCATGGTGCAGCGGTTTCAGTTGTAAATCCGCCGGACGAAAAAAAGCCCCGCTTCTCGATGCAGAAGCAGGGCATGGTCTTCATTGGCTTAGCTGTTGTCTTTCAGGTGCTCGAACAAGCCTTTTGGCATTTGTTTGCCATTGGCTTCGTAGCTGGCTTTCACATTGTCGAAAGCCTCTTGTTCCGATATTTGACCATCGTGGTTGGTGTCGATCTTGTCGAAGTCGCCCTTGGGCGCCACTTTCAGGAACTCCGCACGGGACACCTGACCATCGCCATCGGTGTCGGTCTTGGCCATCGAGGCATCGCCGCACTTGCCTTCGCCACATTTGCCTTCTGGGGTTTTTACCGAAGTTTCGGCTGAGGCGACCATGTAGCCCTGGGTCAGTGGCTGTGCGGCGAATACGGAGCCGGACAACATCAGGCCACCAGCCAGGACAGCGCCAAGCAGGCCAACGGTGTTTTTGCTGAGAGTAGTGGTACGGGACATTACGAATCTCCTGGGTTGCACGACACAACCGTTCGATAAAGGACGCCACGTAAGTGCGGCGATGTCCGAAGCAGGCGATGCCTTGCTCGGGCGTGGCCATTTAGCGGGCGTGGTGTATCGCTACTGTGTCGCGCAAGGAGGGAGTTTGTAAGCGAAGGGGTGAAATCGTGGGGGGAGATACAGTGAGACACAGAAGTGTGCACGGGGTAGAGCGAGGCGCCTGCATCGCGGGCAAGCCACGCTCCCACAGTTGATCTTTGTTGGCCGCATATTTGCGTACGACGCAGATCCTGTGGGAGCGTGGCTTGCCCGCGATGAGGCCCTGACAGACGCCGAAAATTTAGTGCAGCTTGAGCCGCGGCTCGGTCCCACGCCCAATCTTGCTACCCAGCATCAACATCGCCGTACGGAACGCGCCATACAGCGCCATCTGGTGCATGCGGTACAGCGACACGTAAAACATCCGCGCCAGCCAGCCCTCGAGCATCACGCTGCCGGTCAGGTTGCCCATCAAGTTACCCACAGCCGAAAAACGCGACAGCGAAATCAGCGAGCCATAGTCGGTGTATTTGTATTCTGGCAGGGCCTTGCCTTCGATCCGTAGTTTCAGCGATTTGGCCAGCAACGAAGCCTGTTGGTGGGCCGCCTGGGCGCGGGGCGGCACATTGCGGTCGCTGCCCGGTTGCGGGCAGGCCGCGCAGTCACCGAAGGCGAAGATGTTCTCGTCGCGGGTGGTTTGCAGGGTCGGCAGCACTTGCAGCTGGTTGATGCGGTTGGTCTCCAGGCCATCGATGTCCTTGAGGAAACCCGGTGCACGAATCCCGGCGGCCCAGACTTTGAGGCTGGCGTTGATTACCTGGCCGTCGGTGGTAATCAGGCTGTCGGCGGTCACTTCGCTGACTGCGGCATTGGTCATGACGTTAACCCCGAGTTTCTCCAGGGTTTTATGCACAGGCCCGCCGATCCGCTCCGGCAGCGCCGGGAGAACCCGTGGCCCGGCTTCGATCAGGGTGATGTGCATGTTTTCCGGCTTGATCCGGTCCAGGCCATAAGCCGCCAGTTCATGGGCGGCGTTGTGCAGTTCCGCTGCCAGTTCGACCCCGGTGGCACCGGCGCCGACGATGGCCACGCTGATCTGTTGCACGGTGTCGGTTTGCCCGGCGTGCGCACGCAGGTAGTGATTGAGCAGTTGCTGATGGAAGCGCTCGGCCTGTTTGCGGGTGTCGAGGAACAGGCAGTGTTGCGCCGCGCCTTGAGTGCCGAAGTCGTTGGTGGTGCTGCCGACCGCGATCACCAGCGAGTCGTAAGGCACTTCGCGCGCGGGTACCAGTTCAAGGCCAGCGTCGTCGTAGGTGGCGGCCAGCTGGATCTTTTTCTGCGCGCGATCGAGCCCGCTCATGCGCCCCAGCTGGAACTCGAAGTGGTTCCATTTTGCCTGGGCGACATAGTTGAGTTCGTCTTCGGAAGAGTTGAGCGATCCGGCGGCCACTTCGTGCAACAGCGGTTTCCAGATGTGGGTCAGGTTCGCGTCGACCAGCATCACACTGGCCGTGCCGCGCTTGCCCAGAGTCTTACCCAGACGGGTAGCCAACTCCAGACCGCCGGCGCCGCCGCCAACGATGACAATACGATGAGTCATGGGGATATCTCGCAAGGCTAAAAGAAATCGGTGCAATTACCCGAGCGAGCGCGATGCAGCTCATAGCGTCAGATAACTGATCAGTCGGCTCAACAGGCCCAGGCCAATGGTCACTGCCAGCACCACCACCAGGAGCATCCACGGCCGGAAAGGCCGGCGCTCGACTCGGTGCTGGGACAGGTGCAGGTATTCTTCGACATGCTTCTGGTCGTCGGGGTTCAGGCGGCTGGTCATAAAGGCCTCGTCGGGTAGACGTTGCTGAATGTGCAGACGTTACAGCAGATTGTCTGCAAGCGTTGAACGGTGCATGTGGTTCGGGCGAACGATTGCGCTTTGTAACATTCGGCCAGTGATTGCGCCATCCTGTGCAGGGTTGCCGCTATATGTGGCGGGACTCACAAGCTGATCCCGACATCGAAGACGATGCTGCGTCCCAGGTTGCTGCGCAGGAAATCCGGGGCATCCGGGTGGGCGAAGAGTACGCGGGCGAAGGTCGGGCCGACCAGCGACAACGAGCGCCAGCCCTGGCGCAGGTATTCGGTGGGCGGTGGGAAGTGGCTGTTGAGATCCAGCACTTCGCGCTTGAGGCTGGCGAAGGCGATGATGTCCAGATCCCCCAGGTCCATGCCGCGTTCTTTGTAGTTGTGGGCTTTTTTGCGCAAGGTCGGCGCCAGTCTCAGCAGGAACTCATTGGCCGGGATGCGCCGGGGCTTGGCCTCGCGGCGCACCAGCTGGCTCAGGGAAAACGCGCTGCGCCGGCGTTGCAGCTCATCACGCCATTCATCGTTGAGGCGCCGGCCCTCGTCGAGCACGAAGAACACCTCGAAATTCGCGTCGCGAAACAGCACGTCCGGCGGCTCTCCGGCGGGGGCAAACTCATCGGCGCGATAGGGAATGTTCAGGCCTTGCAGCAGGCGCTGGCAAACCCAACGCTCGCGCTCCCATTTGCGGGCATTGGAAAGGAACGTGTTGGCTTGCTCGGCCGCGATGGTCAGCAGGCGTAAATAATCTGAGTCATCCATAGGCCCAAGCTTAGCGTTCATTTACGACAAGCAGAAAGCGCGAAATGGTAAACAGGGGCACTGGGCACCCGGAACGGGCGGTGTAGACTGATGGCCATTACGCATATGCGCTCGAACGAGGATAGAACGTGAAATATTGGCCGGTGTTATTGCTCAGTCTCCTGCCTCTTTGGGCCCAGGCGCTGGAGGTTGGCGAGCGCCTGGCGCCGTGGACCTTGCTTGATCAGTTCGATCAGGCCTTCACGCTCGATAACCAGACTCGGACGCTGCTGGTGGCGCGTAGCATGGACGCCGCCAAACTGGTCGACGCCGCTTTGCAGGGCCAGCCCAAGGGCTACCTGGAGGCTCGGCACGCGGTATTTGTCGCGGATATCCAGCGCATGCCTCGACTGATCGCGAAAATGTTCGCAGTACCGGCCATGCGCGATTATTCCTATCGAGTGATGCTTGACCGTGATGGTCGCGTGGCACCCCGTTACCCCGGTGCCGTGGATAAAGTGCTGTGGCTGCAGCTCAAGGACGGTCAATTGGTGGGTGAGCACGAATACGCCACGGCGGCACAATTGCGCGAGGCGCTGGAGAAGGCCCTGCCATGATCGGCGCATGCCTATGGGCGTTGACGCTACTGTAGCCTGTCCGTGTTGTGCTTTATGACATCCATCACCGCAGCGGTCATCACCGAGGTGGAGACACCAAACATCAGAATACCGTTGGCTGCCTCCAATGGGCCAAGCAGACGCCAGCGAGAGGACATGATGATGTCTCCGTAGCCCAGCGTGGCGAAATTGACTGCCGAGTGATACAGCGCGGTGGTGAACTCGTCGAATTCGTTGAGCAGCATGAACAGCGTGGCCCAGATGGCGATTTGCACGAAATTACCGAGCAACATCAGCAGCATCACCATCGACAGCAACAGGATATTAAGCCATTGCGATGCACGAGCGGGTTGGGCATGCCTGAAATGCACGTAATGACGCAAACATATAGTCACGAAAACGGCTTGCATGAGCAGGCAGAACAACATCACGGGAACGCCGGCCAGTAGATTCAACAGCATGGCGATATCCTCGGCAGACGTGTCAGGTCGGTCCCTGGTGGTCTCTCCCGGGTTCTTGCGCTTGATCGTCCACCCATTGCCAGAACAGCCGATAGCCGACCGCCAGTATTACGGGGCCGATAAACAGGCCGAGGATACCGCTCGTGACCATGCCGCCCAAGGCACCGATCAGTATCACCGGCATTGGCACATCAACACCTCGACCCAGCAGCAACGGCTTGAGGACGTTATCGACCAGGCCCGCAACGAAGACATAGATGGCAAACACGATGGTCGCCGTACTGGCACCTTCGCTCGCGAAGACGTAGACGATGACCGGAAGGGTAATCAGGGTGGCCGGTAATTGCATGATGCCAATAAGCAGCACCGCCAAGGCGAGAAGACCTGCGCCGGGGATGCCCATGAACACAAAGCCGATACCGACCAACAGCATCTGAATGAAGGCGATGCCGACGACGCCCAACGCCACTGCCCGGATGGTCGCGGTGCACAGCTCAGTGATTTTCGGTCCCTTGACCGGGCCGCAGAAGCGCGAAGCGATTTGCACTGCGCTGCGGTGGCCATTTTCACCATAGGCTAAAAAAATACCGGCAATAATCAGCGCGAAGATGAATAAAAGGAGCCCCATGCCGGCCCCTGCCAGCTTGCTCAGCAGGGAGAGGCTGACACCTTTGATTTGCGGTATGAACTTCTGTAGCAGGTCGGGCAGGTTGGTGACAGCTTGTGTCCATAAGCCATGAAGAGGTTTGCCCACGAGTGGCCAGCCGGCTACTGCATCGGACGGAGGGGGGATATGGAAACTGTCATTTTTGACCATGCTCATCGCCCGTTCCACGGAGTCTGCAATCGAGGTTCCCAACAAATAGGCAGGCACCATAAGGATGCAGATGGCGATCAGCACAATCAGCGTCGCGCTGAGCCCATCCTTGTTTCCCAGCACGCCTTTGAACCTGACGTGCGATGGGTAGAGGGTGATTGCCAGGATGATCGACCACAGCATCAGATCGAGGAATGGACTGAATATCTGGAAGCAGAAAACCACCAGAACGGCAATCAACCCGGCACGAATCAGTACATCGAGCAGACCGCGGGAGAAAGCCTTCTCGGAAATGGGCGTGGGAACCATTGATTTTTCCTCCTGTAGATAGGAGCAAAGGCATGAGCTGGGTAAGTCCAGCATAGACGTGCTCCTCGCCACAGGTTGCTCTGATTCAAGACTCTCTTTCCCCGCCCAACGCCCGGTTCCGGGCATTGCACAAAACGGATAGCGATCTCTGGGGATCAGCCTGCCGCTGCAACTGAACTTCATGGTGTTTGCCTTGCCTTGCCTTGCCCGGTGCGGTGGCCGCCATCGCCATTACCGCAGCAACGGATATGCCCCCCACGCCTCTCCAGAGCAAAGTCGAAGGGCGGTGTAGACTGATGACCTGTTCTCTTCTGGCAAGACAAGGGAGTGTGCCCAGCCATGATCGGTGCCGAGTTACTCTCATCCGAAACCCTGACGGTGGGGTGGCTGATCTATGTTCCGGTGCTGATCTGGGCAATTGCACGAGCGCCATGGGTCGAGCTGTTCAGCGACAGCCGCCGCCAGCATCTGTTGTTCGGTACGGTGTTCGCGCTGTTCATGCTGTGGCTGGTGCGGCGGGACTTCGATACCGGCGTGTCCTATCACTTCATCGGCATGACGGCCGTGACGTTATTGCTGGATTGGCCGTTGGCGATTGTCGGCGGGTTGGTCGCGCAAGTGGGCTTGGTGTTGCTCGGGCGTCAGGACCTGGCCGCTGTCGGCGTAAACGGAGCGCTGCTGATCCTGCTACCGGTGCTGGTCACCGAATGCTGCGCGATCCTGGTGGAGCGTGCACAGCCGCGTAATCCCTTCGTGTACATCTTTTGCTCCGGTTTTTTGGCTGCCGCGTTGTCGGCCTTGTTATGCCTGATCCTGGCGCTCACGCTGCTGTGGTACGACGAGCGATTCGCCATGCCGTACTGGCTGGAAGACTTTGTCGGTTACCTGTGGTTGCTGATTTTTCCGGAGGCGTTCATCAACGGCATGGTGGTCAGCGCACTGGTGGTGTTCTGCCCCGAATGGCTGGAAACGTTCAATCGCACGCGCTATCTATCGGCGCCCTGGAAAGATGACGATCCCAAATCTTGATCCACATCAAATCCAAAAAACGTTGACGAATCCATGCTTCGGAAAACGTTCAGGAGCATCGAAATGAGTGTCTATGAGTGGGCCAGGCAGGAGTTGCGTCAGAGTCTGGATGTGGCGCAAGAGGTGGGCTTCGATCCGGGATTGAGCCTGCGCGCCTTGCTCAGTGCAGTGGTGCAGCAGAGCAAGGCAGTGCGCAATACTGAAGACCTGGCCGATGAGTTGCGGTTTCTCGCCGAGAACCTCGACGAGGGCCAGGACTATGGCTTTATGCGGCCCTGATGGCTGGGATCAGTGACGCGGGTCGAAGTCTTCGCTGAACAACTCGTCTTCGGCATCCGGGCTCACCGGGATCTTGTGTTCTTCCGACGCCCAGGCGCCCAGGTCGATCAGTTTGCAACGGTCCGAACAGAACGGCCGATATTTGTTCTCGGGGCTCCATTCGACAGGGGCGCCACAGGTTGGGCAATCGACGGTCGGGGTTTGGCTCATGACTGGCCTCCACGCAAAGTAAGGTAAAAGTGATGCAGGCGTTCGACCTCGCTGTGCAGCCAGGCGAGGTCGCGGTCGTTGACCACCACATCGTCGGCATGGCTCACGCGGTCCTGTCGGCTGGACTGAGCCTTGAGGATCGCCTGGACTTGCTGTTCGCTGGTCTGGTCACGCTGCAGGGTGCGTTCGATCTGTAACTGTTCCGGGGCATCGATCACCAGGACCCGTTGGGTCATGGCGTACTGCCCGGACTCGATCAGCAGCGGCGAAACCAGAATCGCGTAAGGCGATTGTGCCTTGGCCAGATGATGGGCGATTTCCTCGGCGATCAACGGATGCAGTAGCGCTTCGAGCCAGCGGCGTTCTTCCGGTACCTCGAAGATCAGCTTGCGCAGGGCCGCACGATCCAGCTGGCCATCGGCTTGCAACACGCCGGGGCCAAAGTGCTCGGCGATTTTTGCCAGTGCCGGGCGGCCGGGTTCGACCACCCAGCGAGCCGCATGATCGGCGTCCACCACGTGCACACCGAGGTCAATGAAGTGCTGCGCGGCCGCGCTTTTRCCGCTGCCGATGCCGCCGGTCAGGCCGAGAATCCAGGGTTTTTCCACAGGGGTATTCATTTCAAACCGACAAACTGCCAATAGAAGCCGGTTATTTGACCACCCCAGAGCAAGGCAATCCAGCCGGCAATGGCCAGATAGGGTCCAAAGGGTAGCGGCGTCGAGGTTTTCGCATCCCGCAGGCGCAGCAAAATCATCCCGAGAATGGCCCCTACCAGCGATGACAACAGAATGGTCATGGGCAGGATCTGCCAGCCGCCCCAGGCGCCTAGCATCGCCAGGAGCTTGAAGTCACCGTAGCCGATGCCGTCCTTGCCGGTGATCAGCTTGAACAGCCAGAACACCGTCCACAGCGCCATGTAGCCGGCCACCGCGCCCCAGAACGCGTCATGCAGTGATACGAAGAGCCCGAAGCTGTTGAGGATCAATCCCAGCCACATCAACGGCATCACCAGTACGTCCGGCAACAGTTGATGTTCGGCATCGATCAGGCTCATCGCCAACAGTCCCCAGCTCAGGACCAGCACCATGCAGGCCTGCCAGCCGAAACCGAAATGCCAGGCGACGAACGCCGACAGCAGGGCGCAGGCCAGTTCGGTCAGCGGGTAACGTTTACTGATCGGCGCCGCGCAGTTCGAGCATCGCCCGCGTAAAAACAGATAACTGAGTATTGGAATGTTCTCCCACACTCGAATCCGATGGCCACAGTGGGGGCACTCGGAGTGGGGCAGTATCAGGTTGTAAGTGGGGCCGGGGGCTTCGGCTGGCAAGTCCAGTACGTCATGGGCCTGCAGGCGCCATTCACGCTCAAGCATTTTCGGCAGGCGCCAGACCACCACGTTAAGAAAACTGCCGATCAGCAGGCCGATCAGCCCTGCGGTAATCACGAAGGCCAGCGGATTGAGGCTCAGAAAATCGTTCAAGGACATATCAGATCGCTGAGCCGAGTTGGAAGATGGGCAGGTACATTGCAACCACCAGCCCGCCGACGATAACCCCCAGCACCACCATGATGAATGGCTCCATCAGGCTGGTCAGGTTATCGACCATGTTGTCCACCTCGGCCTCGTAGAAACTCGCGACCTTGTCGAGCATGTCGTCCAGCGCGCCTGACTCTTCGCCAATGGCCGTCATCTGGATCGCCATGGTCGGAAATATGCCGGAGGTGCGCATGGAAAAATTCAGCTGCATGCCGGTCGAAACGTCCTGCTTGATGCGCAACACCGCTCGCTTGAACACGATGTTGCCGGTCGCGCCCGCCACTGACTCCAGGGCTTCGACCAGTGGCACGCCGGCGGCAAACGTCGTCGACAGGGTACGGGCGTATCGGGCCACGGCGGACTTGTACATGAGCGCGCCAACCAACGGCAGTTTCAGCAGCCAGGTGTCCGTCCGGTCGCGAAAGCCCGGGGAATTCTTGAAGGCATGGCGCAGGCCGAAGATCCCCCCAGCCAGCACGCCGAGTATCATCCACCACCAGTCCTGCATGAACTCCGACAAGCCGATGACCATCACGGTGAACGCCGGCAGTTCGGCGCCGAACCCCGAGAATACCGACTCGAACTGCGGCACAACCTTGACCAGCAGAATGCCGGTCACAATGATCGCGACGAACACCACGGCCAGCGGGTAGGTCATGGCTTTCTTGATCTTGGCCTTGAGGCTTTCGCTCTTTTCCTTGTAGGTCGCCACCCGTTCCAGCAGGGTATCCAGGGCACCGGCCTGCTCGCCGGCGTCCACCAGGTTGCAGTACAGCTCATCGAAATACTGGGGCTTTTTGCGCAGCGCCGCGGCGAAGCTGTTACCGGCGGCGACTTCCTGCTTCACCTCGTCCACCAGCTTGCGCATGTTCGGGTTATCGAAGCCTTCGCCGATAATCTCGAACGATTGCAGCAGTGGTACGCCGGCTTTCATCATGGTCGCCATCTGCCGGGTAAACAGGGCAATGTCCAAGGGTTTGATGCGCTTACCAGCACTGAAAATGGCCGCGGATTTTTTCCGCACCTTGCCCGGGTTGATGCCCTGCTTGCGCAACTGGGCCTTGATCAGCGCGGGATTTTGTCCGGTCAACTCGCCGGTCATTTTCGCGCCTTTGCGATCCGTGCCTTCCCAGGCATACACGCTGATTTTCGCTGCTTTGACCGCCATATTCAGTCCTTCGTGACCCGGTTGATTTCTTCAAGGCTGGTGATGCCTTGCATGGCCTTGAGCAAGCCCGAGGTGCGCAGGTCGTTGAAGCCGTCCTTGCGCATCTGGAGGTCGATCTCCAGTGAATTGCCTTCGGCCATGATCAGCCGTTGCAGGTCAGGGGTGTTCTTTACCACTTCATAAATCCCCACTCGCCCTTTGTAGCCAGCGTTGCATTGATCGCAACCGACCGGTTCATAGATCGTGAACGAGCCGATGCGTTCCTCGGGGAAGCCTTCCTTGAGCAGCGCCTCGCGGGGAATCTCGATGGGTTTCTTGCAATGGCTGCACAACTTGCGCGCCAGGCGCTGGGCAATGATCAGGCTGACCGAGGTCGCGATGTTGAAGCCCTGAATCCCCATGTTGTGCAGGCGGGTCAGGGTTTGCGCGGCGCTGTTGGTGTGCAGGGTGGAAAGCACCATGTGCCCGGTCTGGGCGGCTTTGATGGCAATTTCGGCAGTTTCGAGGTCGCGGATTTCGCCGACCATGATCACGTCCGGGTCCTGGCGCAGAAACGAGCGCAACGCTTGGGCGAAATCCATTCCCTGCCTGGGATTGACGTTGACCTGGTTGACGCCCTCCATGTTGATTTCCACCGGGTCTTCGGCAGTGGAGATGTTGATGTCGACGGTGTTGAGGATATTCAGCCCGGTATAGAGCGACACGGTCTTGCCTGAACCGGTGGGCCCGGTCACCAGGATCATCCCCTGTGGTTGCTTGAGGGCGGCCATGTACAGGTCTTTCTGCTCCGGCTCATAGCCGAGGGCATCGATGCCCATTTGCGCGCTGGACGGATCGAGGATCCGGATCACCACTTTTTCGCCCCACAGGGTCGGCAGGGTGTTGACCCGGAAGTCGATGGACTTGCTCTTGGACAGGCGCATCTTGATCCGCCCGTCCTGGGGTTTGCGCCGCTCGGAGATGTCGAGACTGGCCATGACTTTGAGCCGGGAAGCAATGCGGTTGGCCAGTTGCGTTGGTGGCTTGGCGACTTCATGCAGGATGCCATCGGTGCGCATCCGCACGCGGTAGGATTTCTCGTAGGGTTCGAAATGCAGGTCGGAAGAACCGCTCTTGATCGCATCGAGCAACATCTTGTGGACGAAGCGCACCACGGGCGCGTCATCGGTGTCCTGTCCGGCGATGACGTCCTGTTTCTGGTCATCGACCGACTCGATGTCCAGACCGTCGAGGTCGACATCGGCCATCTCTTCCAGGCCGGTGGCGTGGCTGTCGAAGAATTTTTCGATGGCGTCGCTGAGCTTGTCTTCTTCGACCAGGATGGCTTCGGTATTCAGCCCGGTACTGAACTGGATGTCGTTGATGACCTGTTGATTGCTCGGATCGGAAACCCCCACGAACAGTTTGTTGCCGCGTCGCCAGAGGGGCAGGGCGTGGTGCTGGCGGATCAGTTTTTCGCTGACCAGCCCCTTGGGTTGGGTGTCTTTGTCCAGGCAGTTGAGGTCCAGCAGGGCCATGCCGAAATGCTCCGAAGCCACCTCGGCAACCTGCCAGCTTTTCAGCAGTTTGTTTTGCACCAGATAACTGACCAGTGAGACTCGATCGCGTTGGGCTTGCTGATAAGCCTGTTGCGCACTTTGATCAGTGATCAGCTCGGCCAGCACCAATTGCTTGGCCAGACCGCTAAGGGCAATGTCATTCATTGGGATTCCGGACACAGGCGGTTAATGACTTATAGCCTAGTCAAGCAGTGGAGCCAAACCAGCCGAGGTGAGGTGACAAAAAGTGTCAGAAAGTGCGGATCCTGGGAGTAGGAAAGGTCTTTGTCGTGATCCCGAGCCCAGTCTGCAGGGGCGCATACGACTTGGCATGAGCTGTGCTGTACCCTCTACAGATCATGAGATTTCGACTCATGCATGGAGCCTGTCTATGAAAAATCAAAATGGTTTTACCCTGATCGAACTGCTGATCGTGGTGGCGATCATCGGGATTCTGGCGACGTTTGCGTTGCCGCAGTACTCGAAGTACCAGGCGCGAGCGAAGGTTACCGCAGCGCTGGCAGAAATCTCGGCACTGAAAGTCCCTTTTGAAGACATTATCAATCAAGGTACCGATCCTACCCTCGCCCTGATCGGCGGTACGGCGACTACAGGTAATTGCACAATTACGGCATCGGGTACCGCCTCTAGCGGTGTGGGCACTATTGGCTGCACGATCCTCAATGCTCCAGGGCCTGTGCTCAGCAAAACCATTACGCTTTCGCGTACCCTCGCCGGTGGCTGGACATGCGCCACGACGGTTCTACAGGAGTACGCCCCTAAAGGCTGCACCGGCGCCTGAGCCCTATCACCAGGCATAAACAATGCCCCGCTTCTCACGACGCGGGGCTTTTTTTTATGGGGCATTTGGGAGCGATTTGGATGATCGCGAAAACCACCGGCAATTCACGACTTCAGGCCCGCGTTAAACCCGCATGTTGCATGTCGATAATTTCAGAGTCATGCATTTTGCATGATTTCGAAAATTGTCATTGTTGCTAAATTATTGATTTATATGTATTTATTTTTTATCGAGCAGTTGGCACAGCGTTCGCACTCTCTCTGGTAACCCTGCTGACAAGACGACACGCAGCAGACTTTCCAGAAGAACAGGAGTTACTCGTATGAAGAAGTTCGCTATCGCTGCCGCTACTGCTACCGCGCTGACCTTGACCATGACCAGCGCTGCATTTGCACAGACCACCCAGACCACCCAGGCTCCCATGACGCTGGCCGCCGGTGAGGTGACCAAAGCCAAAGAGGCTACTTCCGATACCTGGATCACGACCAAAGTCAAAGCAGACCTGGTGACCGAAAAAGGCATTCCAGGCACTGATATCAAAGTCGAAACCAACAAAGGCGTCGTGTCGCTGTCCTCTACCGTTGCGGTGACTGACGCTCAGAAAGCAACCGCCGTGGCTATCGCCAAGAAAATCAAAGGCGTCAAAGCGGTGTCCGCTGATGGCCTGAAAGCCGAGTAAGGCAAGGCTTCTCGCCTGGACCGGGAGAAGATGCGGCAGGCGGGCCAGGTCATACGTCTGTCGCTTTTTGAGAGTTCATGCGAAAGGCCATATGGACGTGGCCGTTACAGGCCCCGACATTCGTGTCGGGGCCTGTTCTATTGGGAGCAACGCAAAAAACTGTGGGAGCGAGTTCAGTTACCGCGTTTGCTGGTGATTTGAACCAACCGGTTTCCTTCAAAGCGCAGGTACTGGTACATCCCGCTGTTGGGCCCGTAGGTCCATTCCTCGACCTGAAACTCTTCCCGTCGATTGGCGCTGCGCTTGTAGCCAAGCAGGTCGCGGGCGACGGGCTCTCCGCATTTTTGCAGTACTTCGCTGGACCTGTCCCCGACGCTGATCAATTGACTGCCGCAGCGCAGGGTATCGGCCGCCGCGGCTTGGCCGGCAGCCAATACCAGGGCCAGGCTCATAAGCCATTGCGCGCCCATCACTCGGCATCCAGATGCATGGCCGTCACCACGCGGCCATCGCTTTCGGCCTCACCGAGGTTGGCGTCGATGAAGTACACACGGTCATCGGCCAACTGTCCTTTGTCCACCAGATAGTCCTTGATGCTGCTGGCCCGTTCCTGGCCCAGCTGACGCAACAGAACCTCGCTGGAGCTCCAGAAACCGATCACGCTTTCACGCATTTTTTTGTTGCGTTCTTCCTTGCCCAGATCCTTCCATTCCGCGGGCGGCTGGATCTTGAGGCGCGTGCGGTAGATTCCTTCGAGCAGCGGGCCTTTCTCGCTGTCCGGCACTTCCAGCATGGAGGCCTGGGCCGGCACTTTGTCACCGCGGCGCTGGAGCATTTTGTAGTAGTTGTACTGGTATTCCCGTTCCAGGCGTTGCTCGGCGAGCAGCGGGCCGTCGCTGCTCTTGGCGGCAGTGCCTTCGATTTCCAGGCGCAGGGCCGGACGTTCCTTGAGCGCCTGGGACAGTTTGATCAATGTCGCTTCGGCTTCCTTGTTCAAGTCACTTGAACCTGGTGCAAACGCCACGGTACCCAGGTCCTCTGAACCACCGCCGCTGACCAGCCCGCCAATCATTTTGAACGGCGCCGCGGCCGCCTTCACGATCAGATTGCGCAGGGTCTGCCAGATGATCGGCATGATGCTGAACTGTGGGTTGTTCAGGTCGCCGCTCACCGGCAGTTCGATGGAAATCTTCCCATCGACATCCTTGAGCAGGGCAATCGCCAGTTTCAGCGGCAGGCTTACTGCATCCGGACTGTCGACTTTTTCACCCAGTTGCAGCTGCTCGACCACCACTTTGTTTTCGGCCAGGAGCTGACCATTGGTGATCTTGTAATGCAGATCCAGATTGAGCCGGCCCTTGCGGATGCGGTAACCGGCGAACTTGCCGGAATAGGGCGTCAGGGTGGTCAGTTCCACCCGTTTGAAACTGGTGGCGATGTCCAGGCTGGCCATCGGGTCGAACGGGTTGACCGAGCCCTTGATGGTCACCGGCGCATAGCGGTCGACCTTGCCTTTGACGTCGACGCTGGCCGGTTTTACGTGGCGGCTGTCGATGGTGCCGATGTTCCCGTTCAGTTGTTGGACGGCCGTGGCGAAGTTCGGCGTCAGGCTGAAGTCGGCGAAGTTTGCCGAACCGTCATTGATGGCAATGCCGCCGATGTGGATGCCCAGCGGTTTTTCTTTTCCGGCTGCCGGTTTGGCTGCGGCGGTTTTGGTCGGTGCGGCGCCGGAGTCGGCCGGTTGCGGGATCAGCAGGTCATCGATGTTGGTGGTGCGATCATCGTTGATCATGAAGCGCGCATAGGGCTGGAACAGGTTGACCTTATCGATCGACAGGCTGTCGCCGTGCTGATAGTTCAGGCCTTCGAGCACCAACTGCTGCCACTTGAGGAAGTCGCGGGTTTTCAGGGTGTCGAGGGTATGCAACTGATCGATCTGGGCTTTACCTGTGACGCTGAACGCCAGCGGCTCGGTGCTCTTCAGGTCGACCGCCAGATCACTGCCCAGCATGCCGCTGCGCAGTTCGAGGCGAATGAACGGGTTGATGTAGGACTGGGCGACGCGCAGGTCGATATCCCTGGTCTGCACGTTCAGTTTGGCGCTGATCGGGGCCAGATTGACCGTGCCGTCCGCCATGATCTTGCCTTGCTTGCCCACGCCCGTATCGAGCTTGAGGTTGAAAGGGGAGCCATTGAGGCTGTCGAAATTCTGCAGGTCCAGGTTCAGCGGGCCGAGCTCCAGCGCTACGGCGGGTTGTGCCTTGCGGTCGGCCAGGTGCACCTGATAATTACGCAGTTGCACGTCTTTGAGCAGTACCTGCCAGGGCTTGCTCGGCGCAGTCGGTTCGGGCTTCGGTGAATCGGCTGCCGCGGGTGTGCTGGTGGGTTCGGCGTTGGCTTTGGCCGCCTGTTTGGACGGCTGGCTGGCGAACAGTTTTTGCCAATCGAGTTGCCCATCGGCTTCGAGGGCGGCCCAGGTTTCCAGTTTCTGGCTGCGGATCTTGCCGACCACCACTTGCTGCTTGGCCAGGTCCACGGTGGTGTCGCTAATGTCCAGCCGTTCGAGCTTCGCCAGCGGTCGGCCGTCCGGAGCCTTGATGGCGAAAGGCGCGATGCTGACGGCGACGTTGCTCAGCAGCAGTTCAGTGCCCTTGTTCAGATTGAGTTTGTAGTCGGTGCTCAGGTTCAGGACGCCGTTTTCCAGGACCAGTGGCACAGCATCGCGCACGTAGGGCCAGAAAGATTTCATCTTGCCATCGGTGATTTTCAGCTTACCTTCAGAGGCGATCGGGGTCAGGCTGAAATTGCCGGTCCAGTCGATCTGCCCGCCAGCCGGGCCGACCGCGACCAGGGTCATGTCGGCGTTGTCGTCGGGCAGGGTGCTGAGGTTCTTCAGCTCGAAATCGAGTTTGTCGTAGAGGAATTCGATCGGCTCGCTGGGCCGGGCATCTTCGAAGTGCACGTAGCCGCCGGCCAGTTTGATCCGCTCCACCCGCAGCGGGAAGGGTTTGGCGTTCGGGTCGACCGGGGTCGGTTCGCTGGCGGGGATTTTGAACAGCCCGAGCAGGTTGAGCGTGCCGTCCTTGCTAAAGCGGATTTCGGTCTTGGATTTGTCCAGTTCGATATCGGACAGGTGCAGCGCCTTGGTCCACAGACTGTCGATCTGCAGGTTGGCGTACAGGCGTTCGAAGCCCACTTGTTCCTTGCCCGGCTCGCCGATGACCAAACCCCAAAGAGTCACTTCAAGGCTGAACGGGTTGAGTTCGATTCGCTGAATCGTCGCGGGCGTCGTGGCGTAGTTGGCCAATTGCTGGTTGGCAACTCGCAACGCGATGCCCGGCAAAATCAGAAACCCCAACAGGCTGTATAGAGCCAGGGCTGTTAACAAGGCGCCGATAGCGCGAGTCAATCCTTTGGGCATGTGTGGCTTCATCTGTCGGAATCGGAGTGCCTTGGAGTATGGCATGCGTTTGCGGTTCCGAAGCAATCACGCTTTATAGGAATTGTCTGATTATTAGTGTGGATTTTCAGAGCTGCAGGATCAGCGTTTTCAGCGGCGGTTGTTGATCCATCGACGGAAAGTCGCTGCCGGGTGTCAGCGCTGTCCACTCACGCACCGGGCGCCCGGCCTTCTCTGCGCAGCGCAGCACCTGTTCGCGCCAATCGTCCATGCTGACCTTCGCCAGGTTGTTGCAGCAGATCAACACGCCATCGTCGGCAGTGGTCAGCAGCGCCGGTTTGAGCAGGCTCTGGTAGTCGCGCAACAGGTCGACCGTGCCGAAAGCACTCTTGGCCCAGGCCGGTGGATCGAGCAGCACCAGATCGTATTGACGCGGCTCCAGGCGCTGATAGCTCGGCAGTTTTTGCCCGCGACGCTGGCTGATCGGCAGGCCGGCCAATTGACGAATCGCCGGGAAGTAATCGGACTGGATGAACGCCATGGTCGGCAATTGCGGGTTGAGCAGACCGTTCTCGCGGCCGACCGCCAGGTTGCCTTCGGCAAAGTCCAGGTTGYACACCTCGCTGGCACCACCGGCCGCAGCGCAGAGACCGACGCCACAGGTGTAGGCAAACAGGTTCAACACACTTTTGTTTTTGCTGTGCGCCTTGACCCAGCCACGGGCGTTGCGCAGGTCGAGAAACAGCAATGGGTCCTGGCCGGCGTGGCGCCCGCGAACCCGGTAGTTCAGCCCCCATTCGTGGCCGATCAAATCTTGCAGGGCGGCTTCATCGGCGCGGTAGACGGTGTCTTCGCGGTCGATGCGCGAATTGCCGCGGGAGCGGTCGTTGTAGACCAGCAGGCTATCGAGGCCCAGCTGTTGATTGACGATTTCGTGCAATTGCAGCAGGGCGTCACGCTCTAGTGACTGATGAAAGCTTTGCACCAGCAGTTGCGGGCCATAGCGGTCGATGGTCAACCCGCCGGCACCTTCCTGGCTGCCGTGGAACAGGCGATAGCAATCGGTGCCTTGCTGATGCAGCTCGGCGAGCAGGTCCTGGCGACGATCAAGGGCGGCGCACAGCGCCTGATTCAAGGAAGACATGCTGGGCGCCTTGCTGGAGGGAATTGGGGGCGCGGGAGTTTAACAGCTATGGGCTGATCGTTCCCACGCTCTGTATGGGAACGATCATGAGAGGGGGCTAGCGCTCGATGGCCAATGCTACGCCTTGACCACCACCGCCGAAAACGGCGGATGCACGAGTGATTTACAGGTTCAGGCGTTTGTCGATCAAGCCCTGCACCACGCTCGGGTCGGCGAGGGTCGAGGTGTCGCCGAGACTGTCCAGTTCGTTGCAGGCGATCTTGCGCAGGATCCGTCGCATGATCTTGCCCGAACGGGTTTTCGGCAGGGCCGGGGCCCACTGGATCAAGTCCGGTTTGGCGAAGCTGCCGATTTCCTTGATGACGTGGGCCAGCAGTTCTTTCTTCAGATCATCGTTGGGGTCGATGCCATTCATGGGGGTGACAAAGGCATAGATACCCTGGCCTTTGATGTCGTGGGGGTAACCGACCACGGCGGCCTCGGCAATGCTGTCGTGCAGCACCAGGGCGCTCTCCACTTCGGCCGTACCGACGCGGTGCCCGGAGACGTTGATGACGTCGTCGATACGCCCGGTGATCCAGTAATCGCCGTCCTCGTCGCGGCGTGCGCCATCGCCAGTGAAGTAGTAGCCGGGGTAGGGCTTGAAGTAGGTTTCGACCATCCGTTTCGGATCGCCGTAGACGCTGCGGATCTGCGCCGGCCAGCTGGATTTGATCGCCAGCACGCCACTGCCGGCGCCTTTGATTTCCTTGCCGTGTTCATCAAGCAACACTGGTTGTACGCCGAACATCGGTTGGGTGGCACAACCGGGTTTGACCCGTTGAGTGCTGACCAGCGGGCTGAGCATGATGCCGCCGGTTTCAGTCTGCCACCAGGTATCGACAATCGGGCAACGCTGTTCGCCGACGGTATTGAAGTACCACTCCCAGGCTTCCGGGTTGATGGGTTCACCGACGGTGCCGAGTAATCGCAGGCTCTCGCGGGATGTTTCCTTCAATGGCCCGGGGCCTTCACGCATCAACGCGCGCAGGGCGGTCGGGGCGGTGTAGAAGATGTTCACGTGGTGCTTGTCGATCACCTGCCAGAAGCGCGAGGTGCTGGGATAGCTCGGTACGCCTTCGAAGATCAGCGTGGTCGCGCCGTTGGCCAACGGCCCGTAGACGATGTAGCTGTGGCCGGTGACCCAGCCGACATCGGCGGTGCACCAGAAGACTTCACCGTCGCGATAGTCGAGCACGTATTTGAAGGTCATCGCCGCTTGCAGCAAGTAGCCGCCGGTGGTGTGCAGCACGCCTTTGGGTTTGCCGGTGCTGCCGGAGGTGTAGAGGATAAACAGCGGGTCTTCGGCGTCCATCGGCTCTGGCGGGCAATCATCACCGACATCGCGCAGGGCCTGGTGATACCAGAGGTCGCGGTCTTCAACCCAATTCACCGGGTTTTGGGTGTGCTCTACCACGATCACGCTGCTGACGTGCGGGCAACTTTGCAGGGCCTTGTCGACGTTCTGTTTGAGCGGCACGAATTTACCGCCGCGCACGCCTTCATCGGCGGTGATTACGGTGCGGCAGTCGGCGTCGAGGATCCGGTCACGCAGTGAGTCCGGGGAGAATCCGCCGAACACCACCGAATGAATCGCGCCGATCCGCGCACAGGCGAGCATGGCGTAGGCGGCTTCGGGGATCATCGGCATGTAGATGCACACGCGGTCGCCTTTCTTCACGCCACGGCTTTTGAGCACGTTGGCCAGTCGACAGACGTTGTGATGGAGTTTTTTGTAGGTAATTTGCGTGGATTCGGCGGGGTCATCGCCTTCCCAGATGATCGCGGTTTGATCGCCACGCTTTTCCAGGTGACGGTCGATGCAGTTATAGCTGACGTTTAACTTCCCGCCGGCGAACCAGCTCGCTTCACCGGTTTTCAGGTCGTAACGCTGGACGGTTTGCCACGGTGTGCTCCAGTCGAGGAACCGTGTGGCCTGTTCGGCCCAGAAGGTGCTGGGATGTTCAATGGATTCACGGTACAGGCGTTTATAGTCGTCCTGACTCAACTGTGCAGCCCGGCGGACGGCATCGGCCTTGGGGAACGTGCTGATATCGAACATGACGGTTCCTTATTCTTGTTTTGCGACAAGAGGAAGCTGCGCGACCCCGTGTAGGAGCTGCCGAAGGCTGCGATCTTTTGATCCTGGT